>JAICXX010000131.1 GCA_025934485.1 Chitinophagaceae bacterium
CGATGGTCGGCGCGAGCGGAGGCATGATCGAAATTATCAGGCATGACAACTACAGGCTACGGGTTGATGTATAGTTTGAGTCAGGTTCATGGCGTCCAGGCGATCCCTGCGCGCGTCAAAACAATGTGGACACGCGGAGAGAAACCCGATGTCCCAGGTGTCGACGAAGACGAGGCGACGATGCCGGAGTTCGGGGTCACGGGAGGGTTCGGGAAGTGCGCGTGCCAAACCAAGCGCTTCGGTAAACACTGCCTCCAGCGCATCCAGCGTCGGCGGGACATAATCGCCCGCTGCTTGCAGGGTCTCCATGATCCCATTGCCCGGCCGCGTCGCAATGATGGAACAACACTGCGCCCCGCTTTCAAAAGCAAAACGCACCGTTTCCACGGCCCATCGGACACCCTCACGTGCATCGGTGATATAGGGCGGATTGAGCAGGACGAAAGCACGGACCCGGATCCCGTGGGAAGTTAAAAAGGTCGCGGCGCGGCGGAAGTCTTCCGGGGTCAATTGCTTATTCATCGCCGGCAAGGCCACCGGATGGATCGTTTCGAGCCCCATCGCGATCTCGAGCGTACCCCCCCGCCCGCCGGGCCGGTCGTCGTGCAGCCCATCGCGAAACTGCAGACAGGCGTCGCCGATCAGTCGCGGATGATTTTCCACGATCACGCGGCGATACCCGCGTACCCGTTCGAGGATCGCGGGATAATCGGCAACGGGCACCGCTTTGGGATCAAAGAAGTTCGAGCTATTGTAGAGCTTGATGCTGTCGGCGGCAGGAAGTCGCGCCAACGCATAATCGATCTGCCGGACGATCGCCCCGGGGGGCGTGGGTCCGTCCAGCGTATTCTTCCAGAGATCGCACATCAGGCATTTGAAGGCACATTCTTTTCCCGTGAGAAAAAGCGTGTTGACGGTCTCGACGCCGAAAGTGCCGGTCTCGCGCTCCTGCAGGAAATGGTACGGCCGATCGGCGTCGACGCGGTTGCGCGGGGGGCGCAGCGCTTCGATCTCGCGGTTGCCGGGCTGGGCGCGCTCACTGGCGCTCGCGGGAAGCGGCGGCTCAGACATACAGCGAATGAAAATACGTCCTGTAGGTATGTGCATCGCCGGGAAACAACTCATGGAACGTACCGTCGTTGGTGGCTCCGGCCTGGAAACGACGTTTGGGGTAAACGGGCATGTCGAGCCCGGTGATCGCCTTGACGCCGCGACGGGTGATCTCACCCTTCAAAGCATACAATGCCGACTCGTCCCAATTCGTAAGCTCGATAAAGGGGATGCCCTCCGCAACCTCGATGACGTTCGGCAGCGCAAACGGGCTGAACCCGGCGAACCCGATCCTGCGCGACGGCGCATAAGACCGAACGTGGCCGCGGCTCTGCCCGCCTGAATAGGTGAGCGAATGCTTGATCTTATCGACCCCCCACCCTTCCTGGTAAAGCATCATATTATTCAGCACGCTGCGGATCGTGAGCTCGGGGTTGACCTCGATGGGATAATCTTTTAGATTCTCGTCGCCACCGTCACCATCGGCCAGATATTTCCAGTCGGGATACAACGCACGGATCTGTTTGCAAAGCGCGAGTGTCATCGTCGCGGCTTCGAGATCGAGCGGTTTATAGTCTTCGATCACGCGGATCGCTTCGCGATAGTCGATCGCCGAACGCGGCACGTCGACCACCTCGAGAAATAGCGAAAGACCCAGCTGATCGAGGAAGGCATGCGCCTGCTCCGCATCCGCACCCCCGTCGACACTAAGGGTAAAAGCCTTCAACCGCTGCGGCGACATGCCGCTCTTCAGCATCAGGTGGTACAGCGTGAGGAATACCGCCCCGCTGTCGATGCCGCCGGAGAATAGCACGCCGATGGGCTCGCCGGCGGGGATGGACATCAGCCATTTCTGACATTCATTCGCCAGTGCGGCGATATACGCTTTGCCGATCGCATCGAGATCGGTCGACAACACATTGCGTTGCGGCGTGAAGAACCGCGTATAAACCGGGTTGGGATCGGGACAGCCGATCACCTCCAGCCGCACTACATGATGCGCCGGCACCATCCGTGTATAGCTGGGATGGAATTGATGATGCAGCGCCCGCTCTTTTAAAAAATTGTAGATCTCGTCCATACGCTCTGCTACGATGAGAAGCGGGCCTGAGACCTGCTTCGCGAGGAAATAGCGCATGGGGCGGCCCAATGACCGGGCCATGAAGACCTCCCTGCCCTTTTTGACGACGATGGCAAACTGGCCATCTATCTTCCGGACCCGTTCCGCGTCTCCCGAGACCACGGCATCGGCGGCTTCGTCCGAAGACATATTAAAGATCTGGTTTGCAGTTGGATCGAGCAGACTGATAAAGTCGGCAACGTAGGGCTGTAATGGATTCATATGCATAATTTTTTTAGTTGTGTGCATTGGGTTTTAACGCATCGCGGAATGCCTCGGGCTTTACCAGCCTCGTATCGTATTCCCGCAAATATCGTTGATGTTCCGCATCCCGCGGATAGTGAACGGTAGCGCCATACGGATAGCGCGGCATGGCATGGAACGGCAACGGAGCCACCGTTTGACCAGAGGCGGTATTCAAGTCGCCATCCTTGACCCAGCCTTCGCTGTAGATCAGGAAATCGCGCCGCCAGCCCGCGGGCAGGGCCGGCAAGGCCGCGCCATCGAAGTCGATGGTCACTTCGTCGCCGCCATTGCAGATGATGTATTCGTCGTCGCCCTTAGCGAGCAATGGCAATACATCGCCATATCGCGTATAATATCCGGTGAGATCGCGCCAGCGCTGGCCGGTGGAGACATTGTCGTAATCGAACCATTCGGGGCCGTATGGTCCGCCTTTTCGATACCAGCCGGAGAAGCCATGGTAGCCGAGGGTGGCGTGGGTCATCGTAACATCGGACAGGCGCACCGGCGCCCGATCCGAACCGCAAGAGAAAAATACGTTATCCCAATAGATCATCATGTTCGTACGGATGCGCACCCGACGGTCCGTAGCAGTGAGAAATTTACCCGTAAGGTCTGCAACAACCATCTTGTCGCGGCCCATGGGGAAGCCCATATCCGGGATCACCGTTTGCCACTCCCCTCGGGCGTTGATCACCTGCAGCGAGGGTGAATTCACGCGATAGCGCGAGCCCTGCGCCATATTCATATTGATGCTGGCATCGGTGGGGAAGATCCAGCCGCGGAGGAAAAGCCGGAGGCTGTCCTTCGTTACCGCATGCGCCCCCAGATCGAGGATCAGGTCGTGGTCCTGCGCCAGTCCCTGGAACTTACCGGGCGAGAAGCCGGAAGCATATTGAAAATCGTAGGCGGATAGACGTGGCAACAGATCATGGCCTTCCCCATCGCGGGCCGATACCGGCAGCCACTTATGCGCCACGCGATATATTTCCTTACCCGGGAACGGCGGCGGGACGAATCTTTCGTCGGCCAGCACGTCCACCGAATCGGGATGATCCACCGCTACCAATCCCGCCTTATCGAGATAAACGGCTTCCCACAGCTCTTCGGTGATCTTCACGGTATAGACGCCCGCACGCGGTTGCAGCTTTTCGCCGGGGATCAGTAGATATTCCTTTGACGCGTCGGCGAAGGCATAGCCGGTGTCCCGGCCATGCAGATAACGCGGCATCCCCAGCGCGCTCCGCCAGAGCATATCTTTTACGAATTCGAATTTGTGTCCGTTCCAGGTGAACAAAAAGGGACAGGACCCCTTTAATTTTTCCTGCTCCACCAGCTTCTCGATCCGCGAAGGATCTACGATCAGCTGTGGCGTACCGTTAGGCCAGATGATCCGCGCCGTATTCGTCGAGTCCTTGGTATCGCGCTGGCCGATCCCGAATTGCATCGAAGGCCGCTTCACCGTCTTCAATTGATACAGGTTGCCGGTCCGCAGCTCTACCTGTGCGCCGATCCCCAACCGATTGTTCTTGCTGTTGCCGTAGCTCAATCCGGTGAGCTGTACCTGGATAAAGTGGTTGGCATCACCGCCATCGTTGCGCAAGAGCTGCACTCCATTGGGGGAAGAGACCACGATGTCTTCATCGCCATCCAGGTTGAAATCATCGATCTTTAACCGCGAGCCCTGCAGGGCAGTGGACGGGAGGAGATAAGAGACATCGCTGAACCCTTTAGTCGAATCATTATGAAAGAGGCGCAGCCCCCGTTTTCCGTTCTTCCCTACCCCGGCGACCACGAGGTCTTCGTGGCCATCGTTGTCCAGATCGAGAAAGGCGACGTCATTCACCTGTACATCGCGGAGTGAATCGGAGAAGACCTTAGAGGCGGGATCGGGTACATAACCCTGATCACCCGTGTTGCGGAGCAGTGTGCATTTGCCATCCGGGCCGCCGGCGACGAAGATATCCGCCAGCCCATCGTTGTTATAATCCGCGAATGCGATGGCCGTGCCGCTATAGGCGTGATCCGCGAGCTTCACCGAATCGGCAATGTCTTTGAATTGCGAATGCCGGAGGTTATTGAAGAGCTGTATCCCGCCACTGCCTTTGAGCGCTACGATATCGAGGTCACCGTCTGCGTCCCAATCGGCAAAATCCATATCGGCCGTGCCGCCGGCGTCACCCGTGAGCCCCATTGCGGCGGCCTGCTCGGTGAAGGTGCCGTCGCCGTTGTTCCGGTAGAACTTGTTACCACCCTTTTGCGCGACGTACAGATCGAGGTCGCCGTCCTGGTCGAAATCGGCGAATAACAATTTCTTTGCGTCGGTGAGATTGTGCAGGCCGATGTCTTCCTTGACGCGGGCAAAGGTGCCGTCGCCATTGTTGTGGTATACCACCGCGCCTTTAGTCGTCACCACAAAAAGATCCTGAAAGCCATCGTTGTCATAGTCCGCGAATTCGGCGGCGAGATCGACGCCATCATGACCGATGCCGGCGGCGGCTTTGGCTTCCGCGAAGCTGCCCATCTGTCCCTTGAAAAGATAAGCATCCGTGTTTCCGCCGGTGGTAAAGCTCGTATAGACATAGACGTTCCCTGTAGCGTCATAATCGGCCATGGCCAGCACGGTATGTTCGGCCTGTGTGGGCTTGGAGATCACCAGCCCGATGCTTTTCGAGGCATCGGTAAATTTCATGCTGTGCAGGATGTCCGATTCTCCGGCGAATTGTTGTGCTTCGCCGCTGCCGGTGGAGAAATTAGGGGAGCCGGTGAGCAACCCCGGGGCGCTCAGTGCGTCCTCGCCTTGCGCATAGAGCGGCGTGACCCGCATGAGATCATGAAACTGCCGCATGAAGGGCAGTGCCGCGGCGGGCTGGCCACCCTGGAGCAGCGATATAGCTTTTTGATACGCGGCATTCGTGGCGGGCACGAATTCCGGTGCAATTTTCTTTACACTTTCGAGATAATACCGGGAGGAATCCGGCTTGCCTGCTTGCGCGAACATATCGGCGAGTTCGAGTCGAGGGACGATATTGGCGGGCTGTATGTCAACGATCTTGAGTAGCATCGTTTTCTTAACTGCGATGGGTCCAAGGTCTACCAGCATATACCAGGCCTTGACATTTTTGGGATCGGCCCTCGTCACCTCGTTAAGGGTACCGGTAGCCGCGGCGGTGTCGCCTTTTTTTTGCTCGATCTCCGCGAGCGTCAGCATCAGCCGCGGGTCGCCCGGAACGAGCTTCAGACCCGCCTTCGCCTGTTTTTCGGCGTCGTCATAATTCTTTTGCAGGATGTACAACAGCGAGAGATCGACATAGTTGGCGACGTCGTTTGGCTTTAGCTGGATCGCCTTTACAAAAGCGGCTTCGGCTTCATCGAACTTGTTCTGTAGCAGAAACGTCCTGGCCAGCGAACTGGGGTCTGTGCTGTCGCCCGTGCCGGTGGTCACATGGCTATTGTTATTACTGCAACCGGCGATCAGCAACCCGGCAAAAGCCAGAAAAACAAAAGATAATTTGCTCATCTTTAAAAACTAAGGGCCCGAATTTAGCCTTTTTTTTGATCTTGCTCCGTTTTATGATAACTTGCCGAATATGAGCGTAGCCAGGATCATCGTGACCATTGTCTTCATCGGATTGCTTGTAGCCAGTGTCCTCCTTTCCGGCGGAACTTCCTTTAAGCCGAATGCCGCGGGCGGTGACCAGGAAGCCCGGAGTTTAAAGAAATACGGCTTTTATCTCGAGCCCGTGAACAAGGAAGCCGGCATCGATTTTCGTCATACCCCACCCGATCTCGATCCCCGGCTGAAACCCATCGCAGCACAGATCGCGTCCATGGGTGCGGCCGTCTCCATATGTGATTTCGACAACGACGGCTGGAATGATATTTATTTTACTAACAGCGGTAATGGAAGTCATAACGCACTTTACCACAATCTTCACGACGGGAAATTTGCCGACGTCGCCGACTCGATGGGCATCGGCGATGTCAACAAGACCGGCACCGGTTCCTCGATGGGTGCGGTTTGGGGCGACTTTGACAACGATGGGTACCAGGACCTGCTTTTGTACAAATGGGGCAAACCGGAACTTTTCCGCAACGACAGCGGCCGCCGCTTTATCAACGTAACCGAAGGGAGCGGTCTCCCGGCCTGGGTCAACGCCAACTCCGCGATCTGGTTCGACTTCGACAACGATGGGCTTCTCGATCTCTTTATCGGCGGCTATTATAGCGAACAGTTCGATTTGCAACATCTAAAGACTTCGCTGATCATGCCCGAAAGCTTCCGGTATGCGAACAACGGTGGACGGAAATATCTGCTGAAGAACATGGGCCACGGGCATTTCCAGGACGTGACGCAGCAATATGGGCTGACCTCCACGCGCTGGGTGCTGGCCGCGGGCGCAGCCGATTTCACCGGCGACGGCTATCCGGAGCTCTTTGTTTCCGACGATTACAATGTAGACGAATTCTATCTCAACGACAGCGGCAAACGTTTTGTCGAAGCGGGCCGAAAGGCCGGCATAGGCTTTATCCCCAAAAGCGGGATGAGCGTCACCTTTGGGGATCTCGACAACAGCGGTGTCACCGGCGTCTATACCACCAATATCACCGAGGAGGGCATACTAATACAAGGTAATAATTACTGGAAACCTAAGGGGGCGCCGTCTGCCGATCCGCATTTCGTCAATCTTGCGCAGCTTTCGGGTATCTTCAATGCGGGCTGGAGCTATGGCGCCCAGTTCGGCGATCTGAACAATGATGGCAATGAGGACCTATATGTTGCCAATGGCTATATTTCCGGCAAAAAAGGAACCGACTACTGGTATGATTACTCCAAGGTCACGGGTGGCAATAAAGCCATCATCGGCGATGCGGACAACTGGCCAGCGATGAATGGCAAGAGTCAGAGCGGCTATCAGCAGGACAAGATCTGGTTCAATAACGGTAACGGCTTGTTCACCGATGTCTCCGGCAATGTATGCCCCTACGCAGACTATGACGGGCGGGCGGTAGCGCTCGCCGATCTCTGGAACCGTGGCGTGCTGGATGTGATCGTCGCCAACCAGGACAATATCCCGCTGGTTTATAAGAATACCGTGGTGAGCGGCAACCATTGGATCGACTTTGATCTGCATGGCACGGTGAGCAATGCCGATGCGGTAGGCGCGACGATCGTCTTGCAATGGAATGGCCACGAACAAGTGCAGGTAGTCACCGGCGGCATCGGGTTCTCCTCGCAGAACCAGCATCGATTGCATTTTGGGTTGGGGGCGGCTCAGCGGGTCGACAAAGCGATCATCACCTGGCCCTCCGGCCGTAAAGACGAGCTGGCGAGTCCCGCCATCGATAGTGTTCACGTTATTAGAGAAAATAAAAGCTAAACCCCGATGCCCGAAGCGAATGTAGAGACCGTCCCCAGTAATAAGCTCAGCCGCCTCTGGACCCCGGAGAACTTCAAATATGTCCCGCCCGCCTTTCTCACCCTGATCCTGCTGGTCGGTCAGTTCACCTATGGTATCCTGGACAGCTATCTCAATCTGGTAGTCTCGGTGGTAACCTGCCTGATCTCGGAGATCATCCTGGCCAGAACGGTGTTGCATACGCGGAAGAACCTTGCCAGCGCTTATATCAGCGGGATCAGCATCGGCATCCTCATCCGGTCCAACATGATGTGGCCGTATGCGATGTGTGCACTGCTCTCGATCCTATCCAAATACGTGCTGCGTTACAAGGGCCGGCATTTGTGGAACCCATCGAATTTCGGCGTTTCCTGGATGCTGTTCATGGCGCCGCTTGCCGTGGCCGGCTTGAGCATCCAATGGGGCAATAACCTCGCGGCGATGGCCGTGATCTGGTGTCTCGGGCTGGTGATCGTCCACCGGGCCAAACGTCTGCACGTCTCTATCGCCTATGTGATCAGCTTTGCCGTCCTGGCCTGGGTCCGCAGCCTGATCACCCATGACGCCTTTCTGGCCGAGTTGTCGCCGCTCACCGGGCCGATGTATCAGCTGTTCGTTTTCTTCATGGTCACCGAACCGGCAACCGGGGTGTCGACCAAAAGAGGCCGCATTCTCGTGGTGATCGGGGTCGCGCTGGTGGAGTTCGTCCTGAGGTTGTATGGGTATATCTATGCGCCTTTCTATGCGCTTTTCCTGGTGGGCCCCATTTGTAAATATTTCGATCTCCGGAAAAACGCGCCGAAGTTGGCAAAAAATCAGTAACTTGATGTCCTACTTGCTTTTGCGTATAGACCGGGAACGTTTTTCAAACTTGTTGATTTTTTTTCAAACTTGTCGTTCGCATGAAAAAGGTTATCCCCGGCCTGCTTGTTTTTATCGTTGCACTTTTTATCTGGTGGCTCGCCTGCAGGACGGGGGTCTTTCCCGCTTATGCATTGCCTTCTCCCGGCCAGGTATTACTGAGTTTTAAAGAAGAGTTCAAAGCCGGCAGACTGGTCAATGACGTCGTGGCTTCGTTGTGGAGAGTCTTCGTGGGTTATTACGTCGCGGCGTTGCTGGCCATTCCGCTGGGTTTGTGGCTGGGCCGGCAGCCCCGGGTCCGCAATGCCCTTTTGCCGATGTTGAATTTCTTCAGGTTTTTGTCGCCGCTGGCCTGGATCCCTTTTGCGATCCTCTGGTTTCACATCGGCGACAAACCGGCATTCTTCCTGATCTTTATGTCCACCTTCTTCCCCCTCGTACTCACCGTGATGGCTGCGGTAGCCACGATCCCCAGCATCTATTTCCGGGTCGCGCATGACTACAAGTATACCGGTTGGGAACTGCTCACGAAGGTGACCTTTCCCGCCGTGCTGCCCCAGCTGATCACCGGGCTTCGGGTCACCTATGGCATCGCCTGGGTGGTGATCGTCGCCGCGGAGATGGTGGGTTGTCAGGATGGTCTCGGTTATGGCATCTGGGAAGCGCGCAACGGCCTGCGGCTGGATTCCGCCGTATGCTATATGATCGTCATCGGCCTCATCGGCATGGGCATCGACCGTATCCTGTATCAATTCACCAAATTATCAAATGTCCGTTGGGGTTATGAAAGATAGTCGTACCACAGGTAGTTTATTGCTCGAAAAGGTAGCACATGGTTACAATGGGTTGCAAGTCGTGCACGAGGTCAACCTGGCCGTCCAGCCGGGTGAGCTGGTGGTGCTTGTAGGCCCCAGCGGCTGCGGGAAGACGACGCTGCTGAATCTGCTTTCCGGTTTTCTCACGCCGGTGAGCGGCACGGTCCGCACAGAAGGCCTGGTACGCACCGTCTATCAGCAGGACGGTCTCTTCCCCTGGCTCACCGTCGGGGAGAACATCGGCATGGGGCTGCGGGGTGTGAAGGACAAGGGCCGCCAAGAGCGGGAGCTGCGCGAGCTGCTGGAGCTCATCCACCTGGGTCAATTCCGGGATCACTATCCGCATCAGCTATCGGGCGGGATGCGGCAGCGGGTGGAGCTGGCGCGCGTGGTCGCCGGCGATTCGGATATCCTGCTGATGGACGAGCCCTTTTCCGCGCTCGATTACCAGACGCGGATACGGATGCGACAGGAGCTGGTCCAGCTGCTTGAAAAACGACCCCGCACCGTGGTCTTCGTGACGCATGATATCGAAGAGGCCGTGGTGCTGGCGGACCGGGTGCTGGTGTTGTCGCAGCGGCCCACGCGGATCGTCCGCGAGCTGGTGATCCAGGCGCCCAGGCCGAGAAATCCTACGGATGATGTGGTCGTGGGAGCCACCCGGGTGATTTTGGAAGAGTTAGGATTACAGGTACATCGATAAATTCTTGAAATATGCGATTCAGTAAACCCATCTTCATAGCCTTTCTGGCGCTGCCGATCGTGGCGCTGGGGCTGCTGCGTTACAAGCCTTGGTCCGCGCTGGGGCAGGCCGACAAAGACGTGATCCACGAAGGCCCGAATGCCCGGGCGCATCGCGACCTCACCATCGGCTTCCTCCCCGTGACCTGTCATCTCACCTGCCCGGTGACCGACTATGCCTCGAAGACCACGGTGTCGAACACCAATTTCAACAGCCGGCTCTTTACGGATTTTCCCACCGTCACCGACGCCCTGAAATCAAAACAGATCATGGCCACCTTTATGATCGTGCCACTGGCGATGAAACTGCGCGAACAGGGCGTTCCGGTCAAGATCTGCTATCTCGGGCATCGCGATGGTTCGGAGATCATCGTCGCCAAGAATAGTAAGATCCGGAGCTTTGCCGATCTCAAAGGCACGAAGATGGCGATCCCCAGCAATTTCAGCAACCAGCACATCGTGATGACGAAGCTGATGATGGACTATGGCCTCAAGCCGGGGGATATCACCTTCGTGGTGCTGCCGCCGCCCGATATGCCCACCTCGCTGGCCTCCGGCGCTATCGATAGCTATTTTGTCGGCGAACCCTTTTGCGCCAAGGCGGAGATGGACGGCTATGGCCGGGTGCTCTATTATGCCCGCGATATCTGGCCGAATTTTATCTCCTGCGCGCTTGTGGTACACGAAGACCTGATCAAGAGCGATCCGGACGTGGTTCGGGACCTGGTCCGCGGTATCGCGCAATCCGGCAAATGGGCCGAGACGCACCGCGCCGAAGCCGCGAAGCTTGCCGCGCCTTATTTTCGGCAGAATCTCAAGGTCCTCAACTATGTCCTCACCACCAATCCGCCGCGGGTCGAGTATGTGAATCTCGCGCCCAACAAACATGACCTGCAGCAGATCCAGGATATCGGCATCAAGATGGGCATACTCGGCAAACGCATCCCGATGGATTCTATCGTCGACGACCGCTTCGTTCCCGATCATATCGCGGATGAGACCCTCGATCTGAGCAAGCTTTCGGGGACGGCGCCGCATTGAGGGACGGCATGATTTATGCCTTTAGAAGGGTTCAACCCCCCTGATAGTATAGTTATGAATAAAAATCGTGTCTTGCTCGCAGACGACGATCTGGAAGACCAGGAAATGCTTACGGAAGTGATCAGAGAGCTGGCCCCCGGCCTCAAGGTCGAGACGGTCTCGGATGGGCGCGAGGCCCTGGCGAAACTCACCCAACTCGCCGACGCGGAATTACCATCGCTTATCATCCTGGATTATAAGATGCCTTATCTCAATGCCGCCGAGGTGCTCGAAGCCCTTGCAAAAGATCCGCGCTATGCGGCCATCCCGAAGGTGTGCTGGAGCAGTTCGCGCCGGGAAGACGATATCCGGCGCTGTCTCAATGCGGGGGCGTGTAACTATTTTCAGAAACCCTCCACCTCGGCCGAGCTCCGCGGGGTAACGAAGAGCATGCTGGAATGCCACGGCTCCGGCTCCTAGCCAAACGGGAAGACTTATACGGGGAAATAACAATCGAAGGTCGCACCACCGTCTTGCACGCCATGGCCGAAGATATAGCCTTTGTGGCCGTCCATCACCTTGCGGCAGATGGCCAGGCCGATGCCGGTACCGGGGTATTGATCCCGCCGGTGCAGGCGCTGGAATATCTCGAAGATCTTACCCGCTTGCTCCTGATCGAAGCCGATGCCGTTGTCGCTGAGGGATACCTTATAAAATTGGAGGGCATCGGGCCTATCCGCGACGACCGAAGACGTGATGCGGATGCGCAGCGGCCGATCGGCGCTCCGGTATTTGATGGAATTGCCCAGAAGATTCAAAAAAAGCTGTCGCAATTGAAAGGGGATACCCGTGATGACCGGCAGCTCATCCATCTCGAGTTCGGCCTGAATACGTTCCACCGTTTCGCCATAGAACTCCCACGCTTCCGCCACTATCGTTCCGAGATCTATCTGTTCGAACGACTCCACGGGTTGCGACACGCGGGTAAATGCGAGCAGGTCCTCGATAAGGCCCTGCATGCGGGCGGCGGCCCCGGCGGATCGCTGTAACAGAAGTGTTTGTTTGTCGGGGGAAAGCGACTCGCCCAGCAGCATCGAATGATAGTACTGGATCTTGCGCAGCGGCTCCTTCATGTCATGGGCCGCAACATGCGCGAACTGCTGCAGTTCGCGGTTTTGCTCTTCGAGGCGGGCCGCATACTGTTGCAGCTTGTCCTCCCACAATTTTCGTTCGGTGAGATCGCGCGTCACCTTGGAGAAGCCCAGGATCGCACCCGTTTCGTCGTGCAACGCCGTGATGACTATGCTGCCCCAGAACCTCGTGCCATCCTTGCGGACGCGCCATCCTTCATGAACGGCCTTGCCCTCCTTTCGTGCCCGGTTGAGCAGCTGTTCCGGCAGACCGGCAGCCTGGTCCTCCGCCGGATAGAAACAACTAAAATGCCGGCCTATGATCTCTTGTTCCTTATATCCTTTAATCTTTTCGGCTCCGCGGTTCCAGTTCAGGATATGCCCCTCCGCATCCAACATCAGGATAGCATAGTCTTCAACCTCCTCCACCATTTTATGGTAACTCTCCTCGGTCCGCTGCATTGCGGAATTGAAATCTGACTGTCGACGCATTGTGAAAGAAGGGGGAAAAATCGTGCCTGTTTATTTGAGGTGACACCCGCACGGGCGATTGGGGAAATTTGGGGAAAAAATTGCTCAGTCCATGAGCTTTTCGAGACTTATCGGAAGATCGCGTACCCGCTTTCCCGTGGCATGATAAATGGCATTGGCAACGGCCGCCGCCGTGCCCGTGATGCCAATCTCCCCTATGCCGCGGGCGCCGATAGGCGAGATCAAGACGTCCGGCCGGTCGATAAACCGGATATCGAATACCGGCATATCGGCATGAACGGGCACCAGATAGTTCGCCAGGTCCCGGGTAACGACCCGCCCGCGTGCGGGGTCATACACGCTGCTTTCCATGAGGGCCATCCCGATGCCGAAGATCATTCCCCCCATGATCTGGTTGGTCGCTGTCTTTTGGTTCAGCACCTTGCCGATGTCCATCACGGAGACTGCCTTGTCGATCTTCACCGTATACAGGTCCGGGTCGACCAATACGCGGATGAACTGTGCGCCCCAGCTATGGAAGGAATAGTTCCGGATGGCCTCGGGTTGCCCGGCCTCGGGGGCGCGGGTAGAGACATTGGTGGTGGCGAGGGCATCGATCCGGTCCAGCCGTAACCGCGACAGCAAGGCCTGGAAGGACTCCCCGCGCTGCGGTTCGGCGGAAGAATAGATGCCGCTGTTGTTTGCCTGTATCGTCTTCTCGTCCAGTCCATGCAGCGGCGAACCCGTATCCTGCACCGCCAGTTTGGCGAGTTTGCCCACGACGTCGATGGCCGCGGCGCGGATGGCCGGGCCCACGCTCGCGGAGACCTGGCTACCGCCGGAATTGGCGCCTTTGGGAAAATCGCTGTCCCCCAACTTGACCTTTACCTTTGTTATGGGCAGCGACAACGCATCGGCGGCGATCTGCGTCATGATCGTATAGGTGCCGGTACCGATGTCCTGTGTACAACATTCGATCTCCGCACGCCCGTCCGCGAAGAGGATCGCCCGGGCCGTCGACGCGCTCCGATTAGCGGGATAGGTGGCTGTCGCCATGCCATAGCCCACGAGGTAGCGGCCCTGCCGCATGGAAGCGGGTTGTACATTACGATCTTTCCAGCCGATGGCTGCGGCCCCCTGCTCGTAACACTCCCGGAGGTTTTTGCTGGAGAACGGCTTCTTTTTCTGGGGGTCTTCATCGGCATAGTTGGCCAGCCGCAGCGCGATGGGATCCATTTGTAATTTTACTGCCAGCTCATCCATCGCAGCCTCGAGCGCATAGGTACCCACGGACTCCCCCGGGGCCCGCATGGGGCAAGGGGTGCCGCGGTTGAGGTTTACCACCTTGTGCGTTACCTCGAGGTTGGGGCATGCATAGAGCATGGTGGTGGCGACGCCACAGGGCTCGATGAACTCGTCGACAAAGGAGGTCTCGACGATAGAGGCGTGGCGGATCGAGAGCAATTTCCCGTCGCGATCGGCGCCCAGGCTGACGTTTTGGATCGTTTGGGATCTGCGGCCCGCGGTGGTGAACATTTGTTGTCTTGCCAGCGCCAGTTGTACCGGTTTGCCCACCAGCTTGGATGCCATGGCCGCCACCACGGTGTTGGGCCAGGAGAATCCTTTCGAACCAAAGCCACCGCCGATATACAACGCGATCAACCGCACTTTTTCAGGCTCCAGCCCAAGCATATTGGCCATAAGGGAGTGCGAGCCATACACGGATTGGGTGGAATCGTAGATCAGGAGCTCGTCGCCGGTCCATTGCGCGGTAGTCGCGTGTGGCTCCATCGCGTTGTGATGATAAACGGGTGTCGTATAGGTATAGTCGATAGTCACCGGCGCGTTTGCAAGGGCCGTGGATGCATCGCCTCTTTTCGTTTGCATTGGCTGGTTGCCCAGCCCGGTCTTTGGTTGCCTGGCGTTTGACGCGTTTGGTTCGATCTCCAGGACGGCTGTCTCCGGCTCATAGGTGATCGCCACGAGCGAAGCCGCATATTCCGCTTTCTCGAACGTGTCGGCGATGGCGACGGCGATCATTTGTCCATCATAGAAGATGCGGTCGCTTTGTAAGGGCAACAGGTCCTTTTCGGCATATTTCCCACTGCCGGGGTCACCGCCCTGCGGAAAATGCAGACTCATGGAATTCTTATAGCTCAGCACGCCGAAGACCCCGGGGATTTTTTCGGCAGCCCTGGTATCGATGGAAGCGATATGTCCTTTGGCGATCGTAGCGGTGATGGCTACGCCATAGGCGAGATCCTTCATAGGGAACTCGGCCGCATACTGCGCACCGCCGGTGATCTTCAGCCGGCCGTCGACCCGGTCGATGGGTTTGCCCGTGATCTCGTTATTCATGGCTTACCTTTTATCTCTTTATTCATGCGTTTCCTCCTACGATGTTTAAAGTGCGGACGAGGGTTCGTTTTGCCAGCTCTATCTTGAAGGCATTGTGTTTATGCGGGATGGCGCCATTCAAAGCCGCGTCGGCGGCTATCTTGTAGGTGGCGTCACCCGCGGCGGCCCCGACGAGTGTCTTCTCCGCGGCTTTCGACCGCCAGGGCTTCGTCCCTACCCCGCCAAGCGCAATGCGGGCAGCGCGGATGGTGCCGCCTTGTATATCGAGCGCCACGGCGGCGGAGGCCAATGCGAACTCATAGGATGCGCGGTCGCGTACTTTGAGATAATGACTATGTACGGCAAAGGGCAATGAGGGGAGCTCGATGGCTGTGATGAGCTCGCCGGGTAACAAGGTATTTTCCAGATGCGGCGTCGAGCCGGGGAGCCGGTGTAATTCTGCAAAGGCGATGGAGCGTTCGCCCCTGGGTCCATGCAGCATGACCCGCGGATCGATCGCCGCGAGCGCCACACACATATCGCTGGGATGCGAGGCGATGCAATGTTCGCTGGTCCCCAGGACGGCATGGTTGCGGTTATAGCCGTCGATGGCGGGGCAGCCTGAGCCGGGAACCCTTTTGTTACAGGGGAAGGCAGGATCATAGAAATAATAGCAGCGGGTACGCTGCAGCATATTGCCGCCGGTGGTCGCCATGTTTCTCAATTGCGGGGAAGCGCCGCTGAGCAGGGCCTGTGATAACAAGGGGAACCGTCGCGCGATCTCCGAATGCCAGGCAAGGGCGCTGTTCTTTACGAGGGCGCCCACGCGGATACGGCCATCCGGCAAGGTTTCGATGGTATTGAACGCTTCGAGGCCATTGATGTCGACGAGGGCCGTGGGTGTCTCGATGTCGAGCTTCATCAGATCGACGAGGTTAGTGCCGCCGGCAATGAACTTCGTCCCTTTCGTGGCGTTTTTGATGGCTGCCGCAGGTGATTCGGGTCGTATCAGTGTAAAAGGATACATGGTATCGATTAACGTGCCTCCTTGATCGCACTCAGAATATTTTGATAAGCGCCGCAACGGCAGATATTGCCGCTCATTTGTTCGCGGATCTCGTCGTCGGTGTTTGCATGGTCTTCTTTTAACAGCCCGATGGCCGAACAGATCTGCCCAGGCGTACAATAACCACACTGAAAGCCGTCATGTTTCAGGAAGGCAGCCTGCATAGGATGCAGCTGATCGCCCTGCGCGAGACCTTCGATGGTCACCACGCCCGACCCGTGGCATAGCCCTACGAGCTGCAGACAGGAGTTGATACGCTGGCCGTTGACGAGCACGGTACAGGCGCCGCACTGGCCGTGATCACAGCCTTTCTTCGTGCCTGTGAGCTTTAGGTGATCGCGCAGCGCGTCCAGCAGCGTCGTGGTCGAAGCCAGCACCAGCTCTACCCGCTTGCCGTTGATGGTGAGGACGGTGGCCGTGGGCTGGCTGGAGCGGATGGGTGCGTGTTTATCTTTTTCGTCGTCCGGAGCATAAGGCGCGAGGGCGAAGCCGGCGCCAGCGAGACCCAGTGTGGTCAGAAATTCCCTTCGCGTGGTGCCGGCTTCCTTTCCGCTTGCGCCGGTGTCCTTTCCTTTTTCCATATGAATGGGCTTACCCCGTAGCGTAGAAATTATTGTGCCAGGGCGTTCTTATCACGCGTCACGGCGCCCTGGCGGCTGCCCGAGAAGACTGTTTAAAAAGGTATGTGCATTTACGTTAGTTCATGGCGTGTCATCGATTCGCGGAAGACCTCCCGCGCCGCAATTCCGCCGTACCTGACAACGCAAAAGGCCGCGGGCCCGTAAAACTGACCTACTTGGCCAACAAATTCTGAAAGGACTCGGCGGCGAA
>JAICXX010000128.1 GCA_025934485.1 Chitinophagaceae bacterium
CACCGATTCGAGTGGCAATGAGCACAAGGTGATGAGCTTTAATCATTCAGGTTATGACCCTGATGGAATTCAGATGGGGCGTTTCACCGGGGGATTGCTGGGTATGGCGCGTTTCGTGCGGATCGATAGCGGCTGGCGGCTACAGGTCTTTCAGCCGGCGATAGCCGCTTATGGTTCTTTTTCACATGCGCCGATACTCGAACCGCTGCTGATCGGAAAAGATCAGTATGCATTTATGATCGACCATGGCAATGGCCCGCCCGGCGGCCCTTTTGTGGAGAACGATTACCTGATCGCCGAAGTCGGAGGAACTTACCGGCAGATATTGGCCGCTGATAGCGTTGCCAAAACTGCGTGGGACGACAGTCCGGGTGCCTGGGCATCGACCTATAAGGTAGTGCCCGGTGGAAAGTCTTCATTCCGGGACATCGTTTTTATCTATAAGGGCCGCCACAGACGCCGGGTGTTCGTCTATTCGGGATGGAGATACAAGCAAAAATAAAAAAGGGCCGCGGCTTCGCCGCGGCCCTGGCTGATGTACAGCAAGCTTTGAATGGATTTGGATCTAAAACGGGATTTCGGCGATCAGCATGCAGCCTTCACCGGGTGCGGTGAGTAAAGTGAACTTGCCGGATAAGGCCTCCACTCTTTTGCGGATATTGTTGAGCCCTATCCCTTTTTTAACGCCGCGGGTATCGAAGCCCCGGCCGTTATCCCGGATGGTAAATGAGATGCGTTTTTCGACGACCGTAATGTTGATGGCGATATGCCGGGCTTCCGAATATTGGATGATATTCTTCAGCTGTTCCTGCAGGATACGGTAGAGATTGAGCATGATCACTTCGTTAGCGACATCGTTGAGTTTTTCGTCGAACTGGAAGTCGATCTTGTATTTTTTGCGAACGTCGATACTGTTGAGCAACTCCAGGAAAACGTCCTTCAGCAGGGCTCCATCGGGTACGGCGGGCGCCAGCTGATGTGACAATTTTCTGATCTCGAGAAGTGCTTCTTCGATCCGATGCCGGCTAACGGTGATCAGCTCATGTGTCTTTGCGATATCAGGGTAGTAATCTTTTGCGGCATGCAGCGTCATGTGCGCGCTGGCCAATATCTGGTTGATGTTGTCGTGCAGTTCGAGGCCGATATGCTGTCTCTCCTTTTCTTCCGCCGCCATGATGGCTTTGGCGATACGATCCTCCTCCCTCTTTCGCTCGCTGATGTCGCGAAGGATGGCCATAAAACGTCCATCCGAAAGCAGCCGGGTTGTGACCTCCACGGGAACCCGATGGAGATCCTTATGGACAATCCTGATCTCCGTACGGCAGACCTTATCGGTGATGCAGGGTAGCGATGCTTCCACGCTGTGTTTGTGGGCATAGACATCGGCGAGCTTCAACTGCGTCAGCTCATGATGTGTATAACCAAAGAGATGAGAGGCGGATCTGTTCGATTCCAGGATCTGGCCGGCGTTATCGCTGATCAGGATGGCATCGGAAGCCTCTTCGAACAGGACGCGGTATTTTTCTTCGCTTTGCCGGCGCGCACCAAAAAGCCCTACCAATAAGTCTTTTAATCGCCACTTCATTTTCTTGTAAAATGTGCCTGAAGCCTGCCTTCGTCGGCTTTGTAATCGGGTGCAAAGAAAAGACGGATAGCGGGAAGGGGAAATAGCTGAGGCGGCCAATTTGACGGGGTGTTATCGCCATGGGATGTAAAGGATCGGCTACAGGGACCCTAGTTGGATGGCCTGTTCGCTGGTCAGATATTTTTTCCCGCCGAGGACGGTGACTACCGCTTTGACCAGCTCCACCTGGATCAACGGTTTGGGAATGAAGCCAGCGGCACCGGACCGAAAGGCTTTTAGAGCATAACTGTTCTCACCGTGTATGCTGGTCAGCAGCACGGGAGTCTCGGGTATGATCTCTTTTAACCTGGTCAGGGCCTCTATGCCTGATAAGGAAGGCATGGAGATATCGGAGATGATGATGTCCCAGGGAGCGTCCCTAGCTTTGCTGACCAGCTCGGCGCCGTCGTTGGCTTCGGCGCAGAAGGCATCGGGCCAATCGTCTTTTACGATCTGAATGATGGCTTGCCGCATCACAAAATGGTCGTCAGCAATGAGAAAGTGTAGCATGTGCTCTGAAGGATTACTTAGTTACGGACAGCGTAAAACTAATGATCTTCAAGCGAATAGAATGTAGGGTTGCGGCCCTATTCGCTGTAGGGGTTCCGCTACAACGGTTGTGGCGATCATACGAGTCTTCGTTAGCCTAGATGAGACCGTGCTCGATGCAGTAGCGGGTAAGCTCGGCGTTCGACGCCAGCTGCATTTTTTTTAGTATCCGGCTGCGGAAGCTGCTTACCGTACTGGGGCTTATGGACAGCTTTTCGCCGATGCCGATGAGAGATTCGCCGGCCGCAAGCAATTTCATAACGTCGAGCTCGCGGTTCGACAGCAGTTCGTGGGATGTTTTCCCTTTATTGAAGGAGACGTCGTCGGCCAGCTTTTCGGCGATGGTCGGGGTAATGTATTTCCGTCCCTGAAGGATCCAGCGGATAGCTTTGATCAGCACGGCGGGCGGGGCGTCCTTGTTAAGATAGCCGGATGCGCCGGCGCGGAGAACGCGGGTGCCGTACAACTCTTCGGGGTGGATGCTCAGGATAAGCACGGGGATGTCGGGATGGTGTTGTTTGATCTCGTAAAGGATCTCGAGGCCGCTTTTGCCGGGCATAGAAAGATCGCTGATGATCATATCCCATTCGCCTTTCAGCGTTGTTTTAAAAAGGGATTCGGCATCACCGACCTCCATCACTTCGGCCGAGGGAAACTCTTCACGCAGCACGCCTGCCAGGCCTTTTCGAACGATAGCGTGGTCATCGGCAATCAAAAAACGCATAGGTTTTGGTTATTTAGTTTCGAGTGGTATCAAAATTTTTATGCTCGTCCCCTTAGCCGGAGTAGAGCTGAATATAAATTCTCCACCTATCATCAACGCCCGCTCCTGCATACCCAACAGTCCAAGGGTGCGTTTAGAGCCTATCATTTCTTCGTCGACCCCTTTGCCGTCGTCCTGTACTTCCAGCATGAGCTGCCGGTCATCGCTGGTGAGCCTCACCTGCACATGGGTGGCTTCGGCATGCCGGGCGATATTGGTCAGCGTTTCCTGGTAGATGCGGAACAGGGCAACGGCGATGTCCTGCTGTAAGGTATCGGGAATAGCCGAAAAAAAAGCTGTGACGGGTATCGAAAAACGTTTCTGGAATTCCTCCGTTTGCCATTTCATGGCTTCTACCAGGCCGATATCGTCGAGCACGGCGGGCCGAAGCTGGGTAGAGATGCGACGGATGGACTTGATCACCTGGGCTGTCATATCGGTGATGCCCTGTAGCTGTTTTTCCAGCTCCACCTCGTGTTTCCATTGTTTTGCAAGGCGGAACAACGCTATCTGAACGGCCGTAAGCTGCTGGCCAAGGTCGTCGTGGATATCACGGGCGATTTCGACTCGCTCCTCCTCGCGGATATTCTGCAGATGCGCGGCCAGCTCGCGAAGCTGCTGATTGGCTTTTTTTATCTTTTCCTGCGCTGCAACCCTGTCCGAAAAATCCAACCCTACTCCCATAAGACATTGTTGTCCCTCATAAAGGATCGCCCGGCCGGTGAGATAGAAGGGTATCCTCACCTTGTCTTTTCGCACGAAAAAGGCCTGAACCGAGTCTTCTCCCGTGCGGAAAACATTCTCGATCTTTTGGAACACAAGCTCTTTTTCTGCATCGTCGAGGTAATCGGCGGGCCGCATTTGAGCTATCTCTTCGCTGGTATATTGGGAGACCTTTTCAAAATTCTTGTTCCAGCGGAGGTATTGGCCTTCCCGGTTGAACAGATAAAATACGCCGGGGAGACTATTGATAATGGAATCGGAAAGATTCCGTTCATTGATGATCTGGTTTTTAGCGAGCACCTGCTCCGTGATATCCTGCAAGGTGCCGGAAAGGTATCGCGGCGCTCCGGTTTCATCCGGTACGAGCTCCGCCAGGATGTGCACATGTTTTGTGTTTCCTCCCGGGGTGATGACCCGCGCCGTGATATCCAGTTTTTCGTCGTTGGTTACTGCTGCTTCCTGGGCGATCAGATAGCCCTGCTTATCGGCGGGATGCAGCATGTCGTGGAATTCATGACACCGGTTCCCAAAATTTGCCTTGTCTATTTCGAGGAGGTAGTAGAGCTCATCCGATAGGGAAAGGTAATCTTTTTGCCTGTCCCATTCCCAGTGTCCTATCCTGCCCATCGCTTCCGCGCGGCGATAGCGGTCCTCACTTTTTTGCAGGCGGATCTCATTATTCTTTTTTTCGGTAATGTCGCGATAGTTGACGACAATGCCCTGGAGATAGGGCTCGTGCAACAGATTTTTGAAAGTGCCGGCCAGCCAACGGCAGCTGCCATCCGGACGGACGGTACGGTATTCGGCGTTGAATGGTTTTCCCGGGTTGGCGAGGACAGTTTGGAACAGGCTCTGCAGCATGGGTTGATCTTCGGGATAGGCAATATCGGACCGTCTTTTTCCTACGAGCTGTTCGCGGGAATAACCCTTGAGCTTTGCACCGGTGGGGCTGATATCCTGTATGATCCCATCCGCGGTGAGGATCGTGAGACCGTCGCTGCTGTTCTCGATTAGCGCTCTGAAGCGGCGTTCCTGGTTGGTAACCTCCCGTTTCGCTTTATCGGATTCTTCCTCTGCACGTTTGAGATCGGTGATATCGGTGATGGTGCCGACATAGCCGATGATCTGGTCCTCGATCCCTTTTTCCGGAACGGCCTGCCCGAGCACCCAGGTAACCGATCCATCGGGATGGACAAAGCGATAACTGTAAGTGGAGGGCCGTTGTTCACTCGGGGCCTGCTGCCATTCTATCTCCAGGGCCTGGAGATCATCCGGATGGACCGCTTTCAGCCAGCCATTGCCGAGTGCTTTTTGCGCAGACATCCCGGAGATCTCGCACCAACGCGGATTCACATAGGTGGTGAGACCGCCCGCGTCGGTGTGAAAGACACCCACCGGGGATATCTCGGTAAGCGTCTGATAGCTTTGCTTGCTTTGCAGGAGTTCCTGCTCCGCTTTCATCCGACGCGTCTCCTGTTCAAATAATTCCAGGGCGAAGGAAATATCGTTGGCCAGGTCGTCGAGAAGGGCCGTTTCTTCGGCATCGAAGAAGTTCTTTTTACCCGAGTAAAGACAAACCAGTCCAACTACTTTGCCGGATTGTTTCAAGGGCATGGCGATGGACGAAAAATAGCCTCTGACCAGCGCCGCTTCACGCCAGGGGGCCATTTCCGGCGCTGTACCGATATCATTGCAAGGGATCAACTTTCCTGTGTTGAGGGCGCGGGCTCCGGGTCCCATCTTATCGGGCGGAACATCGGGGGAAATGCTCACGATCCCATCCAGATAGCCGGCCTCTTCGCCGGCATGCGTCACGGGAACAATATTGTTTGTCGTCTTGTCGAGGAGCCCGACCCAGGCCATGCGGAACTGCCCCACTTCGACGGCGATGCGGCACGCCTCGCGGAAGAGTGTTGTCGCGTCCGGCGCTTTTACGATCGCCTGGTTCATTTGGCTCATAAAAAGATAAAGGCGGTTGAGCTGGCGCAGTTTTTCTTCCGTGTTCTTTTGAACCGTGACGTCCTGCATGCTCACGACGATCCCGCGAATATCCGGGTCGTGTAATCTATTGGTGACAGTCCCTTCCAGCCAGATGTATTGGCCGTCCCTATGCTTCATCCGCGTGGCGATGGGAATGGTTTTGTCCGGATTGGCGATGGCGTCCTGATAGATGGCCCTGACCTCGTCCACTATTTCGGGATCGGTAAACTTATTGGGAACATAGGCCATTTCATCATTGGACCAGCCGGTGGATTTTTCGCCAAAGGCGCTGCGGAATACTATCCTAAGGTCCTTGTCGAGCAAGGCGATAATACCCTGGTGATGTTCGATCAGGGTATGAAAGAATTTCTCTTTTCCTGTGGAAAGCAGCGGGTCAGGCATGAAGGTCCCTTTAGGTAAAGATAGCATTTAGCGCCGCTGGACGGATGTTTTGAAAAAATCTACCTGAAAACCATACAATATGGATATTATTTAAGAATTTTGCATCTTCTTTTAAATTCTGGAAAATGAGCAAGAGCGGCGCTACATTATTCGACAAGGTATGGGATTCGCACGTGGTCAGGAAGATCGCGGATGGTCCCGATGTGCTTTTTATCGATCGTCATTTTATCCATGAAGTGACGAGTCCCGTGGCTTTTCTGGGCCTTGAAGGCCGCCATCTGAGCGTGCTGTTCCCCGAGAAGACGTTTGCCACGGCCGATCACAATACTCCCACCATCAACCAACACCTGCCGGTACAGGACCCGCTGAGTGCCAATCAACTGAAAGCATTGGAAGTGAATGCGGCCAAATACGGCATTTCGCATTGGGGTCTGGGCAATCCCAAGAATGGCATCGTGCATGTGGTAGGACCCGAGAACGGGATCACCCTGCCGGGGATGACCATTGTTTGCGGCGACAGTCATACCTCCACCCATGGGGCCTTTGGCGCCATCGCATTCGGCATCGGCACCTCGGAAGTGGAGATGGTGCTTTCCTCGCAGTGTATCATGCAGCCCAAGCCTAAGAAGATGCGGATCAACGTCGATGGGAAACTGGGTCGCGGGATCACACCCAAGGATGTGGTACTTTATATTATTTCCAAACTCACAGCCGCTGGCGCTACCGGGTATTTTGTGGAATTTGCCGGCGAGGTCTTCGAGAAGATGAGCATGGAAGGCCGGATGACGGTATGTAACATGAGCATCGAGATGGGCGCCCGCGGAGGCATGATCGCTCCCGACGAGACGACCTTCAGCTATATCAAGGGCCGGGAAAAGGCACCAAAAGGCGCGGAATGGGACAAGAAACTCGCCTACTGGAAGACGCTGCCGACGGAACAGGGCGCGACATTCGACAAAGAGTATCATTTCTCCGGCGCCGATATCGAACCGATGATCACCTACGGCACTAACCCGGGCATGGGCATCGGTATCACACAGCACATTCCATTGGCGGCAGGAGCGGGTGGCAGCAAGAGTTCGTACGAAAAATCGCTGGGCTATATGGGCTTTCACGAGAACGACGCCATGCTGGGCAAAAAGGTCGACTATGTCTTTGTCGGCAGCTGTACCAATGGCCGGATCGAAGACTTCCGGGCCTTCGCGTCGATCGTCAAGGATCGTCACGTAGCTCCCGGCGTCACCGCCTGGATCGTTCCGGGCAGCCATATCGTCGAACAGCAGATCAAGGACGAAGGGATATTGGATATTTTGGTCGCGGCCGGTTTCCAGCTGCGTCAGCCGGGTTGTTCCGCTTGTCTGGCCATGAATGACGACAAGATACCCGCCGGCAAATATGCCGTGAGCACCAGCAACCGCAATTTCGAAGGCCGCCAGGGCCCTGGCGCGCGGACATTGCTGGCGAGCCCGCTGGTAGCGGCCGCCGCGGCAGTCACAGGCGTCGTCACCGATCCCCGGACATTACTGGCCGAATAACTCTATTAACTTTTTGACTTTTTTATGGCTTACGATAAATTTTCCGTCTTAACGAGCAGTGCGGTGCCGATGCCCATCGAGAATGTGGACACCGACCAGATCATTCCGGCCCGGTTCTTAAAAGCTACCGAACGCAAAGGTTTTGGCGACAATCTGTTTCGCGACTGGCGTTTCAATGCCGACAATACCCCCAAAAGGGATTTTGTGCTGAACAATCCTATTTATACTGGGAAGATCCTGGTAGGCGGTAGGAATTTCGGCAGCGGCAGCAGCAGGGAACATGCGGCCTGGGCTATCTATGACTACGGTTTTCGTTGCGTCGTATCGAGCTTTTTCGCCGATATCTTCAAGAACAATTCACTGAACATCGGTATTCTTCCAGTTCAGGTCAGTGAGGCGTTTTTGGACAAGATATTCCGCGCCATCGAGGCCGATCCTGCCACGCAGCTAGAGGTGAACCTGCCGGCGCAAACGATTACGATCAAGACTACCGGCGATCACGAGTCCTTCGAGATCAACACCTATAAGAAGCACAACCTGACGAATGGTTTCGATGACATCGATTATTTGCAGGCGATGAAGAGCGAGATCAAGGAATTTGCCGGGAAAAGCATCTACTAAACGAACTACTACATGTCCCCTTCTGCGCGTGCTATCGAGATCATGGATACGACCCTCCGGGACGGTGAGCAGACGAGCGGCGTCTCTTTTTCACCGCCCGAAAAGCTGACTATTGCCCAACTGCTGCTCACCGAATTGAATGTCGACCGGATCGAGATCGCTTCCGCGCGGGTATCCGAAGGCGAATTGGCGGCGGTTAAGGCCATCACGAAATGGGCTGCAGGGGCCGGGTTGCTGGATCGGATCGAAGTGCTGACCTTTGTCGACGACGATGTGTCGATTGGCTGGATGAAGCAAGCCGGCGCGAAAGTGATGAACCTCCTGACCAAGGGCTCGCTGAATCATCTTACTCATCAGCTTAAGAAAAAACCCGAACAGCATTTTGCGGAAGTGGCGGCAGTGATCGCCCTGGGCCGGAAGAAAGGACTGGAGTCCAACGTCTATCTCGAAGACTGGAGCAATGGCATGCGGCACAGCCGGGATTATGTCTTTGCTTATTTGGATTTTTTGTCTTCTCAGCCTGTGCGGCGGATCATGTTGCCGGATACGCTGGGCATCCTGATCCCTTCCGAGGTAGCTTCCTTTGTGGGCGAGATCGTTGCGCGCTATCCCTCGCTGCATTTCGATTTTCATGCGCATAACGACTACGATCTCGGTACGGCCAATGTCCTGGAAGGAGTGAAGGCGGGTGCACAAGGTATCCATCTTACTGTGAACGGGATGGGGGAGCGGGCCGGCAATGCGCCGCTGGCGAGTGCGATAGCCGTGCTGAACGACTTTCTCCCTCAGGTCAAGACGCGGGTCAACGAGGCCTCGCTTTACCGGGTGAGCAAACTGGTAGAAACATTTTCGGGTGTGCGTATCCCCGGCAACAAACCCGTGGTGGGTGAGAATGTCTTCACCCAGACGGCGGGCATCCATGCCGACGGCGACAAAAAGAACAAACTTTATTTTAGCGATCTGATGCCCGAGCGTTTCGGTCGTACGCGGAAATATGCGCTGGGCAAGACCAGCGGCAAGGCCAATATCGAGAACAACCTGGCGCAGCTGGGGATACAGCTGTCCGAGGGCGATCTGAAGCTGGTGACGAACAGGATCATCGAGCTGGGCGACCGCAAAGAAGTAGTCACGCAGGCGGACCTCCCGTATATCATTTCCGACATCCTCGACAGCAAGGCGATCCACGAACGGGTTCGCATCGAGAACTATGTGCTCACGCATTCGAAAAATCTGCGTCCAAGCGTCACCGTGAAGCTTTCGATCGATGGCGAGATCTTCGAGGAACATGCGCAGGGTGATGGGCAGTATGATGCCTTTATGAATGCTCTTCGCAAGGTTTATAAAAAGCAAAAGCTCGAGCTGCCGGTATTGGCGGATTATAGCGTTCGCATCCCGCCGGGTGGCAAGACGGATGCGCTTTGTGAGACGGTGATCACCTGGACCGTTTCCAATGGCCGCGAATTCAAAACACGTGGGTTGGATAGCGATCAGACGGTGTCCGCGATCAAGGCGACACAGAAAATGCTGAATTTAATTTAATATTGCGCATGGCAACTAAACACATTTTAATCGTTCCCGGAGATGGGATAGGGCAGGAAGTCACTGCCGTCGGTAAGAAAGTATTGGACAAGATAGCGGCAAAGTTCGGTCATACCTTTACCTATGACACCGCGCTGATCGGTCATGTGGCCATCGAGGCGACAGGCAGTCCGTTGCCCGATGAGTCGCTGGAGAAGATGCGTAAGTCCGACGCCGTGTTGTTTGGTGCGGTGGGACATCCCAAATACGACAACGATCCTTCCGCCAAGGTGCGTCCCGAGCAGGGGCTGCTGAAGATGCGGAAAGAGCTGGGGCTGTATGCGAATCTGCGGCCTATAAAGCTGTTTGATGAACTGCTTAGCGCTTCCAGTATTAAACCAGAAGTACTTCGTGGGGCGGATATACTCTTTTTCCGCGAACTCACCGGCGACATCTATTTCGGTGAGAAAGGCCGTAAGAACAATGGCGACACCGCCTTCGATGTTGCCGAGTATTCCCGCTTCGAAGTAGAACGCATTGCCCGCAAGGCCTTCGAGGCCGCCCGTACGCGGCGCAAGAAGCTTTGTTCCGTCGACAAGGCCAATGTCCTCGAGACGTCGCGGCTCTGGCGTGAGGTTGTCCAAAAAGTAGCGAAAGACTATCCCGATGTCGATGTCGAGCATCAGTTTGTCGATGCGCTTGCGATGCTCCTCATCAAAGACCCGCGGCGGTTCGACGTGGTCGTGACGGCCAATCTTTTTGGTGATATCCTCACCGACGAGGCGTCGCAGATCGCGGGGTCCATGGGCATGCTGGCTTCGGCTTCTGTGGGCGAAGGGACCGGGGTATATGAGCCTATTCACGGATCGGCGCATGATATCACGGGTAAAGGTGTGGCCAACCCGCTCGCGTCGATCTTGTCGGCCGCGCTGTTGCTCGATATCTCTTTTGGGCTGAAGACCGAGGCTGATACGGTGATCAGTGCCGTGGATGCGGTGTTGAAGGCCGGGTTCCGCACGCGGGATATCGCCGATTCGACGACGCCGGCTTCTAAAGTGCTCGGGACCGACGCGATTGGCGCGGAGGTGTTGAAGCATATCTAAAAGCACCCCGCAGCTTAATGCACCTCGTTGACGCTGCTGAGATAGATCAAAAATAGTCCTGCGATAATGATGGCGATACCCGTAAAGGTGTGTCGCCATTCTTTTTTATCCTTGGTCTCGCCGTTGATGTAGACGCCGCCGAGCACGCTGACGATGATCGCCGCCTGGCCGATGGGGTAGGCGACGGCGAGCCCTATTGCCGCCTGCGACAGCAACAGGGCGATATTTCCCACTGCCCAGATGAGACCGCCTATACCGTTCTTGCCGGCCGCTTTGTCGAAGGGCAGGGTGCGGAAGAGGATCAAGGAGATGGCGATGGTGCCAATGACCTGACCCACCGACTGCGGCAGGAGGCTGTCCCAGCCGCTGACGTGAAAATATTTGAGGACGGCGACATAGCCGGTGAAGCCAAGGCTCGAAATGACGTTGACGCCGATGCCTTTTCCCCATTGCGCGTTTTTTTTCCTGGCGGGTGCGGCTGTTCCCCCTACGCCTGTACCCGTGGCGCTTGTTTCCCTGACGCGTGACTGGTAGGAGGTGAAGACGATGCCGATGATGATCAGTACGAGCGCGGCGAAGCCATAGATCTTTGCGGCTGGCGTGACCCAGTCGCCGAGCAGGATGCCCATGAGCGACGCGAAGATGATCTGTGTGCCGCAGGAGATGGGGATAGAGCGCGACACGCCGAGATACGTTATTCCCATATACTGCCCAAACGACCCAACCGCCCAGAACAGGCCCGAGCACATGCTGATGAGAAAAACGTGCGCGTCTAACGCCGGCCTGCGGATGAGCGTGACGATCACCGCGAAGACGATGCTGCCCAATGCCGTGCCCATGGTTTGGTCGACCGGGCGTCCGCCTATCCGCGTGGCGACGACCGGCAGGAAGCCGAAAGAAAGTATCGGGACGCAGGCGAGCAGCCAGGTGAGTGTGTTCATATTCTTGCAGATGAGCCTGGCAATTTAGCTGGAATTAAGCTTCGATTTGCTCATTCTCGTCTTATTTTTTTGCCATACGTATGAAATTCTGCATCGGCTTGTGACAGGCCTGCCGCGTCTGCGTTGAATTTAATGTGTATCTAATCTCAATCCGATTAAACCTCGGCATTGTAGTTGCATCTTACCGGCAAACACTTCAACATGAAAATCACCAGGATGCTTACCGCCATTTTGGCGCTGTCCGCTGTCTTTTGTTTTGGCGCCTGCACAAAAACCGTTACCCAGTCCGTCAACCAGGTGTATTCGGCCACCTATACGATCAATCCGGGAGATTGGACGCTGGACAATTCAGGGTTATTCTATTACAAGGTCGACATTTCCGTGCCGGAAATAGACGATGTGGTGGTCCAGAATGGAGGCGTAGAAGTTTATCTTTCCTTCGATGGCGGAACCACTTTTGATGCCATACCGGAAACGATCGCCGGCATCTCTTACAATGCCATCCACCAGGTCGGTGGGGTAACAGTGGGTTATTACACGGCGTCGAATATAGCGATCCAACCGTCGCTGCCCAATGCCGCCGTGTTGGCTAAGGTAGTTATACTGGATGGAAAGCCTTTGTGATGGTCGGCCGTAAATGAAAAAGCACCTGATCGCTATAGGCTTCCAGGTGCTTCTTTTTTGTGTCCCCGCACGGGCTCGAACCGTGGACCGACTGAAATTCCATGCTTTGTAGTGTTAATTTATTGATTTTCTTATCTTTGCATTGCATCATCGCCTGCTGTTCGGTCTCATGCGTATGAAATTCAAGTAATTAATCTTAAATTTATTCTGATGCCGACGGCTCTGCGAATTGACGGTTATCGGTTCTTCTTCTATAGCAATGAGAATAATGAGCCTGCTCATATTCATGTAGAAAAGGGTGATGCTGAAGCAAAAATATGGCTGGAGCCCGCGTTTTCGGTTGCCTATTTTAAAGGCTTCAATTCCAAGGAGCAAAACGACATAATAAGAATAACCCATGAAAATATTTCCATCTTTATTAAACAGTGGTATGAGTACTTCGGCAAATAATCAGTTTGATGCTATCGAAAGCCTGATCATGAATGAGGGCTTACGAATCGAGGCACTGGATTTTCATCCGGAGCAGGATATGATGCTTGTCATTCTTAATACCAAGGTTGCCCTCACCCAAAACTTGTCTGCCTATCCCTTCCTTAAAAAGGCGGATAAGAATCAATTGCAGCAATATAAATTAATCGGGGGTGGCACCGGTGTCCATTGGCCGATGCTGGATGAAGATTTGAGCTTGAAAGGGTTTTTGCAAAGCGAATTACAGAAAGTCGTCAAGACCGGTAAGGGGTCTGTTGCCGCCTAATACGATTGGGCTAGTGGGATGAAAGACTCAAAACCTCTACTTTATTCTCTCCTCCTATTGCGAGTTTGCCTGTATTTCGGTTCCAGGCAATCGGAGGCAGTCCTTGTGTTCCTATGATCGCTGAGTTTTGTTTTCCCGAGTTTATACTTTGATCTAGCCATTCGATCTTGCCGGTAACAAGGTTAATTAATTTGGGGTATTCAAAAAGATCCCATGCCCAATTCTGATCAACGGCCAGTAAATTACCGAGTTGTTGGCCGGTCTCCACATTATGCACCATTTTGTTTTTATTCATATCCCACCAGTACAACATGGTATTTGCATTGGTTGGAACAGTCAGCAAGAGCTCATTATTGGCAAAGCTTGCAGAACAAAATTCGAAGTTGCTTCCAAATTCCTCTTCTTCGTTTTCTTCTTTAGCATCGATTGCAATGTTAGTAGTCTCGTCAAGTAGTAGCGGATTCTTCAGGCAATCCTCGATTTTGTAAAAAGCAATTACGTCCAATGGGTGCCAAACCCAGCCTTTACTTATAAGGAATCGTCCATCGGGGCTAATCTCCAGTCTGGAATGGAAAAAATCTCGCGGATTTCTATTAGGTGTATTGGTTAAAATCTCCCCTGTTTCAACATCTTCAAAATCTAAGCGGCAATATTTTAAAGGGCAATGAACGAGAAACGTGCGACCTCCTGTTTCACAGAATATCGCCGGATATTCATATACATCAGCACAATAGTAACTACGGTTAACCTCTCTAAGTACTTCATTGGGCTTACTCAATAGAAGTCCCTTGGTACCCAAGTTGGTATAAAGCAAAGTATATTGGCCGTTTTTAGAAGTAATAACCCGATCAAATTGAGCGCCGAAGCTGTATCCCATCATCTTCGGCATTTCTCTCCACGCGGGATATGCGTCATATTCCGGATAATATTGTTCTCCATTTTCGTGACAAACCAATTGATTCCCTAGCCATCCCAGGGTATGGGGCTGTGTGGGTAGAAGTATGGTTTCTTTTTGAACATTCATACGGTTACTGATTGATTATGGCCAATGGAGCCTTATCAGTTAGATTGGCTCCATGGATTTATGATATGGTTATTCTAGGAATCCTTAGCGCGGAGCAGTAATATAAGGAATTCCTGAAAAGGTCCGGAAGCCAGCCGAAAAGTCCGCAAGTTTTTTAATAAAATCTGATTTCAAAAACATGTATCAAATCATGTATCAAATGAAAAAGCGCCTAGTAGCAGTGTGCTTCTAAGCGCTTGATATTCTGGTGTCCCCGCACGGGCTCGAACCGTGGACCCGCTGATTAAGAGTCAGCTGCTCTACCAACTGAGCTACAGAGACGAATTTGGGACTGCAAAGATAGGGAATTTGGAGAAATGCGGGCAAAAAAATCTTTGGAATGGGGCCCGAACGTGGGCGATGTGGCCCTGCCGGGCGAAGGGCCAGCCCGAGCCGCGGCTTACTCCTGTACCACACGCTGAAAGTCCTGCTGGAAGTCTTCGCCATAGATCTGGCGATAGTCTTTAACGAACGAAACATACGTGTTCCGCGCCAGAGAATGCTTGCCGAGCTGGACGAGGGCGCGGCATTTGATCGTCATGGCATCTTCATTGACGGAGTCAAAGTAGAAGATATAGTCCGCGAGCATGATCATAAACTCGGGGTCGGAGGCGTCCTGCCGCGCGAAATGGAGATAGGTGTCGATCACATGATTCGACACATCGGACTTGAACGGATCGAGCCAGGGATATTCCACGTCATGGAGGAGACTGCCACGCTGCGTGATGGCCGCCAGCGCCTCGACAGCTTTTTTGGTCACCCGCTCGCGGTTGTCGGTGATCGAGAGATAATCCACGTAATCGACGCGCACCGCCGACGGATCGACATCGATCTTCCAGTAACCCGTTTCCTTACTGAGGTTGCACCCGCCCGTCTTGTCGAGCAAGGCCTTGAGCTTGGCGATGTTCACCGAACGGTTGTTCCGCGCACTTTTCTCGTCCTTGTCGAACCACAGGGTCTCGTTGAGCTTTTCGGAGCTGATGCCCCGCCGGTTTTTGAGCGAATGCAAAAAGATTAGCAGGAAAAGCTGTTTCAACAACGGCGAGAACTGTTTGGTGAGATCGCCCCCTTCCGTGTCGAAGACCTGGAGGTCGCCGAAGAGGTAGATCGCGGAGCGCGGATGGGCATCCGTCGCGACGGGTGGCTCGGTCACGGGAGAGGCTTCCGGTAGGGTGACGGCGCCATTCGAGGTCGTGCGATCGGCGGCCATACCGGTCGAACGACGCCGGAGCCAAAAGACGATGCTGGCACCCATGACGAAGAGGATAGCGATACCTATATATATACGGCGATCCCCGGGCGACGAAGCCAAAGAAGCCGGCTCGGCGACATAAGGCTCGGGTGGCCCATCGAGGGAATAAAGATGCACCCAGGTATGCGCGGGCCGCGAAGCGGTGCTATCCGTAAAAAAGACCACGGCCAGGAACTTACCAGCCGCAGGACTATAATAGAGATCGGCAAACGACTCGATGTCATGAAAAGGATAGGGGATCTTGCTGCCGACGGCCGAATAGGCGGGGCCGGACAACGAGCCCTTGACGAGCTGCAGGTCGCTGTGATATTTCTCGTTGTTGAAGATCAGTCCGTACCACGCGTCCTGCCGCTCGTCGAGCACCAGCGAGTTGGCAAAGGTAAAATCCTCACCCGCCGACCCGGGCAAGAGCTCGAACAGCTTTTTCACGGAGCGGCGATGCCGCTGGGGCCGAATGATGCGCGGCTGGCGAACCGGTTCTGCAGGTTGATGCATGACGAGCATGTCAATGCCACGCGGACACATACCGTGCCTTTTACCGAGACGTGGCTGGAGGCGGCGGATCACGAAGGGTTGGGGGTGAGCTATGAAGGCACCTGGGCTGCGGCGGCGGGTTCCAAAGGCGTCGCGGCGGGCAGGCCGCTGGTGCTGGCGGGCCTGAATCCGGGCAATGTCTCGCTCGATGCGCTGAGAAAGATAAGATCATACATAGAAGCCGGCGGCAAAGTCTTGTGGTTGAACCCCGGTACGATGGCAACGGCGGTCTATCCGGAGTATATCAAAGGCGTGCTGGACAGCAAGGGCGAGATCATGAACATGGATATCCCCGAGTCGTCGGTCTTTGACGGGCTGGAGCCCCTGGATATAAGGAATTTCAACAATAATCAGCGGGAGGCGCCGATTGTGTGCGCCGGAGCATTCAAGGTGATGCGAGGGGAAAAGCTATCCGCTCCCGCCAGCTTCACGCGGGTACATGGCTATCTCTCCGGCAACATGGAGCAGCGGGTGACGGCGATGGAAAAGCTGCGGGGGTTCCCTGTCGTCCGGATCGGCGACAAAGGGGTGCTATACCTGTCACAGGCGTCGCTGGACAAGGCTGCCACCGATCCGGTAGCCGGCAGGCTCCTGACAAATATGCTGAAGAGTCTAGCCTACGATCTTCCTTAGATTGTTATAGCTCGTGGTGATGCTGGCGAAGGCGTCCTTGGGCATGTCGTGCTCGACAAAGAAATGCTGCATGCCCGCGTCCTGGGCGTGGGCGAAGATGCGGCGGAAATCGACGACACCGGTGCCTACCGGAACGGGTCCCGAATGGTCTTTTGCCAGGTCTTTGCAATGCCATAGCGGGAAGCGGCCCGGATGTGCTTTGAACAGCGCCACGGGGTCGACGCCGGCCTTCGTCGCCCAGCAGAGATCGAGCTCCATTTTGATATCGGGATCGAGCTCGGTCAGCAGCCGCTCGTAAGGCGTCTTGCCATCCACGGGAACGAACTCCTCCGTGTGGTTATGATAGCAGAGGGTGATCCCCGCTTTCTTGCAGGCAGCACCGGTCTTATTCAACACAGCAATGGATTTGTTGATCTCTTCGGTGGAATGCAAAGGAATATTGGCGCACACGAGGAAGGGGATGCCGCCTGCGGCCGCCTGGTCGACGAGCTCCTGGCTATTCTCCGTGAGATTACGCATGGGCGGGAACGTGAGGGGCTTGCCGTTGGCGTCGAGCATGGGCTTGGCGCCCTTGGGCATATGGAAGGGCGCGCCCAGCACGTGATGCGACTCCCAGGTCATGCCGAGATCACGGATCGTGGCGTTGAATTCTTTTGGTTTCATCCCGTAAAAGCCGGGCAGCTTGCTATAGGCCGACTCGATCTCGGAATAACCGATGGCGGCGACCTTTTTCAGATAGCCGCGGGGATCCTGGTCCATGATGGGGAAGAGCGTGTAGAGCTGAAGCCCGATGGCGTGCGCCTTCGGACTGTTACCGGCTGCGAGGGCGCGGATAGTGGAGGAAGCGAATGCGGTGGCTGCGGCGCCAGCGCCGGCGAGACGTATAAATCTCCTTCTGTCGATCATAGTGTTAGTTTGACACAATATAACGAAAATTCAATTGCGAAACCGAAGGGCCCTGAAAACTTTTTTTGGCTGTTCCGGGCAATAATGCTTCCTTTATATGTCTGAACATACCAACAAACTATCGTGATCGATCACAAAAGTAAATTACCGCTACACGTACAGG
>JAICXX010000294.1 GCA_025934485.1 Chitinophagaceae bacterium
AAATGTTGTTTGACGCTGACTATCATTTTCTCTCGAAATGACGGTCATATTGTCGATTTCTTTCGCTAATATAACCTTACCATAAATTCAAAATTTATGCGCTGTTGCTTCCATTCTTTCAAAGATCTTTCGGCCTTTTTTTGCCGTCCCTCTCGTCACAACCGATAGGTTATTTTCGAACGGGATGCAAAGGTAAGAGCCTTTATTAAACCACCAAAAACTTTCTGCTATTTTTTGCTGCGAAGTTATTCACAACCAGCATTCCGTTTTTAGCGAATCAATCCGTATTTTTTAGAGCGGACGGCAAAGATACGATTAGTATTGTTATCACCAAATTTTTCCCTCACTTTTCGCAATCCTTTTTCGTAATCCTTCTTCGTAATTATCTCGCGTCATCCGTCTGCAAAGAACTAATCCGATCTCGTCCACTTTTATGCGTCACGATCTTCATCTTTTGTGAGCATTTACGGCGTCGTTTTTGTCTTCCTCACTTCACTCTTTCGCTTTTTCACGAGCCGTGTTTTTCGAATCGGGTTGCAAAGATAAGGGCTTGCACAATGCTGCCAAATATTTTTTGAAAGTTTTATTTGCACATCGCGTGAAACATAGTGCCCGCGCACCTTTGAGTGAAATAATTTTTTTGCCCTTCGCGATGCACCGGACTAACGGGTAGGAACGACACGGATCGTATAAACGCATCGTTCGGTCAGTGATCGTTTTCGAAGATACTAACGGGGAAGCACACATGATGAAGGAAAAGACCATGACCCGGCGCCGAAAAATCCGCGCGCCTGTTATCTTTCTGCCGGATCACCTCCGCGAAATCTTCGACGCTGAGTTTACCCCTTCCCACCTGCAGCATCGTACCCACCAATCCGCGCACCATTCCGCGCAAAAAACGATTGGCTTTGACGCGATAAACCAGTCCTGTTTCCTCCTCATTCCAGGTGCTCTCATAGATCGTGCAAAGGAAGGTTTTGACCTGGGTATTCCGCTTCGAAAACGTGGTGAAATCATGGAATTCGACCAGGAGGGCCGCGGCCGCCCGGAGCTTATCCCGATCGAGTGTATACGGGTAGAACCAGGCGCGGTCCGCCACGAAAGGATTCTTTTTTTTGTACAGGTAATACCGGTATTCCCTGCTGAGGGCGTCGTAACGGCAGTGGGCGTCGGGCGCCACGGGGCGGACGCCTTTCAGGACGATATCCGGGGGGAGGATGGCGTTGATGTTGTATAGCACCCGCTCTTCGATAACTCCCTGGTAGTCAAAATGGAAAAAGTTCTGTATGGCGTGGACCCCAGTATCGGTCCGGGAGGAGCCGGTGAGGGTGAAGGACTGGCGATAGAAGATCTTCAGGGCTTTTTCGACCTCTTCCTGGACGGAGGAGGCATTGTCCTGGATCTGAAATCCGCTATAGCTGGTGCCTTTGTAGGCGACTTCCAAGAAATATCTGGGCATAAACGCAAAGATAGGGTGCCGGGAGCACGTGGGGCGGGGGCTTGGACGGCCGGATGCCGGGCTGGGACGGGCGGGCCTGGGTGGGGGGCGGGGGCTTGGGCGGGGGGCGGGTACCGGGTGGGGCGGGCCTAGCTGGGACGGGCGGGCCTAGCCGGGGGGCGGATGCCGGGTTGAGGTGGATGCCGGCTGGAGGCGGATGCCGGCTGGAGGCGGATGCCGATTGGAGGCGGATGCCGATGGGGCCGCGTGCCAGATGCCGGGGATCGGTCGGGACGGCTTTTATTGCTGGTGGGTCATGGTTTTGAACCTGGCAGTGTAGACCGGGTCGGTGAGCAGATCGGAGAGCTCGTGGAAGTGCTCGTCTGCGGCAAAGGGCCAGGCGGTTTCGAAGAAGCGGAATCTAGCGGCGTCCGACGTAAAGACGTCGCTGAGCGCGCGAATCTGCCGCGTATAGAAGCACTTGACTTTAAATGCCTTGCGCGCTAGGGCAATGCGCTCCTCGCCGTTGGATTGAAGCATCTTGATCCTCAGCTTGTCGACATCGAAATCCGTGGCGAAATCGTGGCAATCCGAGTTCACAAAGACTATCGTTTTACCGGGCTTATGGCTGGAATCCGCAGGATGGGGCCGGGTGGCGGCGGATGGCGTCGGGGGATCCGTCGGCCGATAGGCAGTACTTGAACTTACGGCGGGAGTATCGGCGTTGGGGTCATGCGTGCGTGCAGCCGAGACATGGTTGCTGTCGGCGGCATGCGGCTGGTGGCCGGCGGTTTTGGCCGTGGCCGGAGAATCAATGGGTATGACGACATCAATAGTATCTGCTTTTTTGGTACCCGACCGGTCGGCATACACAAGACGGACATTTTTTGTCGTGTGACGTTCGCTTAACTTGGTGATGTGTGCGGCTGTTGCGGCGGAGTCTTTCGGTATGGAGCGATATAAAGGGGACGTAGCACTGGAGTCGTTGAATCTTGCGGCGGGCTGGTGGGCCATCGTGATGATCCGTGCTGCGGGAAGCGGTGTTGCGCTGGCCGATGAGGTCGCGGGCGGCGTTGCACCATACGGCGATGTGGCTGAATTGCTAGTGGCGGCTATGGTGGTATCGGCCGGTTTGTTGGCGGTCGAATCGGACGAGGGGTGCGTCGTGGGGGGGGTGGTGATGGCAGCGGTCGCGCTCGCGGTGTCGGGTGGCCCGGACTGGGTGGTGGTTGGCGACTGGGTAGTGGTTAGAGACTGGGCGGTGGTTAAGGTCTGGACAGGGGCGGATTGGACAGTAGCATTGGCAGGACTGTCGCTGAGTGCCCGCTCCATGGCATAGCTATTATATAAGACGGCGGTATCATGGACCACGCCGGCCATCATGCGAGAGAAGGCATCGTCTTTTTTGACACCCGTGGATCGGGCTTCGCCGGAGGCTATGCCCCCACCCCCACCCTGCGGCGAAAGCCAATGGTTGTTTTGCAGGTCATATAACCGGAGGTCAGAGCTGCCCGCATCTTGCGACCGCAGCTCGAATGCCTGATCCTTCCCACCGATGCTAAACGAATAATGTTGTTCGGGCTGGGTCTGACCGGGAAAACCGAGGGTGATATTGTAATTGCCGTCTTTCAACCGCGAGAGGATCACATGCCCTTCAGCCGAAGAGCTATGGAATTCGCTGTCCACGCGTATATAGAATGGCTGCCGGTTATCGCTGCCGATGAATACGAAATAGTTCTGGGCAAAGCTCGTCACTGCCTGCAACAACATTATAATGACCAGACTGACCTTGGGCATGTTTTAGGGTGTGTAGCGTGCAAGTTACGGAAAACGAGTGTTAGTTGCGGGGACGGGCGGGTGGGACGAGGGATGGAAGGAAAGAGCGCAAAGGGGGAAACGATTATCTTTATCGCCGAACAAAAAACAGGAAATGCGCCGTCAAAAGAAAATAGCGCATTTCCTGATATTATCTAACGTCTGTCCTTCGGACAAGCCGCTTCCAGCGGCTAAAATCAATACACACATGAACATGAGCCATCGATCAAAGTTATTGGTAACCTTGCTCTCAGGGGTCATCGGCTGCTCCGTGGTAGCATACGCGCAGCAGGAGACACCCCCGCCGGGTAACGAGCCCTGGAAACATACTTACCGCGCAGCGGCAACCAAATACGATGATCTTGTCAACACCAAACTGGAAGTCAAATTCGATTATGATAAGGCCTATATGTATGGAAAGGCCTGGGTGACATTGAAACCTCATTTTTATTCCACCGACACCGTAGACCTGGACGCCAAGGGCATGGATATTCACCAGGTTGCCCTGGATAGAAACGGTAAGACCGAACCCCTCAAATACGATTATGACGGCATGGTCCTGCACATACACCTGCCCAAGACTTATAAGCGTACAGAAGATTATACCCTGTTCATCGACTATACGGCCAAGCCCAACGAACTGAAGATACACCAGGGCAGCACGGCGATCACCGATGCCAAGGGGCTTTATTTCATCAATCCCAAGGGCGAAAACAAGAACAAACCTATCGAGATCTGGACACAGGGCGAGACCGAAGCCAATTCCGTTTGGTTTCCGACGATCGACAAGCCGAATCAGAAAACCACCGAAGAGATCTATATGACCGTTCCCGCCAAGTACGTGACCCTTTCCAACGGTCTGCTGGTGGGTCAAAAGAACAACAGCGACGGAACGCGTACGGATCACTGGAAACTGGATCTGCCTAACTCCCCCTATTTGTTCTTTATGGGCGTAGGCGATTACGCGATCGTCAAAGATTCGTATAAAGGAAAAGAGGTCGCTTACTATGTGGAAAAACCTTACGCGTCAGTTGCCCGGCGTATTTTTGGCAACACTCCCGAGATGATCGCTTTTTATTCCCGCATCACGGGTGTCGACTACCCCTGGCCAAAATACGATCAGATCGTCGGCCGCGACTATGTGAGCGGCGCTATGGAAAATACCACCGCGACGCTCCATGCCGAAAATGCACAGCAGGATGCCCGGGAACTCACCGATGGCAACCAATGGGAAGACGTGATCGCACACGAGCTGTTCCACCACTGGTTCGGCGACCTGGTGACCACCGAAAGCTGGAGCAATATCACGCTGAACGAGTCCTTTGCCGACTATAGCGAGACCTTGTGGAATGAATACAAATATGGCAAAGACGCCGGCGCCGCTGTGAACTATGCCGGTCTTGAAAGCTATTTGCAACGACCGGAGAATGCGGACAAAGACCTCGTCAGGTATTATTATAATGATAAAGAGGACGTCTTCGACAATGTAAGCTATCCCAAAGGCGGCCGCATCCTGAATATGCTCCGCAATTATGTAGGCGACAGCGCTTTCTTCAAATCGCTCAACCTTTATCTGACCACGAATAAGTTCCATTCCGCGGAGGCGGCCAATCTGCGGCTCGCCTTCCAGACGATCACAGGCGAAGACCTGCACTGGTACTGGGATCAATGGTATTACGGCAGCGGCCATCCGAAACTGACGATCGACTATGTCTACAATGACAATGCCCATCAGGTGCAGGTGATCGTCAACCAGACCCAGGAGACGGGAAAGATCTTCCGGCTCCCCGTCGCCATCGATGTCTATAACGGCCCCACCAGGGAACGCCACAAGGTTTGGGTCGAGGACAAAACCGATACCTTCACCCTCCCCTGCGCGAATCATCCGGACCTCGTGAATTTCGACGGGGATAAGGTGTTGCTTTGCGAAAAAACCGATAACAAGACGCTGGACAATTATATCTTCCAGTATAAATATGCCGGGAATTACGTCGACCGGCGCGAAGCGGTGGAATATTGTGTCGCACACCAGGACGATGCGAAGGCCGTCGATCTGTTAAAGGCTGCGTTGAAGGACCGGTACTACCGTATCCGGAACCTGACATTAAACAAGCTCGATCTGAAGAGCGAAACAGCGCAGGCTGCCTTCGAACCGCTGATCGCCGAGATGGCGGCGCATGATCCCAACCGGCCCGTAAAGGCCAAAGCCATCGAGCTCCTGGGTGGCTTCGGGAATGCCAGGTATAAGGCGCTTTTTGTGAAAGCCACTTCGGACTCGTCGTACACGGTTTCGGGCAAGGCACTGGAAGCCCTGAACGATCTGGACAGTACGGCAGCGCTGGA
>JAICXX010000009.1 GCA_025934485.1 Chitinophagaceae bacterium
ACCTCCTTTATCCTGCTGCCCAAGGTGCCCATGAAGAAACGGCTTTTCGACCCGCGCGTAGGCTATTTTGCGGACGAATACGTGGTCTATTCGGACCAGCAACAAAAAGTGGAAAATCAGGAATTCATCGTCCGTTGGCGGCTGGAACCCAAACCCGAAGACCGCGAAAAATGGATGCGCGGCGAGCTCGTCGAACCGGCCAAACCCATCGTATACTATATCGATCCGGCGACGCCGCGGAAATGGGTGCCTTATCTCAAGGAAGGCATCGATGATTGGCAGAAGGCCTTTGAGAAAGCCGGTTTCAAACATGCCATCGAAGCCCGCGACTGGCCGGAGAACGACACGTCGATGAGTTTGGAAGATGCCCGTTATTCCGTGCTGCGCTATTTCGCCTCCGATATCGAGAACGCCTATGGTCCCAATGTCCACGATCCCCGCAGCGGCGAGATCATCGAAAGCCACATCGGATGGTATCATAATATCATGGAGATCCTCCACGACTGGTATATGATCCAGACCGCGGCCGTCGATCCCCGGGCACGGACCATGCATATCGACGACAGTCTTATGGGCCAGCTGATCCGTTTCGTCTCTTCGCATGAGGTGGGCCATACGCTGGGGCTTCGGCACAACATGGGCAGCAGCAGCACCGTCCCCGTGGAGAAATTACGCGACAAGGCCTGGCTCGACCTGCATGGCCATACGCCCTCCATCATGGACTATGCGCGGTTCAACTACGTTGCACAGCCGCAGGACAGCATTCCCGAGGCCGATCTTTTCCCGCGCATCGGGGAATACGATCGCTGGGCTATCCGTTGGGGTTATGCCTATGTAGGTGACGCGGCGCCCAAAGAAGAGGCCAAGGTCCTCAACCGGTGGATCATCGACAGCCTCAAAGCTAACCCGCGTCTCTGGTTCGGCGGCGAAGGATTCAACGGCGACCCCCGCGCGCAGCTGGAAGATCTCGGCGACAATAGCATGAAGGCCAGCGACTACGGTATCAGGAATCTCAAGGTGATCCTGCCCCAGCTCCCGAAATGGACCTGGGAAGCTAACGACAAATACGATAACCTCGAGGAGATGTACCGCCAGGTAATAGCTCAATTCAGCCGCTATATGGGCCATGTCCTGAAGAATGTGGGTGGCGTTTATGAGACCTTTAAGAGTGTCGAGCAACCCGGTGATGTATACGAGCCTGCACCGAAGGCGCGGCAGCATGAAGCCATCGTTTTCCTGGATCAGCAGCTCTTTACGACGCCCCGCTGGCTGCTGGATACGTCGATCCTCTACAGGATCAGCAGTCCCGTGAGCGGCGATCCCGTGGGCTCGATCGGGACGGGTGTGCTCGGCAGCCTGCTGTCGTCCAGCCGGTTGAATACGTTAATGCTCTCGTCGGAACGCTATGGCGCGGCGCGGACTTATACGGTGGAGGACCTGCTCACGGATCTGCGCCGCAGTATCTGGAAAGAGCTGAGGACACACCAAACCATCGACGTCTACCGGCGGAATCTGCAAAAGACCTATGTGGAATCGCTGATCAGCGTCCTCAACCCGGCGGCGCCGCCGATAAGCGGACCGGGTATCACGATCTTTTTTGGCCCCAATACCAAGAATACCGATCTGCCCTCCATCGCAAGGGCGGAGCTGTCCAGCCTGAGAAGCCAGATCCGGGCTGCTATTCCATCGACGACGGATAAGCTGAGTCAGTACCATCTCGTCGATCTGGAAAGTAGGATCAAAAAGGTCTTAGATCCCTGGTCGGCAGGGCAGTAGTGCGCGCTTTTCCGGTGGGCATGGCTCTTGCTTTAGTTGAAGTAAAAGGGCATCATGCCAAATCCGGAAAAATATCCCGGCGCTCCCGATACCTCGCACGGCCGGTATAACAGCCGGCGCATCATGGTCCTCATCGTCGTGGTCTTCGTGGTGGTGCTTTCCTTTTTTGCAGGCCGCTATTTTGGCAATAAGCCCAACTATATTCAACCGGGAAACCCGGCTGCCAGGCAGTACCAGGGCTCGGATAAGGTGGGCATACCGCCCGGCCCGCCCGATTCATTGTCTCCCTAAACAAACATTAGCATATTAATTGCAACACTTTAAATAAAAAATCTATGACGCAAACAACCTTATCGTCAGACAAACAGGGCAATCTCGGTGAAGGAGAAAGGGTACTTTCGGCAATTGCCGGCTCCCTTTTGTTATATTTTGTGACAAAAAAACACAAAAAGGAATCCTTGCTGTTATTGGGAGCGGGTTACCTACTCTACCGTGGCCTGTCCGGCAAGTGCCCCGTTTCGGCAGCTTTGCGTTCTAACCATCATCAGGGGAAGCCTTACAATGTCAATATCCGCACCCATGTTATCGTGAACCGGCCTCGCTCGGATGTATATGCCTTTTGGCGGCGGCTGGAGAACTGGCCGTTGTTCATGCGTCACCTCGAGAACGTCGACGAGCTCGATGGTAGTACTTCGGCATGGCGGCTCAAGGTTCCCGGCATGGGCGGCGTCCGGTGGGAAGCCAGGATCGTGAAAGAGGAAAAGGATAGCGAGATCTCCTGGCATTCGGTTCCCGGCGCCGTGATCGAGACGACGGCAAAGATCAATTTCTCCGAAACGGCGGGCGATGCCACCCGTGTCGATGTCATGCTCTCCTACCGCGTTCCCAATGACGCGATCGGTGAACGGCTGTCGCGTATGCTGACACCCGCGTTCCGCGAAAAGGTGTATGAGGATATCCATAACTTTAAGCATTATTTCGAAGATGTAATGATTAATGTACCAGGCGTGGCCAGACATGCTGAAGAAAAGTAAACAACGGCGCTTTCTTGCGAAGAAAGATAAGGAGTGGCAGCAGGAGCTCGATGCCTTCGGGGATTCCCGCGACCCCGAGGCCATTCACCGGTTACGCGTCGCCGTTAAGAAGATAAAAGCCGTCGCGCATTTTTCCCAAGCCTGTTCCGGCAAGGATACGAAGAAGGATTTCAATCTGCTCAAAAAGATGTACCGGCAGGCCGGCGCCATCCGGGATGCCGGTAACCACCTTCAGTTGCTCGAAAGGGTGCATGCCGCCCCCGAATTCTTCAAGCGGGAGCAACAACAGTTGCAGAAGGAAGCTTCGCAGGAATTTGTGGATAGCATCGAGACCTATCGTAAAAAGGGGAAAAAAGCCGCGCGCCGTTTGCTGGCCGATGTGCGGCCGGTGCGGCAGAACTGCATTAAGGATTGGTTTGCCGCCGAATTGATAAAGGTCTCCATTTTGTTGAATGCTTCCGGTGATGAATTGCACCAGGCGCGTAAGGAGATCAAAACCCTCCTGTACGTCTTCAAACTTTTGCCATCCCGGATCGCGCGCGAATTGCGGCTCGATGGCGGTTATCTCGATCAGCTGCAGAATGCGATAGGTGATTGGCATGACGCCTTTGTAGTTGCCGCAACCTTGTCCGGCAAAGAGCTCTGCGGCGCCCAGGCCATGCTCGCCACCTCCGGGGAGAAAGAGACCGAAGTCCGCATGCTGGCAGCCGAATTCTATCACCGTGTACATTTAGACGAATGACCATGGCCAGGTCCAACCGCGTCATCTACGCCGCGCTGGGCGCCAATATCGCCATTGCGGGCACAAAATTTCTCGCCGGACTGTTCTCCCGCAGTTCGGCCATGATTGCGGAAGGGGTGCATTCGCTGGTGGATTCCGCGAACGAATTGTTGCTGCTCTATGGCATCTCCCGCAGCAATAAAGAAAGGGATGATGCGCATCCTTTCGGATATGGCCGGGAGCTGTATTTTTGGTCTTTCATTGCTTCGATCCTGATCTTTTCTTTCGGCGCGGGTGTTGCTTTTGTGCAGGGCTATCTGCATCTCCGGCGGCCCGCCATCGTGGGCCCTATGAAGTGGAATTACATCGTTCTCGGTTTTTCACTGCTCTTCGAAGGGAGCTCCTTTCTGATCGCGTTTCGCGCTTTTCGCAAAACGACGCGGGAACCCTTGTGGACGGCGATCAGGCACAGCAAGGACCCCACGGATTTTATCGTGCTCTTCGAGGATGGCGCCGCGGTGCTGGGGCTGATCGTGGTTTTTGTAGTGCTTTTTATCGGCCGGCAGACCAACAATCCTTACCTGGACGGGGTCGCTTCGCTTGCCGTAGGTGCTATCCTCACCGTGGCGTCGGCCCTGCTGGCGCGGGAGAGCCGCAGCTTGTTGATCGGCGAGGGCATCTCTGATCGTACGCGGCAGGCCATTGTCGGGATGGTGAAGGAAGATCACAATGGTTTCTCGGTGCGCCGGCTTTTTTCGATCTATCAGTCGCCCGACGAGGTGCTCCTCGTGCTGATCGTCGATGTGCCACCAGAACTCACCGCCGCCGAACTCACGGAACGCATGAGCGCAGTGAAACAAAAGATCAAGGAGCGGTATCCGCGCATCACCTATATCGTGATACAGCCGGAGTGAAACATTATCTTGCGGCCTCGAGCTTTTTCAGCGCCTTCTCCATGTCGATGCCCTTACCGAGCACAGCCTTGAAGAGATCGCCCTCCGCACGAACGCGTTCCTGCATCGTTTTTATGGTGAACTCCTGCATGGAGAGTCCTTTCTTCACCTCCTCCCAATGCAAGGGGGCGGAGACCGTAGCTCCGGGTTTCGGCCGCACGGAATAAGGTGCCGCGATGGTTGCCTGCGGCCGGTTTTGCAGGAAGTCGAGATACATCTTGCCCTTGCGCCTGCTCAACGTACGTTCCATCGTGGTATAGGCGGGAATTTCGTTGTGCACCATTTCGACGACCAGCCGGGCAAATTCTTTGGAGTGATCATAGCTGTATTTGGCCCCGAGCGGAAAATACACATGCAAGCCCGTCGAGCCCGATGTCTTACAATACGATTCTACACCCGCGGCATCGAGCACTTTCCTGGTGATCAGTGCTGCCTCGATCACCTGGTCGAAGGTCGTTTTCTTGTCCGGGTCGAGATCGATAATACACCAGTCCGGATTATCGGGTGCGTTTGTCCGGCTGCTCCAGGGATTGAGTTCGATGCAACCCAGCGAGACCATGTACAATAAGCTCGCCTCGTCGGTGCATACCAGGAATTCTTTTTCTTCCGGGTCTTCGGCGGTATGATAGGGGAAGGTCGTGATCCATTCCGGTACTTTGCCGCTGACATTCTTTTGGTAGAAGCCGGGGCCCGTGATGCCATTGGGATGCCGGTTCAAACTTTGCGGGCGGTTCTTGAGATAGGGGAGGATATAAGGCGCGATGTCGTAGTAGTAGTTGAGGAGATCGCGTTTGGTATACTTTTCTTTGGGCCAAAAGACCTTGCCGAGATGCGAGAAGCTCATTTCATGCCCGCTGACCTTTACCGTTTGTTCGTCCTCGCCCGCGGAAAGAAGCGCCGCGCGTTTTTTTTGCGCCACCGGTGCCGCGGCCGCATTGCGCGCGACCTTCCGCGGCGCGGCGCTCCGCGAAGTTTTCGCCGGCGCGGCTTTCGGAGCCGCGGATTTTGCTGTTGCCCGCGTGGCTGTTGCGCTCTTGCCTGCTTTCGTGCTGCTCGCAGATTTCGCAGTCGTCCCAGCCGAACCCGCTTTGTCCGCGGCACGTGTCCCGGCGGCGGCGCGATTGCTCTGCCACTGCGCGGACCGCGGATTCTTCGCGATCTGCTCGAGCGTCTTCTTCGACACAACCGACTTATCCTGGTCGGTCACCGGCTTGTCCGTTGCATATTGATCCCGGTGCTTGATGAGTAGCCAGGAATTGTCGCCGCGTCCCTTGGTTTGCACCAACGCGAACTCGCCCTTGAGCTTTTTTCCATTGAGCCTGATCTTCAGCGAACCGGCATTCAGCTCTTTGAGTAAAACCTTATTCTGGGTTGCCTTGGTACCGGTAATGGTTTTCAATTCTTTGCCCTTGGGCCCTTTGACCTCTTCCATCGGTTCATAGGTGCCCGTGTCCCAGACCATCACCGTCCCCGCACCATAATTGCCCTCGGGGATGATACCCTCGAAGTCCTTATAATCGAACGGGTGATCCTCGACCTGCATGGCCAGCCGCTTGTCGGCGGGGTTTAGCGACGGCCCCTTGGGGATCGCCCAGCTCTTGAGCACTCCCTCCATCTCCAGCCGAAAATCGTAATGCAGATGCGACGCCGCGTGCTTTTGTACGACGAAGATCAACGAGTTGCCCGCCGGCTTACCCCCTTTAGGTTCCGGCGTCTTGGTAAACGAGCGTTTTTCCTTGTATTCCTTAAGTGCCATAGACTCATTGCGGCAAAGCGAATGCCAACTCAACGGCTTATCTTTGTATGACCACTAAAAACGATGAAAATGGCAAAAAAGAAAACCACCGATCCAAATAAAGCCGCTCACGATGAGGCCGAAAAAGACATTCTGAATGACCCGGAGCTTAGTGACAGCGATCCTACCGACGATCTCGACGAGAGCGAGCTGGCGCAGCGAGATAACTCCGATGAGGACGCATTCGATGCGTTGGAGAAAAAACGCGCGGCTCCCGGTCATCCGGCAGCCCCGCACCATCCCGGAAAACCTCATTCCGGTAAAGGCAGCGAAAAATAAAACTCGGACCCCTTGCCCTCTTCGCTTTTCACGCCCATGTGGCCGCCATGTCGTTCCACGATCCGCTCGGCAATATACAATCCGATCCCCAAACCGCTCACGGCCCGCCCGGCGTCGGGTACCCGGTAATAGCGGTCAAAGATCATGTCCAGATGGTTGGCCGCAATGCCGATGCCACAGTCGATGACGCTTACGATCACCTGCCCCGCTTTCTTTTGAACGCTAACCTGTACAGGGCTGCCTTCAGCGGAATACTTTGCCGCATTCGTCAGTAAATTGATCAGCACCTGCTCGATCTTGCTACCGTCGCCTGTGATCACGATGTCTTCGTCAGGGAGGTTAGCCTCGAAAGGATGTGTTGGCTGGATTTGCCGCATCGTATCCAGGCTCTCTTTCACCAGCGGTAACAAAAAGCACGGCATCATGTGGTACTCGAGCTGACCCGACTGCATCCTGGTAACATCGAGCAGATCGCCGACGAGCCTGCCGAGCCTGTTTACCTGTCGCAAGGCCTTTTCAGTGAGTTCCCTTGCTATTCCCCCGGGAGTCCGGTGCTCCAGCAGCTGCAGATAGCCTTTGATCGTCGAGAGGGGCGTTCTCAATTCGTGCCCGGCGACGCCGATAAACTCATCCTTTTTCGCATTCAGTCGTTTGATCTCTTCATAGAGCCTGGCATTTTCTATTGCCACACCGGCCTGCGCCGCGATGCCCTCGACCAGCTTCTCATGTTCCGCTTTGAAGCGTGCGGGTTCGGAATGGCCGAAGAACAGACCACCGATGGTTGGGCCACCACTGGGTGACTTCACCGGTATGCCCATATAGCTCACCACCGGCAGATGTCCGGGGGGCATGCCAAAATGCGGAGGGTTCTTTCCATAACGCGGATCTTGCCGGATGTCATCGGAGCGCAGGATGCCGCTGTCGCGAAGGATGACCTCGAATATCCCGGAGCTTCGCGGCATCGGAAAGTCCTTGAAAACGTCTTTGCTGACACCGGAGATCGTATACAACTCGAGGTACCGCTGCTCCTCATCGACCATGTTGTAGAAAAAAGCGCCAAATTCCGCGCCGCTAAGCTGCGTCGTAATGTCGGTGACCTTTTGAAGCACGGATCGAAGATCCAGGTTTGCCGAAAGCAGGCGTCCGGCAGAAAGCAGGAGCTCCTGGATACGGGCATGGGTCCGCAGCTCTTCCTGGGCGCGAAGCCTTTCGGTGATATCCCTGGCGATCTTGGAGGCGCCGATGATCTGGCCGTTGCGTGCCCTGATGGGCGAGATCGTCAGCGAGATGGGGATCATCTCTCCGTTCTTTGTTACACGGATCGTATCGAAATGATTGACATCCAAACCGTTCCGGATGCGATTGATGATCATGTCCTCTTCGCTGAGCTTGTCCGGCGGGATCAGTATCGAGATATGTTTTCCGATGACCTCGCTTTCCTTGTAGCCAAACAACCGCTCGGCCGCGCGGTTCCAGCTAGTGATATATCCCTGCAGCGTCTTGCTGATGATGGCATCCTCGGATGAATCGACGATAGCGGCGAGCATGGCCTGCTTGTCCTCGATATCAAGGGCGTCGTTAGAAGTAGGAGCCTCTTCCATATATACGAATTTACACTAACGGAGATAAACCCGGCATTTTTCCAGCATTTTTAATGCGCCGGGAATAAGAATTGCAGCCTCCCCCACTTGTGAACCGACTATCCAGGTTTTTATGCCGCCTCTTGCTCTTTGTGATCATCCCGCTCCCGGCCCTCCATGTAATGGGCCAAACGACCTTCGACCCCGGCACGCGTCCGCCGGACAGTCTGCGTCAGCCAAAGAATCCCGGCGACTCTGTTCATCACACCGATACGACACGATTACACTATACCTATACCGGCACGGGCACCATCAACGATGCGAATTCGCTGCATTCCTACGTGTTGTCCAATGCCCTGAAACTCAGTGTGCTCAAGAAGAGTGCGGAAGCCAACCTTACCAATAATTGGATCTATGGCAGGCAAAACCGTGTCCTTACCAATAACGATCTCACCTCTACTCTCGACTTTGGGCTCTATAAGACCCTTCGGCATTTTTATTACTGGGGCATGGCCACCTACAACCATAGTGTACCGCTGATGATCAACCACCAGCTGCAAGCGGGGCTGGGGCCGGGTTACAACATCGTCGATAAAAAAAAGGCGCTCCTCACGGTGAGCGACGGCATCCTCTTCGAAGTCAACGATCTCTACGACAGCCTTTATGGCGCACCCGGCGGTAATGTCTTCCGGCGCGATCGGTACAATACCTTTCGGAATTCGGCGCACCTCATGTTCCATTGGTCGCCGGAAGATCATTATGCGCTGGACGGTTCCGCATTCTTGCAAAACAGCCTGGCCGATTCCCGGGACCAGATCTTAAGGCTCACCGCAAGCGGCGCGATAAAGCTTTACAAATGGATCAGCTTTTCGACCTCGGCTTCCTATAGCAAGTTCACCCGGACCCGGGGCCACAACACGCTCGTGACTTTTGGTTTGACCCTCACCAGGTAGTATATTTACCCTTTTTTAACTAGCATCAATACATGCCGTTTCTGGAAAAACAACTGATCGTTAAACGATCCACCCTAAAAGGCGCAGGCAAAGGCCTCTTCACGACGAAGGACATTCCCAAGGGTAAAAAGATAGTGGAATACAAAGGAAAGATCACTAAGTGGAAGGACGTCAACGACCACAACGGTCTGAACGGGTACATCTATTATGTCACCCGCAATCATGTGATCGATGCCTGGGAAACCAAGGATGCGCTGGCCCGCTATGCGAACGATGCAAAAGGCCTCGTCCGTACCCAAGGGTTCACCAACAACTGTACCTACCGCATCGAAGGACACCGCGTCTTTATCTTTGCCATGAAGAATATCCCCGCCGGCAGCGAACTCTTCGTCGGCTACGGGAAGGAATACTGGGATATCATCAAGGAGAACTGGGGTGTGAAGTAGCCGCTTGGCGTCGCTGGCCTGCCGCCGCCCCGCGCCCCCTATTTCCCCAGCAGGGCCTTGGCCCTCGCGACCACATTGGCCACGGTAAACCCGAACTCCCCCGCCAGATCCTTGGCCGGCGCCGACTCGCCGAACCGCGTCATCCCAAGCACATCCCCTTCGTCGGTGACATATTTGTGCCAACCCATGGGCGAAGCTGCCTCCACGGCTAGGCGTTTTTTCAAGCCCTTGGGGAAGACGCGTTGTTTGTAGCTGTCATCTTGTTTTTCGAAGATCTCCCACGAGGGCATGCTGACGACCCTCGCCGCGATGCCATTCTCTTTCAGTTTCTGCTGCGCTCCCAGGATCAGTTCTACCTCCGATCCCGTGGCGATCAGGATGAGCTCGGGGGCACGATCCGGTTCGGATAGAATATAAGCTCCTTTAGTGAGATCGCCCACGGTCTTGTAGTTGCCCGTTTCGATGATCGAAATGTTCTGTCGGGTGAGGACCAGCACTACCGGCCCGCCTTTGTGTTCGATGGCGATCCTGCAGGCCTGCGCCGTCTCGTTGGCGTCGGCCGGCCGGATGAGCGTGAGATTGGGGATTGCCCGGAGATTGGCGAGTTGTTCCACCGGCTGGTGTGTCGTACCGTCTTCGCCGAGGAAGATGCTATCATGGGTATATATAAATATCGGCTTGATCTTCATGATGGCTGCCAGACGTATGGGCGGCCGCATATAGTCGGAGAAGATCAGGAAGGTGGCGCCATAAGGAATGAACCCTTTGGTGACGGCTATGCCATTGAGGATCGCGCCCATCGAATGCTCACGTACACCGAAATGGAAGTTACGGCCCCCAAAATCATCGGGCTCAAAAGATGCGTAATCTTTGAGATGCGTTTCCGTGCTGGGCGCGAGATCGGCTGCACCACCGAGCAATCCGGGCAGCGATTTGGCAACAGCATTCAACGTTTTACCCAACGCGACACGCGTAGAGAGCTTGCCCTCCTTTCCATCGCTTGGCCGGAAGACGGGGATCTTCTTCTCCCAACCATGCGGCAACTTATCCTGTAAAGCCATCTCATATTCGGCGGCGAGATCGGGATATTCCTTTTTGTAGCGGGCGTACAGGTCATTCCATTCTTTTTCAAACCCGATGCCTTTTTCTCCGGCGGCGCGATAGAATTCCAGCACCTTACCCGGAACGACGAAACTTTGGTCCGGGTCGAAGCCAAAGAATTCTTTGACAAGCCTGACTTCGTCCGCACCTAGCGGGCTGCCGTGTGCACCGGCTGTATCGTGTTTGTTGGGACTGCCGTAGGCGATATGGGTTCGGATCTTAATGAGACTTGGCCGGCTGGTCTCCTCGCGGGCTGCCTGAACGGCTCGACTGATAGCCCCTACATCATTACCGTCCTCCAGCACCTGGACATGCCAGCCATAGGCTTCGAACCTTTTAGCGACATCCTCCCGGAAGGTGATATTGGTATCGCCCTCGATGCTGATGTGATTGTCGTCATAGAGATAGACGATATTACCCAAACCGAGATGACCGGCAAAGGAAGCCGCTTCGGAAGACACGCCTTCCATCATATCTCCGTCGCTGCAGATGGCGTAGATCGTGTAGTTGAAGATATCGTAACCGGGTTTATTGAAACGTGCCGCGAGACTCTTTTGCGCGATGGCCATGCCGATGCCGTTTGCGAATCCCTGGCCCAATGGTCCCGTGGTGACCTCGATCCCGGGTGTGAGGCCATATTCCGGATGACCGGGTGTCTTACTGTGCAGCTGCCGGAAATTTTCAAGATCCTTAAGCGTAAGATCATAACCGGTGAGATAGAGAAAACTATATTGAAGCATGCAGGCATGACCGGCGGAGAGGACAAAGCGGTCGCGGTTGGGCCAGGCTGGGTTTTTAGGATTATAGCGCATGTGTTTTGTCCAAAGGACGAATCCCATCGGCGCGGTGGCCATGGGTGTTCCGGGATGACCCGAGTTGGCTTTCTGAACCGCATCGGCCGAGAGTACTCTCACGGTATCGATACTCAATGTCTGGATGTCTGTTGCAGTTGCGGTGGGCATAAGAATTGATTTTTTCAACGGATAAACCACAATTTCTATGCCTGTACCCCAGATCATCATCGATACTATCCGTAGCCAGGGTCCTCTTTCTTTTCGCGATTTTATGGAAATGGCGCTTTATTACCCCGAAGAGGGGTATTACGCCTCCGCTTGCAACAAGCTCGGAATGGACGGGGATTTTTATACCAGTCCCTATCTCACCCGCCTATTTGGCGATATGCTTGCGGGCCAACTGGAAGAGATGTGGCGCAATATGGGTTGCGGGCCCTTTACCATCGTGGAATACGGCGCCGGGACGGGTTTGCTGTGTCGTGACATCCTCGTCCGGTTGCGGGACCACCGGGAGATGTTTCAGGTATTGCAATATGTGATCATCGAGAAAAGCGGCCCCATGCGGCAACGCGAGCGCGAGTTGTTGGCCGCCGAAGGGCTTTTGCACAAGCTGCGCTGGGAAATTTCGATCGATGCGGTGGCGCCGGTTCAGGGCTGCATCCTGTCCAATGAACTGGTGGATAATTTTGCCGTGCACCAGGTGGTGATGGAAGACGAGCTCATGGAGGTCTTTGTGGGCTATGAGAACCAAGGATTCGTCGAACGGCTCCGGCCGGCGACCACCGACCTGAAGAACTACCTGAGCGAATTGCAGGTCACCCTGCCCCGCGGCTTCCGCGCCGAGATCAATCTCGAGGCGACGCGCTGGATAAAAGAGGTTTCCGCCGCCCTCGGCCATGGTTTCGTGATCACTATCGATTATGGGAATTCTTCCTCCGGCCTCTACACCCGCAGCGAAGGCACGCTCACCTGTTATCATCGTCATCAGGTCAATCATAGCCCTTATGAAGCGGTCGGCGAACAGGATATCACGAGCGATGTGAACTTTTCAGCCCTCGATCACTGGGGCCGCCAGGGCGGCCTCGAACATTGCGGCTTCACCAGCCAGACGCGCTTTCTGCAAGGTCTCGGCCTCAACCGCCGCCTGCAGCAGCTCGAGCGTGAGGCCGCAGAAGCCGATGCCGCCGCCGATCTCGCGCGCCAGATCGATCTGCGCAAGCTCTACACCCTGCTGATCGGCATGGGCAACAAGTTCAAGGTCCTCATACAGCGCAAAGGGCTTGGCCGGCAGTTCCTCTCCGGCCTGCAATTCGCGCAAGTGCTTGCGTGACAGCCATCTCCCCCGGGCCCGCTTTTTGCACATCCGCTAATAAAGCCCCCAGTGAGTTATCAACCCATCGAGAATTACGGCATCATCGGCGACCTCCACACGATCGCCCTTGCCGGCCTCAACGGTTCCATCGATTTCATGTGTTTCCCCAATTTCGACTCGCCGAGCATCTTCGCAAGGCTCCTCGACGACAAAAAAGGCGGCTACTATTGCATCGTACCCGAGTTTTCGGAGGTAAAGAACAAACAGATGTATATGCCGGACACGAACGTGTTGATGACTCGTTTCCTGTCGTCCGATGGGGTAGGGGAGATCACCGACTTCATGCCCGTGGGACACACGGAAGAAAAGAAACTCATCCGCCGCGTGACCACGATCCGCGGCGAGGTGCTATATAAGCTCTACTGCCAGCCTCGCTTCGACTACGGCCGGAAAAGCCACACCGCAGAACAGACAAGCGAAAAGGAGATCCTCTTCCGCTCGGACGGCCTGACCTTAAGATTAAAAGCCGGCGTTCCCCTGCAGATAAAAGACAACGACGTATACGCCGAATTCACCCTCAAAGCCACCGAGGCGACCGAGTTCGTGCTCGAGATCGCCGACAACAAAACATCCAAAGGCGACGATGTCAGCGATATGGTCACGCAAAGCCTTTACCGTACCGTGAATTTCTGGAAGGAGTGGATCGCCCGGAGCACCTACCGGGGCCGCTGGCGCGATGTGGTGAACCGGAGCTGTCTGGTGCTGAAACTGCTCTCGTCGAGCCGCTATGGTTCCATCGTCGCCGCCCCCACCTTTAGCCTTCCGGAGACCATTGGCGGAAAACGCAATTGGGACTATCGCTATACCTGGATCAGGGATGCCTCCTTCACCGTGTATTCCTTGATCAGGCTCGGCTATTCCCGTGAGGCCGGCCGGTTCATGAACTGGGTCGAGCAGATGTGCCGTGACATCAAGGGGCAAGAACGCCTCGGCATCATGTATTCCATGGACGGCAACCGGCAGTTAAAGGAATATACCCTCGATAATTTCGAGGGCTATAAAGGCAGCGCCCCCGTGCGGGTCGGCAACGATGCGTATGGCCAGCTCCAGCTGGATATCTATGGCGAATTGATGGATTCCGTATATTTATACAACAAGTACGGCGAACCCATCTCGTACGATTTCTGGAAAGACCTCGAGCAGCAGATCGAATGGCTGGCGAACAATTGGGATCAGCCCGATGACGGGATCTGGGAAGTACGCGGGGGACGGCGAAAATTCCTATTCTCCCGTTTGGCGTCCTGGGTTGCACTCGACCGTGCCATGAAGATCGCGAACGTGCGAAGCTTTCCGCGCAACGGTAACTGGCGGGAACAAAGGGATAAGATCTATACGAGCATCTTCACGGATTTTTGGAACGACAAAAAAAAGGCCTTTGTCCAGTACCCCGGAGCGGAAACCACCGATGCCTCGAGCCTGCTGATGCCCTTGTTCCGGTTCATCAGCCCTAAAGACCCGCGCTGGCTGTCGACCCTCAAATGCATCGAAGACGAGCTGGTCACCGATTCGCTCGTCTATCGCTACAAACCGGGACTGGCGGCGCCGGATGGATTCGTGTCGAAGGAAGGGACCTTTTCCATGTGCACCTTTTGGTATGTGGAATGTCTTTCCCGTGCGGGACAACTCGACAAGGCGCGGTTCGTATTCGAGAAAATGCTGGGCTATGCCAACCACCTGGGCCTGTATTCGGAACAGCTTGGCTTCAAAGGCGAACACCTGGGCAATTTCCCGCAGGCGTTCACGCATCTCGGCCTGATCAGTGCCGCATTGAACCTGAACGAACAGTACAACGACAACCAAAACAAGAATAATAACCTCGAAAAACTCTGATGGCATCCACCACCAAACCTACATCCCAGTCGTTTCCGTCAAAACCCACAAAAGGAAAGCGCTCCAAATTCGGCCGCTTCTTGAAAACCCTGGGCCCTGGCCTCATCACCGGTGCCAGTGACGACGACCCTTCCGGCATCGTGACCTATACCCAGGCGGGCTCCCAGTTCGGGTTGGCGACGCTTTGGACTGCCCTGATCACCTTTCCGCTGATGGCTGCTATCCAGGGGATGTGCGCCCGGATCGGCATCGTTACCCGCCAGGGCCTCACCGGAACGCTACGCAGCTATTACCCCCGCTGGCTTTTGTATGGCGTGATCGTCTTCACGTTTCCGGCGGTGGTCATGAACATTGGCGCCGATATCCAGGGCATGGGCGCCGTAGCCCACCTGCTGGTACCGGGCATACCCGCGTTCCTATTCTGCATTTTCTTTACCGGGGTGCTGATCTTCGTCATTATTCGCTATCCCTATCAAAAGATGGCTGCCTTTCTTAAATGGCTATGTCTGGGATTGTTGCTCTATCTCATCGTGCCCTTTCTGGTGCACCAGGATTGGAAGCTGGTGTTCCACCGGACCTTCATCCCGGAAGTGCATTTAAACAAAGACTTCCTGAGCATTTTGGTCGCGCTCCTGGGAACGACGATTTCACCTTATCTCTTTTTTTGGCAGGCGACCATGGAAGCGGAAGACCAGCAACACCAAACGCGAAGGAAAAAGATCTTCGTAAATAAAAGAATGCTGGACGAAATGCGCGGCGATGTAAACACCGGGATGTTCTTCTCCAACCTGGTGATGTTCTTCGTGATCCTCACAGCGGGGAGCGTGCTGTTTGCCGCAAACATCCGGCAGATCGATACGGTGGAACAGGCAGCCAAGGCCCTGAAGCCGCTCACTGGTAATCTCAGTTATGCGCTTTTCACCATCGGCGTCATCGGAACTGGTTTCCTGGCCATCCCCGTGCTGGCGGGAAGCGTGTCGTATATGCTGGCGGAGACGATGCAGTTTTCGATGGGGCTGGATAAAAAATTCAATGAAGCGCGACGATTCTATGGAGTGATCATCGTAAGCCTGATCGCCGGATTGTGTATGCAGCTCTTCGGCCTCTCGGCAGTGAAGGCGCTGATCTATACGGCGATATTATATGGGCTCACCTCGCCGGTGCTCATCGCGATGATCCTGCATATCGGTAACAACAAAAAGATCATGGGCGAGCATACCAATACCCGCCTGAGTAATATCTTGGGTTTTGTCACCCTTATTTTGATGACCGCTGCCGCCGTGGGCTTGATTTGGTTTGAGGTTTAGTCCCGTCACTGCGTTTGCGGCTCTGCACGCGTGCCGGGCTCTTTGATTTCGGCGCCGCATTCTTCTCATGATCCTGCCGAAGTATTTCCTTTGCACGCTCCAGGATCTTTTTCTGCGATTCCGGCAGGTTCTTGCCCGCCCGGTTGATATAAAAGGTCAGCATGGACATGGCGCTGCGATACGAGTCGCTTTTCTTCCGCGTGCTTTTGTCGGCGGAACGCTCGAGCGAGTGGGCAACCTTACCGGCATTGCGTTGCTTGAATACGTCCTTGTCCAGATCCAGCGCATTGCTGTGCTTGGTGACCTCAGCCGACCATTTTTTCTTTGTTGGCATAAAAATACGTTTAAAAAGTCCTGCGGACTGCTCCGTCCGCAGGACCTGGCAGTTACAACATCGCAGGACTTCCTTCTTCGTCTTCGTTCTCCCCCTCGCTCTCTTCCTCGCCTTCTTCGCCTATCTCCTCCTCCTCTTCGCTTTCTTCGCCGCCCTGGCTCGAATAGATCATGGTGGCATTCCAGGAGTATTCGTCGCCTTCATTCTCGGCCTGGAGATTGATGTCGTTTTCCGCAATCTCCGTGAGCAGGGCATCCGTGTCCTCCTCTTCCATCAGGGTCTTGTCGAGCAGGTCCGCGGCCTCATGCAGCTGCATGGTGATAGCCAGCTGAACCAACCCGCCATAGGAGGCGATCTCATAGTGCTCCACCTTTTGGGCGGCGATGATGAGCGCCGCGTCCCTGGTGAGCGAGCCCTCTTCCGTTTCTTCGATGATCTGTTCCGCTTCGCGGACAATGCCTTCGATGGCTTCGCATTTTTTGCCTTCCGCCTTCTGGCCGATCGTTTCGAAGACCCGTTCCAGCCGTTTGATATGGCGCTGGGTCTGATGAAGATGGTCGTCAAAGGCTTCCGAGAGCTCGTCTGTCGTAGCCGATTCGATCATCTTGGGCAATGCCTGGGTGATCTTGTGCTCGGCATAATAGATATCCCGCAGCTGATCGAGAAAGAATTTTTCAAGATACTCCTGGCCCTGGAATTGGCCCTCGTGTGATCTAAAAGTGGTCATCGGCGTGCCCGTTCGGTTACGGCTGGCGCTCTGCGATGAACTGTTGCCGCGCATGCTGTTGCGTCCGCCCGATTCGCTCATGCGAGCCCCACGGCTGTTTTCGGAAGAGGAACCGCGGGAGCCGGAGCTCTTGGCGGAGTTACCCGAACCGTTGCCCCGGCCCGAGCTCGAAGAACTGCGGCTGGAGGATCCCTGGCTTCTGCCCGGGCTGGAACTTTTGCCGCCGGTGCGATGCTGAGCGCCGCCACGGGAAGATGCCGATTTGCTGGCAGCGGATTTCTTTTTACCACGCGTTGAAGTTGTGGATGATTGTCTCATGATCTCAAATTTTTTAAAGCTCAATTTGTTAAATGGCTATTGGAGAACTTACCTCGAGCCACGGCTGCTGCCGGAGCGGCTGCTGCCGGAATGGCTGCGGCTGCCGTAACCGGAACGTCCGCTGCGGCTGGTGAACTGGCCGCGTGAATTGCGTTGCTGGCCGGAATGCGAACCGCCGCGGCTGGAATGGCTCTGCGTACCGCCACGGCTGGAGGAACGGCTCTGTGACCCACGGTGGGATGACCCACGGTTGGATGAGCCCCGGTGAGACGAACCGCCCGAACGGCCCTCGTATTCCGAGGAACGTCTACCGTATTCGGACGAAGACCGGCGACCCCGCCCACCTTCATCATGACCATGCGCGCCTCTTTTTTCGTGATAAGCGCGTCCACCTTCGCCGGCGATCCGCCGCTGCGTATCCCGGTCCATGGCAGCGAAACCCCTGCGACCGGAAGATTGACGTCCGCGGTTGCCTCCACTACGACCGTAGTCTTCACGGTCATAGCCGCCACGGTTGCCCTGCGAACGCCGGCCCTCGCTGTAACGTCCACCATAGTCTTCCTCCTCCTCATAGCGGGAATAAGGCTGCTGGTAATCGTCTTCGTCCTCCTCGTCGTAACCTTCGTCATAATCGTCATAATCTTCTTCGCCTTCGTACTGATCATAACGGGACTGGGGTTCATCATAGTCGTCATAGTCCTCCTCTTCTTCCTGGCGGCCATACCCACGATCCTCGTCATAATCGAACTGCTGACTGCGGCCTCCATGTGAATGCTGGCCGCCGCGACGGGCGATTTGACGACGTTCTTCCGGATCCATTGACGCGAAACCGCGTCTGCCTGAATTTCTCGTACTCATACCTGTAAATTTTGGGTGAAAAAATAAAGTCGTTTTGCGAAACGCTTAGACAACTCCCCGCCGAAAAAACTATGCCATCGGGCAGCAGACAAAACGTTAAAAACCTGTATGCAATGGGGTATGCTATTTGTAAAGACTATGGGGAAAGCAACTTTTATGGAAAAGATAAATACCCCCGACACCATGACCACATCCTCCGAAGCGCTCGAACGCCTTCGCCAAAAGAACATGGCCAATGAATTTCGCTGGACCGCCAAGGGATTTGCTGCGCCAAACGGCAAAACCTATCGTCCGGATGAACTCGAGATCGTCAGGACCATGCGCTTCGAAGGCATGAGCAACCCCGATGACACGGAGATACTCTATATCATTAAAGCCCAGGACGGAGTCATTGGCTACAGCCTCGACGCCTACGGAGCCTACAGCAGCCATGACAACGAAGTAGGTTACGACAATTTCATCCGGCAAATACCCGAGGCCGGGCACAACGAACAATTACTTTTCACGCTTTGAGGAATTATATCCACAGCATATGACTATATACCCGGGCAATCCTTATCCTCTCGGCAGCTTCTGGGACGGGAAAGGCGTCAACTTCGCCCTCTATTCACACAACGCCACCGGCGTCGAACTCTGCCTGTTCGATAAAGCGAAAGGAGCCGCCGAATCTACGAGGATCAAATTCACGGAACGCACGCACGATGTCTGGCATGGCTATGTCCCTGACCTGAAACCCGGCCAGCTTTATGGCTATAGGGTCTATGGCCCTTATGAGCCGGGGAACGGACATCGTTTCAATCCCGCCAAAGTGTTGCTGGACCCTTATGCCAAGGCTATATGCAGCATCGGGGAATGGGATGACGCCCTCTTTGGTTACGTGATCGGCAAAGACGATCTCACACGCGACGACCGGGACAATGCCGCCGTCGCACCGAAATCCGCAGTGATCGATCACCATTTCGACTGGGGCGACGATAAGCCGCCAAAGGTCGCCTACTACAATACCATTATCTACGAAACGCATGTGAAAGGATTTACGAAAAGGTTTCCCGATATCCCCGAAAACATCCGCGGCACATTTGCCGCCATGGCACACCCAAAGGTGATCGAATACCTCCAAAACCTGGGCATCACGGCCGTCGAACTGATGCCCGTTCACCAAAGCATAAGTGACCGGCACCTGGTCGATAAGGGCCTTACCAATTATTGGGGGTACAATACCATTGGCTTCTTTGCGCCGGGTCTGCGCTTCTACAGCGGGGAAGATATCGGCGGACAGGTGCGCGAGTTCAAGACCCTGGTGAAAGAGCTGCACAAGGCCGGCATCGAAGTCTTTCTCGACGTTGTCTACAACCATACCGCGGAAGGCAACGAGATGGGGCCGACCCTGGCCTATAAAGGCATCGACAACAGCGAATACTACCGGCTCGCCGAGGACAAACGTTATTATTTCGACTATACCGGCACCGGCAATACCCTCAATGCCCGGTTGCCGAATGTACTGATGATGATCATGGACAGCCTGCGCTATTGGGTCACCGAGATGCATGTAGACGGCTTCCGTTTCGATCTCGCGTCGGCCCTCGCCCGTGAACTGCACGACGTGAACAGGCTTAGCGCCTTTTTTAACATCATCTACCAGGACCCTGTACTCTCCGATGTCAAGCTGATCGCCGAACCCTGGGACGTAGGCGAAGGAGGTTACCAGGTCGGTCAGTTCCCACCCGGCTGGGCGGAATGGAACGGGAAATACCGCGATTGCATGCGGGATTTCTGGCGCAGCGCCGACAACCGGCTCGCCGAATTCGCCGATAGATTCACCGGCAGCTCCGACCTCTATAAAAGCGACAACCGCTTCCCTACCGCCAGCATCAATTTCATCACCGCCCACGATGGGTTTACACTCAATGACCTGGTCTCGTATAACGACCGGCACAACGAGGCCAACAAGGAGGACAACAAGGACGGCAGCGAACAAAACCATTCCTGGAACTGCGGCGCCGAAGGGCCCACGGACGACATGGAGATTATCGCGTTACGCAACCGGCAAAAACGAAATTTCTTCGCGACACTGCTGTTTTCGCAAGGCGTGCCGATGATCCTCGCCGGCGACGAGCAAGGCCATACGCAAGGGGGCAACAACAACGCCTATTGCCAGGACAACGAGATCTCCTGGCTGGATTGGGAACACGCGGACCAGGACCTGATCCATTTCGTCTGCGATCTTATCAAATTCCGCAGGTCGCATCCTGCCTTCTCACGCAAGAACTGGTTCAAGGGAAAACCGGTAAAACGCCGGGGCCTCTCGGATATCGCCTGGTTCAGGCCCGATGCCAGCGAGATGGAGGAGGACGACTGGACCAATGGCTTTGCCAAGTCTTTGGGTATCTTTTTATACGGCGACGGGCTGCGCACGGTCGACCAGGACAACAAACCGCTGGTCGACGACAGTTTCTATCTGATCTTCAACGCGCATTTTGAAACCATCGAATTCAAGCTGCCGCCGGAGAACTATGCAAAGAAATGGACCAAGGTGTTCGATACGTCGAACGGGACGCCGGCGGACCAGCGGGAATATAAGCCGGGAGAAACTGTCAAGGCCGGGCAGCGCTCCTTTATTCTGCTACAGGCGCCGGTGATCCCGGTGAAGGATTGAGCTCGTAGACGGCTACCCCCTGCGGCAGAAGACGAACCACCCCGCCGGCCGGGACGTCGGGACCCGCATCCGAGCCCAGCAGCTGCCGCCAGACGCCTTCCTTTACAGCCGCATAACCGAGCGACACAGGCAGCGTTTCGCTATGCGAAAAATTGTACAGACACACGAGATGCCGCCCGCCATCCGCCGAATAACGATACACCGAAAGCCCGGCAGGCCCCAGCACATCGGCGCGGAGAAAGCGCTTCGACAGATCGGACAAAAGGGGATGGGTACGCCTTAACTTAATGAGATCCCGATGCCAGTCAAGCAACGCACCATGGTCGGCGAGAATGCGTTTTTCCCAATGCAGTTTAGACCGTTCAAAAAGCTCGGGTTCTTGCGGATCGGGGACCTCGCCTTCGAACCCAAAGGCCGCAAACTGCTGCCGCCGTCCCTCGACCTGCCCCTTGCTGGTTACCGGCTCCTGGTAGTCCGTGAAGAAAAAGAACGGCGTATCCTCGCCATATTCTTCTCCCATGAATAGCATGGGAATATAAGGTGACAACAACACCACCGCCGCCGCCAGCCTGAGCGTATCCATGCCCACGAGCGAAGGCAGACGTTCACCACCCGGCCTGTTACCCGGCAGATCGTGGTTTTGATTGAAGACGATGAACTTCTCACCTGAGATACCGGCAGCCGAAGCGCCATGACGGCGATGACGAAACCCGAGATACTCGCCTGTATGTACGAACCCTTGCGCGTAGGCCTTGGCCAGCTGTTCGATCCCGCCGAAATCCTTATAGTTCTTCCAGCCTTCAGGATGGAGCAGAACGTACAGGCTATGATGGAAATCATCCATCCACTGGGCGTCGAAGCCACGGCCACCGGACGACACAGGCTGCACGACGCGCGGATCGTTGGTGTCGCTCTCGGCGGCAAGATAGCACCTGCGGCCGGAGCGTTTCCAAAATTCGCTGACGGCGCTGTGCAGATCATCCCAGATCGAAACGGCATTGCGGTCGTAGATCTCGTGAATGGCGTCCAGCCGGAGCCCGTCGATATGAAAATGTTCCGCCCAATAGACCGCATTGCCGGCAATAAAGGCCCGGACGCCATCCGACCAGGCGCCGTCATAGTTGATGGCCTTACCCCAGGGTGTGTGATACTGTTCGGTAAAATAGGGGCCAAACGCGTCAAGACAATTCCCTTCGGTACCGAGATGATTGTAGACGACGTCCAGGAAAACGGCGATGCCGTGGCTATGGGCCGCGTCGACGAGGCGTTTGAGCCCGGTGGGGCCGCCATACACCTCCTGGACCGCGTAGAGAAAGGTCCCGTCATATCCCCAGTTGCGTTCGCCGCTGCAGGCCGCCACCGGCATGAGTTCAAGTGCGTTGATACCCAGCGAGGCCAGTTCACCAAGACGCGGGATGATGGCGTCGAAGGTGCCCTCCGGCGTGAAAGTGCCTACATGCAGCTCATAAAAGATCAACTGCGCGAAGGGTGGCGCATGCCAGGAGTCGTCGTTCCACAAAAAGAGACGATGATCCACCACCGCGGAAGATTCATATACACCATCCGGCTGCAAGGCCGAAGCGGGATCGGGATAGAAGACATCGTCAATAAGATAGTGATAGCGCGTCCCGTCACCCGCGCCGGGAACATCGGCAAAGAAATAGCCCTCTGCGTCTTTTTGCATAGCGATGGTGCGGCCGGGCAGCCCGTCGCCCCGATCCGCTTCAGGGGCGGGATGGTCGTACACCCGCAGACCTACCTCCTGCCGCTCCGGCGCCCAAACGCGGAACCGGCATCCGCCTTTATAGCATTCAGTATATTTCATCATTTCGAAGTAGGCGATACGGATTCCCAATGATCCAATTTTACGACCATCCCCTCGTCACCAAAGAGCTCGATCTTGTCCTTCACCGAGACCTGCTCCTGTTCCGGCAGCGTATCGATGACGATCACACCCGTGAAATGTATCGGCGGGGTGAAATAGCAGGGACGATGGGTGAGGTTGAGGACGATTAAAAACGCAGGCTGCCCTTCGGCCTGACGGATATAAGCGATCATCTGGTGATCGGAATAAACGGGGCGATAAGCGCCGGTGCACAACGACTGCTCCTGCTGTCGCAGCGTGATGAGCTTTTTGAAGAGTACCAGCGGCGAGTGATTGTCGCCCCGCTGCGCCTGGACGTTGCGCCGGACATAGCTGCGGTCGATGCGCAGCCACGGTTCGCCCTTCGTGAAACCCGCGTTCGTGCTGTCGTCCCACTGCATGGGCGTACGTTCCGGATCGCGGCTTAGATTTTTGCCGGGCATATTGAATCCTTGCGGGTCGCGTACCTCTTCCGGCGGGATGGGCACATCACGCATGCCGATCTCATCGCCATAATAAATGGTCGGCGTGCCGCGCAGCGTCAGCAAAAGCATCGCCGCGATCCCCGCCTGCCCTTGGCCGACCCTGCTGGTGATACGCGGCTGGTCGTGATTGCCGATCACCCAGTTAGGCCAGTCGCCGGTGGGCAGCGCACCTTCATATTCGTCGATACCTGCGGCGATCAGCCGCGAGTCCCAGGGAAGGCTGATGAGCATGAAATTAAAAGGTAAATGTGCTTCCTTCTGATGAGTTCCGTAATAGGCGACAAGTTTGTGGACGGGCAGATAGATCTCGGCGATCATCAACCGCTCGTCATATTGATCCAACACCTGGCGCATCCGGGCGACGATGTCGTGCATCTCGGGCTGGTCCGTGCTGTATACCGGCAATAGCTGTTCGTAGGTGGCCATGTAGTCTTTATATTCGGGATTCCTCGGGTTGTCACGCCATTGCGCGTCTTTGACCATATGCCACATCGCATCGACGCGAAACCCGTCGACGCCCTTGTCCAGCCAGAAACGCATGATGTCGTGCATGGCTTTTTCGACCTCCGGGTTTCGCCAGTTGAGATCGGGTTGCTTCACCAGAAACGCATGGTAATAATATTGCTTCGTCTTTTCGTCCCATTCCCAGGCGGACCCGCCAAAGACACTAAGCCAGTTGTTCGGGGGACTCCCGTCCGGTTTGGCGTCCTTCCAGATATACCAATCTCGCTTGGGATTGTCGCGGGAAGAACGCGATTCGAGGAACCAGGGATGCTCATCCGAACTGTGATTGGGTACGAGATCGAGGATGAGTTTCATCCCGGCTTTGTGCACTTCCTGCAACAGCTCGTCGAAATCCGCCATGTTCCCGAAGACGGGCCAGATGCCGGTGTAGTCCGAGATATCATAACCAAAATCCGCCATGGGTGACGGATAGATAGGCGAGATCCAAACGGCTTTGATCCCCAGCCATTTCAAATGATCCAGCCTGTTGATGATGCCCCGCAGATCGCCGATCCCATCGCCATTGGTATCCTGGAACGAACGTGGGTAGATCTGGTAGATAATTCCATCCTGCCACCACAGGTATTGTTTTTGATTGTTTGGCATATGCACGGAAATGCAACGTCAATGCCAACACCGCCCAATCCCATGCCATCGCCCAAATGGTGGAAAGAAGCCATTGTCTATCAAATCTTTCCCCGAAGCTTCCAGGACAGCGACGGGGATGGTAACGGAGACCTCCGGGGTATCCTGTCGAGACTGGATTATATCCTTTCGCTGGGGGTGAATACCCTTTGGATCAATCCGGTGTACCCCTCGCCGCAGCGCGACAACGGGTATGACATCAGCGATTTTCAGGATGTCGATCCCCGTTACGGGACCATGGCCGATCTGGAGACCCTGATAAAAAAGCTTCATGAAAAACATTTGCGGCTGATCATGGACATGGTCATCAACCACACCAGCGATGAACACGTTTGGTTCCGGCAAGCGCGCACTTCCCGCGACAACCCGTACTACCCCTATTATATCTGGTGGCCGGCGGAGAAAGGCAAACCGCCATACCGCCTCGGGTTCTTCGATCCGGCAGGGGAGGCATGGAATTACAACGAAGCGACCGATTCTTATTACCTGCATTATTTCGGGGTCGGACAGCCCGATCTCAACTGGGATAATCCCAAGGTGCGACAAGAACTCTATAAAATGCTCCGGTTCTGGCTGGATCGCGGCGTCGATGGGCTGCGTTTCGATGCGCTGACCTTTATCTCCAAGGATCAGGCGTTCCCGGAAATTACGCCGAAGATACTCAAGGAGAAATACCGGGACGACTGGGGTAATTATTACGCTACCGGTCCACATCTCCACGACTACCTGCGCGAGCTCCGTCGGGAGGTGCTCAGCCATTATGACTGCGTTGCCATCGCCGAAGCTTCCGGCGTTTCCTCCGATACGGTGCTGGATTTTGTCGCCGATGACCGGCAGGAGCTCGACCTGCTGTATCATTTCGAAGGCATGCTCCTCGGCACCTTGCCCCGGGGATTCAAACGGCCCGACCCGGCAGGTTGGGACCGCGGGGAATTCAAAAAGCTTTATACCCGCTGGAGCGAGGTCTTCGACCACCGCGGCTGGGGAACCATCTATCTCGGCAACCACGATCAGCCGCGTATGCTTTCCCGTTGGGGTGACGACAGCGAGGAATACCGCGACTGCTCGGCCAAGCTGCTATTCACCTTTCTGCTGACCATGCGGGCCACGCCCTTTTTGTATAGCGGGGACGAGCTGGGAATGTCGAACATCCGGTTTAAATCGATCGATGAATATGAAGACATCGAGACGAGGCTGATGTATGAAAAGCTTAAAGCCGAAGGTGGCGATACACAGGGTTTTCTGCAAGACCAGCAGTTGATGGCACGGGACAATAGCCGCACGCCCTTTCAATGGTCCGCGGAGCCCAATGCGGGTTTTACCCCCGGCCGTCCCTGGCTGAAGATCAATCCGGACTTTGTGAAAGTGAACAGGGATGCGGAGGAAAAAGACGCCGCTTCGGTGCTGAACTTCGTGCGCCGGATGATCCGCATCCGCAAACAATATCCGGCGTTGGTATATGGCAGCTTTTCTGCTATGACCCACGATAGTTCACCCGTTTTTGCGTATAACCGGACATTGCACAACCTTACACTCTCCGTGCTGCTGAATCTTTCCAGCGCCGATCAGCCCTTTGACGGGCTGTTCTCCCCGCCATCCGCCGGGGACGTGCTCATCAACAACTACCCCGTGCTGCAGTGGACGCGACAGGGGCTGCAGCTAAAACCCTGGCAGGCACTGGTTTTCGTGTGCGGGCGGTGATGCCCGATGCGTCTGGTATCCAATTTGCCGTATCTTAAAGCAAATCTTTCGAAACATGAAAACAGCTGCAGTCACCGGTAAACACACAAAAACCGTCATCAGGGAGCTGGAAGAAGCCATGACCAGGGGCAATGCCCATTCGAGCTTTGAATACGCCGTGAAGGACATCCCCCAGGAATTGCTCGACAAGACGCCCGCCGATTTGCCCTACAGCATCTGGCAACTGGTGGAACATATCCGCATCACGCAATGGGATATCCTGGACTTTTGCCGCAATCCCAAGTATAAAAAAATGACCTGGCCCGACGACTACTGGCCCAGGGAAAAGGGGCCGGCCCATAAAAACGACTTTAAAAAGTCGGTGGACCAGATCATAGCGGACCGAAAGGCCTTTGTCGGGCTGCTTGAAAAGGCCGGCGAGGAAGAGCTTTACACGCCCCTCCCGCATGGCGATGGACAAAATCTTTTCCGCGAGGCATTGCTGATCATCGATCATAACAGCTATCACATCGGCGAGGTGATCGTGATCCGCCGGCTTTTACACAATTGGAAATAGCGTTACATTAGCCTCATGAAGGAGATTCGCACCATCGTCGACGCCTGGAAGACCATCGACCTGCACGAAACCCGTGCGGCGCTGGCAACGGTGGTACGCGTGGAAGGCTCCTCTTACCGGCGGGCCGGGGCCCGCATGCTGGTACTCGATAACGGCACCTATCTCGGCGGCATCAGCGGCGGCTGTCTCGAAGGAGATGCCTTGCGCCGCGCCCAAAAGGGGATAGCCCTCGGTCATCCTTCCGTCATCACCTATGATACCACCCAGGACGACGACTACCAGATCGGCGTGGGACTGGGTTGCCAGGGGATCATCGATGTGCTGTTCACGCCGCTGCGACCCGGTGATCCGCAGGGACCGTATCGGGCCGCCGGCTCGCAGGGACCGCTCGAACTGCTGGCCGGCCTCACCAGTACCCGGGTACCCGTGGTGCTGACGACCATCACCGCGGCGGCTGATCCGCACCTGCTGGGTAAGGCCTGCGTATACCGGGATCAGGACTCCTTTCGGGCGGGCTGCACGCTCGGGGATCTTGTCGACCCGATCCTCACCCAGATCCAGCAGGCGCTCAAAGATCGGGCTTCACGCAGTGTCGCCTACGGAGACACCCGCTTGTTTATCGAGGTGATCCTGCCGGCGATCCACATCGTAGCGTATGGCGGCAATTATGATATCCGCACGTTGCTCAATCAGGCCACGGAGCTGGGCTGGGATTCTACCGTTGTCCTCAATACTTCCCGCGCTAACAAGACGCTGGTTGCCGCCGCCACGCGGGTGCTCGATTCTAATAAAGATCCCGGACCGGCGATCGACGAATACACCGCCGTGCTGCTGATGTCGCACGACTATCGCACCGACACGGAAAATCTGCGGAAGGTGCTGCCGTCACCGGCCCCTTATATCGGGTTGCTCGGGCCGCGGAAGCGGGCCATACGCATCTTCGAAGGCTTGGCGGAGGCCGGAATGCCGCTTGGCGATGCGGATCTTCGCCGCATCTATGCACCCGCGGGTCTCGACATCGGCGCCGCCACTCCCGAAGAGATTGCCCTCTCCATTCTCGCCGAGATACGCAGCCATTTTTCGGGACGCCAGGGCGCGTCGCTGCGGCTCCGCGAAGGCTCGATCTATAGCTGATCCATCAAAAAATGCGCATCGGGCAACGCGCTGCCTATCGTATTATTAAAATATACATATACTTCCTTCCCTTCCGCCAACCACTTTTTTATTCGTATCGCGTCGCTGACAAGCCGCTCATTGGTGTATCCGCCACGATAATCTCCCGCCGGACCATGATAACGCAGATAAACAAAAGAAGCGATCGTGGTTTCTTCCCAGCAGGCTGACGCTGGCATATCCTGCAACACCCGGGCTGCATTAAAACGTTCCAGCAAAGTATCCGTCGCATCGATATACCAGCTTTTATCGCGGAACTCTACCGCCAGCTTCCAGGCTTCACGATAAGGCGCGATGGCCGCGAGCAATCGCTCGAGCGCTGGTACACGATCCACTTTGGCCCCCGGTGGAAGCTGGATCAGCAAACAACCTTTTTTCGGCCATAGATTTGCGGCCGCCTGCATAAATCGCCCGACATCCTCGGGGGCAAAGGCCAGTGAAGGCACATGCGTAATCCCTCGCCAGAGCTTGACGGTGAAGCGAAAATCGTCCGGTACCTCCGCGACCCATTTCGCGAAAGTGGAAGGCTTGGGGATCTTATAAAAGCTGCTGTTGACTTCAAGACTGTTGAATAAAGAAGCATAATACGTAAGCCGTGTTCCCGCCCGGAACGCTTCGGGAAAAGCCTGTTTGTTCGGCACCGGTAGTACGAGGCCGCTGGTGCCGCAAAAGAATTTATGTGGCGTCATCTTCTGGGAGCATGCAAATGATCTGGGGGTTCGCATGCAACTTAAATGCCACGCGAACCGCATACCAGACCGGGCCACGGGCCCGGTGGGCTGGCTAGCCCCGACATTAGCGCAACGTCTGCGCGAAGCACATTCCCGCAACGCGAGCCGCAGACGTTGCCGGGAACGATTGCGTAAATAAACACCCTCACTACTCACTGCTATTCAAAAACTTCTCGCTAGACTTGGGTTCGATTGCACACGTAAAATAAACTAAACTGCCATATGAAGCGAACCCCCATTCTCGTTTTCCTGGCGCTTACGATCCATCTCGGCTTGCATGCCCAACGCATCCATGGCCGGGTCATCGACGACAGCACAAACGCAGGCCTCGAACAAGCATCCGTGATCATCTCCGGCACCAGCAAAGGGACTACCACATCTCCCGATGGTGTTTTCTCCATCTCCCTCCCACAGGACGGCAAAAAGCATTCGCTGGTGATCTCGCATGCCGGTTATACCGATGAGAGGATACCCATCACCGATACTACCACGGTCATCATCACCCATCTGAAGCGGAGCGTCTCTTCGCTCGACGACGTCGTGGTCATCGGCTATCAGACGGTGAGAAGACGCGATGTGATGGCGTCGGTGTCCTCCATCAGCAGCAAAGACGTAAAAGACATTCCCATCAACTCCGCCGAAGAGGCTTTGGCCGGCAGGCTTGCCGGCGTACAGGTCACCGGTTCCGAAGGGGCGCCCAACGCACAGGTGCAGATCAGGGTCAGGGGCGGAGGGTCCATCACGCAGAACAATTCCCCGCTTTATATCGTCGATGGGGTCCAGCTCGACAATGCTTTACAGTTTATTGCCCTGCAGGATATCGAGTCCATCGACGTCCTCAAAGACGCCGCCGCCACCTCCATCTATGGCGCCCGGGGCTCGAACGGGGTCGTCATCATCACGACCAAGGGTGGCCATAACACCGGCGGCAAAACGACGATCACCTATACGGGTTATGCCGGTGCCGCGCAGCTCGAAAAGGAACTCCCGCTCCAGCATCCCGACGACTTTATGTACTACCAGTACGAACGGGCGCAGCAAACGGGCGACACATCGGGCATCGCACCCTATGGCGGCTACAACTGGCAAACGGTGCAGAACTATAAGAACGTTCCCTTCTACGATTGGCAAAAAAAGGTGATGGGCCGTACGGCATTCCTGGATAACCACAATATCAATCTCAGCGGTGGCAACGATAAGACACAATACTATCTGAGTGCTACCGACCAGGATCAGCAGGGCGTCATGCTGCTCTCCGATTTCCACCGGAAACTCCTGAATTTCCGCCTCGACCAGCAGGCGGCGCAAAACCTCAAGATCGGTTTGAATGTCCGCTACAACAACACCACAGTCGACGGGGCAGGTACGTCGAACCCCGGGTCCTCCTCGCTGAATTTCCTGCGGAACGTCATCCGTTACCGGCCGTTTCTGGGGACAGGGCAAACGTCCACCACCTATGACCAGGCCTACGCCGATGCAACGAATGCAAACAGCCTTAGCCTCGTCAACCCCGTCCTGTTGAACCAGGCGGAATATCGCCATAACATCCAGAACGTCATCGATCTAAGCGGTTTCGCAGAATACAGGTTCACCCGCTGGCTGAGTCTTCGCAGCACTTTTGGATGGGACTATAATACCCTCACCCAAAACGTATTCAACGATACCCTGACCAGTATTTCCAAGATCAGCGGCGGTGGGCTTCCGATGGCTTCTATCCAGGGCACCCTGGCCACGGTGATCGACAACTCCAACGTCTTTACCTATTCGAATGCGTCGGGCACCGGCAGGTTTCATGAGCATAACAAGCTCACCGTCATTGCCGGCGAAGAGATCTATAAAACAGATTCCAATGTAAATCTCATCCAGACCAACTATTTCCCGGTAGGCACGACAGCCACCGAAGCGCTGGCCAATATGAACCTGGGATCGGCACTCAACGCGTCTTCCCCCGAGCCGAAACCGGTAACGCGGGTCGTGCCCACGCGCATGTTGTCATTCTTTAGCCGCGCCACCTACGCGTATGATGATAAATATCTCATTGCCGCTTCCGTGCGCGCCGACGGCTCCTCCGCGTTCGCTTCGAAGAACCACTGGGGATATTTCCCTTCGGTCTCCGGCGCATGGCGGGTTTCCCAGGAGAATTTCATGTCGAACGTAAATTGGGTGACGGACCTGAAATTGCGCGGCGCCTTTGGCCTTGCCGGTAACAACCGGATCGCACCGTTCCAGTACCTGACGACCTTTGTAACAACCAGCCAGTATGCGTTGAACCAGAACCTGACCACGGCCTATGCTTCCAGCGTACTGTCGAACCCGGACCTGGAATGGGAGTCCACCACATCCCGCGATATCGGCCTGGACGCGACATTCTTCTCGAACCGGCTGAACGTGTCCGTGGACGTCTACAGAAATACGACCAACCACCTGCTGGTGGCAGCGCCCGTGCCAACGACCTCAGGCTATACCAGCCAGCAGCAAAATGTGGGATCCACAGAGAACAAAGGGATCGAAGTGCAGCTTGCGGGAACAGTGCTGCACCGCCGCAACTTCAACTGGACGGCTAATTTCAATATCTCCTGGAACAAGAATACCATTCAAAGCCTCGGCCAGAACCAAACATTCTATTATGCGAACTCGGGCTGGGCAGGGTCCAGCAACCTGCCTGACTACATCGTCAAGAAAGGGCAGCCGGTAGGAGCGATGTATGGTTATGTGAGCGATGGTTTTTATCAGCTCAGCGATTTTGTTTATAACAACCAAACGCGTGTCTATAGCCTCAAAGCGGGTGAGCCCAACAACGGCAATGTGACGGCCAGCACGCCGATGCCCGGTAGCATGAAATACAAGAGCGTCTCCGGCGACAGCGTCATCAACCCAAATACGGACCAGCGGATCCTGGGTAATGCACAACCGAAATTCTTTGGCGGTCTCAACCAGACCTTTAGCTGGAAAGGCTTCGACGCAAGCATCTTTATCAACTTCCAATACGGTAACAAGGTCTTTAACGACAACAAGCTGGAGTTCTCCAGCGGTTATACCCCCGGCGCCACACTGCTGGGCATTATGAAGAACCGCTGGCATACCGTCGATCAGAATGGGCATGTATATGAACAGCTCGTTGGCGGCCAGGTCGTCGGCGCGTCCCCCGACAGCCTCGCGGCGCTCAACAAAGGCGCCAAATACTGGATACCCCTCGTAGGGTCCAGCTCGACGACCTTCGCTCCGAACTCATGGGCCGTGGAGGATGCGTCCTTTATCCGGATCAACAACATCACCGTGGGTTATTCGCTGCCGGCCGCGCTGGTGCGACACTTGCATGTCGCGCGGCTGAGGATCTATGCGACGGTCAACAATGTCGCCGTGATCACGGGGTATTCCGGCTACGATCCGGAAGTGAACGTGCGTAACAGCAATCCCGTGACGCCCGGCGTAGACTACTCCGCCTATCCGCGTAGCCGCAGCTACCAGGCCGGCATTAACCTGACATTTTAACGATTAAAAAATTCGCATATGCAACGCATAAAATCGATAAAACTTCTTCACTGGGCCATCATTGGTTGTGGTTTGGTGGTATCGGCGGTCTCCTGTAAGAAGTACCTGGATCCCGACCCTGTATCATCCTTTAATACGGCCTTTGTGTTCAGCGACGTCCCCAATGCACAGAAGGCCGTACTGGCGGCATATCAGGACATGGAGGGCGACAACGGCTATGGCATCCGGATCAGCATGTACTATTCCTATGACAACGACGAAATGATAGGCATGCATCAGCTGGGCGACAACGACCGCGGCGATATCGCCCATTATAATGCCAACTCGGGTAATTCGCAGCTGTATAATCCCTGGGTGCAGTTATACCAGGGTATCGAAAGGTGCAATATTTGTATCTATAACATTCCAACCATGCCATTGTATACGAAAGGGTCGGCCCAGCAGGTTGGCGAGCTGCACCGCTTGTACGGAGAAGCATTGACCCTGCGTGCGCAATATTACCTGGAACTCGTGCGGAACTGGGGCGACGTCCCGGCGCAATGGCTGCCCTCCGCGCAGCAAGCCAATGTATTTCTGGCGAAGACGGATAGGGACACCATTTACAACCATCTGCTGAACGATCTGCAACAGGCGGAAAGCCTTGTTCCCTGGCGCACTGATGTCGGCTCGCTTGGCGACGGGATCGACGAGCGGATCACGCTCGGCGCCGTAAAGGCGCTCCGCGCACGCATCGCCCTCTACCGCGGCGGCTACTCACTCCGCCGCGCCAGCAGCATTTATGGCCAGACCATGGCCCGGCCCGCGGATTATCTCGACTATTACAAGATCGCCTTCCAGGAATGTTCCGACCTGTTGGCCCGCCGCGACGAACACACCCTGAACCCCAGTTTCCAGGCCGTATTCAAGAACGGGCCCGACGCGCATACGATCGATACCAAATACGGCGAGATCCTATTCGAAGTGGGCATGAGCGGCGGTCAGGGCACCAACGACAGCAAACTCGGATACTACGACGGGACCAAGGTCAATGCCAGCCTTTCGGGCAACGCGGCTATCGGGGTATTGCCGACCTATTTTTATCTCTTTGACAGCACAGATACCCGCCGCGACGTGACCTGCGCCGCATACGAAGTAGCCAAAGACCTGAACAGACTCACCGGTCATCCCATCACGACGATCGTCGAGGCCAAGTTCCGGCGCGACTGGATCACTAACCCGAGTGTCATGACTTCTACCGCGCAGTATTACGGCGTGGACTGGCCGATCATCCGGTTCTCGGACGTCCTGCTGATGTACGCCGAGGCCGATAACGAGATCAACCATGGCCCCAATGCTTCGGATATAGCAGCCTTCAACGAGGTGAGGACCCGGGGATACGGCGGCAACGCTTCGCTCATTGGAACGACGCCTACGGATTATACCGGGTTCTTCAATGCGATCGTCCGCGAGCGTTCGCTTGAATTTGGCGGTGAAGGTATCCGCAAATATGACCTTATCCGCTGGAATCTGCTGGCGTCTCGTCTTGCGGATGCAAAAACGAATCTAACCAATCTGGCCGCCAAAACAGGTACATTTACGGGCGGCTATGCGAGTAATACCTGGAACTTCAGCCAGCTGCCGACGTCTGAATATTATGATTCGGCGAACTCTACCATCGCCACGGGGATCAAATGGGGAACATCGTTGTATGCACCCGCGGTGACGCCTGCCGGACCCTACAAAAAGGTAACATGGGTAAGCTCCTCTATCGCCAACGTATTGTCCTCCTCCGGCTCGTCGAACGCCTATGCCGTCGATTTCAAACCGAATCATAGCGAGCTCCTGCCCATTCCGCAGGCAGCCATCGCAGCCGATTATAATTTAACCCAGGACTATGGTTATTAGCAACACCGCCATACGGCCCGGAAGACACGGCGTCACCCTCATGATCCTTACCCTGCTGCTGGCGGCCTTCGTTCCGCCGGAGAGAACGATCAAAGTATGGCTCATTGGTGATTCGACCATGGCCGATAAAGAGATCAAGGCGTACCCCGAAACCGGTTGGGGTATGCCATTCGCTCATTTTTTCGATTCCACGGTTGTCGTCGACAACCGTGCTAAGAACGGCCGCAGCACGCGGACCTTTATTGCCGAAGGACGTTGGGATGCGGTGATGCAGGAGATGAAGCCCGGCGATTGGGTCTTCATCCAGTTTGGCCATAACGACGAGGTACCCACCAAGGGCAGCTATACGCCGGAGGATCAGTTCGAAGCTAATCTGATCCGCTTTATCAAAGATGTTCGCGACAAACAAGCGACGCCGGTTTTGATCACACCCGTGGCCCGCCGGAAATTCGATGCGGGTGGTAAGGTCCAGGAGACACACGCGGTCTATGCCGCCATCGTCCGGAGAGTGGCCGCCGAACAACATACGCCTTTGATCGACCTCGACAAGGAGAGTCAGAGCCTGTTGCAACAGCTGGGCCCGGAGAACTCGAAGTTCCTTTTCGACTATCTCACACCCGGTGAACATCCCAACTACCCGCTGGGTCGTGAAGACGATACGCATTTCAATGAGCTCGGAGCCCGGAAGATGGCGGAGATCGTCCTGGCGGATATCCGCAGCCTGAATTTGCCCCTTGCGGCACATATCGTGGTGGGCACCAACAAACCTAAATGAGACTCGTCACGCTCTATATCGCTCTATGCAGCACCCTCGCCGTCGCCGCCCAGCAGGAACCACGGATCGAGCCCGGTCCGTTTGCCGATAACGCGGGTCACTGGTATGCCATCTTCAACAAAGAGAACATCATCAACCCGCGCCCCGGCCGGCCCCGCTATCAGCCGACGCAACTAAAAGCGATCGCGGACAATATCCTCCTCTTCCAAAAGAGGAACGGCGGCTGGCCAAAGAACTACGATGTCTTCGCCATCCTGACATCGACTCAAAAAGACTCCGTGGCCGCCGCAAAGAATGCCACCAATACGACCTTCGACAACGGCAGTACCTACAATCAAATTGCCGCACTCGCCACCGCCTGGTATGCGCTGAAAGACTCCCCGGCTGCGGCCAATGTCGGCCGCTACAAAGCCGCAGCCATCCACGGCCTCGAATTTATTGTAGAAGCCCAATACAAGAACGGCGGCTGGCCGCAATACTATCCGCTCGAAACCGATTATAGCCGCCACATCACCTTCAACGACGGCGCCTACCTGGGCATCATGCAGCTGCTGAAAGCTATCGTAGACCAGCAGCCGCAATACGGGTTTGTAGACAAAAAACTACGCGCCCGGCTCGCCGCGGCCTATGACCTCGGGCTCGACTGCATCCTGCGGACCCAGATCGATGACGCCGGTGCGCCTACCGCCTGGTGTCAGCAATACGACGAGATGACTTTGCAACCCGCCTGGGCGCGGAAGTTCGAACCACCATCGATCTGTAACAAAGAAAGCGCCGACCTGGTGTTGTTCCTCATGAGCATCGATCATCCGGACGCCCGCGTGGTGGCCGCGGTGGAGAACGCCGTAGCCTGGTTCAAAGTTTCACGCATTTACAATACCCGCATCAAGACCATTCCCGCACAGCGCTTTGTGACGCCCTTTCGCGTGAGCACTACGGATCGCATTGCGGTGACGGACTCCGCGGCACCGCCGATCTGGACCCGCTACTATGAATTAGGGACCCACCGGCCGATGTTTTGCAACCGGGATAGCAAAGTGGTCTATTCGCTGGCGGAAGTGCTGCGGGAACGCCGCGACGGCTATGGCTGGTATACGTATTCCCCACAGCAGGTGATCGATGCCTATCCTCGCTGGTATGCGCATTGGTCGGGGGTAAAGACCATAATCGTTGCTGCGGATGGGAGCAGCGACTACCGGACGGTGCAGGCGGCTTTCGATGCCTGCGATCCTAACACGACCATCTTTATCAAAACCGGGACCTATCGCGAAAAATTACATCTCGACAACACGAAAAACCACATAACCATCAGCGGCGACGATGCCATGAGCACCATCCTTACCTATGACGATCATCCGGGCAGGGTGTCTCCCGATGGCGATAGCATCAACACCCGCAACAGCTATAGCGTGCGGATCGATGCGAGTGATGTCCGTGCCGACAACATTACGATCCGCAACGATGCGGGGTTTACGGCGGGACAGGCGGTGGGGCTGGAGGCGCGGGGCGACAAGCTGCACTTTGAACATTGTCGCATCGTCGGCAACCAGGACATCCTGTTTCTAAACAGCGAGACCAGCCGGCAGTACTACCACGATTGTTATATCGAGGGAACTACAGACTTTATCTTCGGTTCCGCCACCGCCTGGTTCGAACATTGTCATATCCACAGCAAAAAGAACTCGCATGTGACGGCAGCTTCTACGCCGGAGGAACATGTCTATGGTTTTGTTTTCGACAGCTGTACGCTTACGGGCGACCCCGGCCTGAACCGTGTCTCGCTGGGCCGGCCATGGCGTCCCTATGCCTGCGTGATCTATCTGCATTGCTGGCTGGGCCAGCATATCCTGCCGGAGGGCTGGGCGAATTGGAATAAGACCGATAACTACAAGACGGCCCGCTATTCCGAATACGACTCGCAGGGGCCCGGCGCCAATCCTTCGGCCCGTGTGCCCTGGTCGCATCAACTTACGGCGGCTGAGGCTGCTAAGATAACGCTTAGTGATGTCCTTAGCGGCTGGAACCCACTATCTTTAAACACTAAATGATACTCATGCGCTCCTTATGGACAACGATCGCCCTTTCCGTGGCTTGCACCGCCACCACCTTCGCCCAGGACCATGCCGCCGATAGCTACTCCTGGACGAACCTCCCGGTGATCCACCGCCCGGAATTCCGCAAAGACACTTTCTCGATTATAAAATACGGCGCCGTGGCCGACGGCATGACGCTCAACACAAAGGCCATCAATAACGCCATCGATGCATGCAATAAAAAGGGTGGGGGGGTAGTACTGGTGCCTCCGGGACTCTGGGCGACAGGGCCCATCGTGCTGAAGTCCGGCGTGAACCTCCACATCGACCGCGCGGCCATCCTGCAATTTACGGCCGATAAAGACCAATACCCCATTGTTACCGGCAACTGGGAAGGACACCCCGCCGCCCGTTGCCAGAGCCCCATCTCGGCGACCGATGCAGACAATATAGCCATCACCGGCGGCGGCATCGTGGACGGGAACGGCGACTCCTGGCGCTGGATCGCCAAAGACCGGCTCAGCGAAGCCGAATGGCGCCAAAAGCTGGCCTCCGGCGGCATCGTCACGGAAGACGGCAAGACCTGGTTCCCCTCCGCGCAAAGTCTCAAAGGCTACAGGACCAAAGAAGCCGGCGTGCTAAAACCGGGGATGAAGCCAGAAGATTTTAACGACATCCGGGATTTTCTCCGGCCCAACCTGCTGGTTCTCACCAATTGCAAAAAAGTATTGTTAGAGGGCACGACCTTCGAGAATTCCGCCGCCTGGTGTCTGCATACCCTGCTTTGTGAGGACCTTACCCTATACGACGTCCATGTACGCAATCCCTGGAACGCGGCGAATGGCGATGGCATCGACGTGGAATCCTGCCGGGGGGTGAAGATCGAGCATAGCACCTTCGACGCGGGCGATGACGGCATCTGCGTAAAAAGCGGCCGGGACGAAGACGGCCGGAAACGCGGCCGGCCCACCGAGAACATGATCGTCCATGATGATATCGTCTACCGCGCCCACGGCGGCTTTGTGATCGGCAGCGAGATGTCCGGCGGCGCGCGGAATATCTTCGTATCCGACTGCTCCTTTATCGGGACCGATATCGGCCTGCGTTTCAAGACCGTCAGGGGCCGTGGTGGCATAGTGGAAAAGATATATGTGAAGAACATCGCAATGCGCAATATCATCCACCAGGCCGTGTTCCTCGACATGTACTATTTTGCTAAAGCCCCTTCGATCGCCGATGTCTACTCCGGTGCTGCTAAAATAGACGTGCCGCCCGTTAGCGAGGGTACCCCCCGTTTCCGCGACATTCACATCAGTAATATTGTGTGCGATGGGGCCGAAGAAGGTATCTTTGTGCGCGGACTGCCGGAAATGAACATTCGTGATATCTATCTCTCGGATATGGTGCTCAAGGCCGACAAAGGCGTCGATATTATCGCCGCCCGGCACATCGATCTGAAGGACATTCGACTCGTGACCAAAGATACCAGCGCACCAGTAGTGTACGTAGAGAATAGTAGTGATCTGAATTTCGAGAATATACATTACAATGCCGGAACAGACACCCTGTTCAGCGTCAACGGACCAAATTGCGCCGACATCAGGGTCACCGATACCGATCGATCAAAAGCCGTCCGCGACGCAGCCTTCAATTATGGGGCTGCGCCAACGTCATTAGTAATAAAATAAGCGGTATGATACCAATTAAAACGGCTGTTTGTTCTTTCGGGATGTCGGGGAAGACGTTTCAAGCGCCCTTTCTCCACGTCAATCCGGGTTTTGAATTCTATTCGGTGTGGGAACGGGAGAAGGATCTCGCCAAAACCATCTACCCGGACGTCCGGGTCTGCCGTACCCTCGAAGAACTGCTGGCCGATCCCGCTGTGGAGTTGGTGATCGTCAATACGCCGAACTATACGCATTATCAATATGGCAAGAAGGCACTCGAGGCGGGGAAACATGTGATCATCGAGAAACCCTTTACCGTCACCGAAAAAGAAGGTCTGGAACTCATCGCCCTTGCCGGCCGGAAAGGCGTCAAGCTCTCCTCCTACCAAAGCCGCCGTTTCGATAGCGATTATCGTACCGTAAAGCGGGTGGTGGATTCGGGGGTATTGGGCAAAATCGTAGAGGCGGAGATCCATTATGACCGGTTTACCCCGGCGCTGAGCCCCAAGGTACACAAGGAGACACCCGGCCCGGGCCGCGGCTTGCTCTATGATCTGGGCTCGCATTTGATCGACCAGGCGTTGCAGCTCTTTGGGGATCCCCAGGCGGTCTTTGCGGATCTCTTTATCATCCGCGATAACTCGCAGGTGGACGACTATATGGAGGTGCTGCTGTATTACCCCGGACTTAGGCTTCGCCTGAAGTCCAGCTATCTGGTGCGCGAGCCGCTCCCGGCTTATAGTTTCTTTGGCCATCAAGGGACTTTTCTTAAAACCCGGGCCGACGTGCAGGAGAAACATTTGCTCGCAGGCGAGATGCCCGGCGGTCCCACTTGGGGCCTCGAGCCCGAATCCGAACAAGGCCTGCTGCATACCGAGCTTGAGGGCAAAGTGGTGCGCGAAAAGGTACCTACCGAGCGGGGTAATGCCATGGATTATTTCGATGGTATTTACAAAGCCATTAGGGAGAACGCACCCCTGCCGGTGACCGCCGAACAAGGCGTGAAGATCATCCGGGTGATTGAAAAGGCGTATGAGAGCCTCGCGGCAAAAAAGGTCGTGCCGTTTCGATAACGTTTGCGTAAATAAACAAGCGGATTTGACGCCTGCAATGCAAATTGTGAGTTAGAATTGTCTTATATGAAAAAACTCTTCGTCTTTTTACTCGTTCTACCATGCGCCGCAGCCGTCGCCGGGCCCATCGTGGTCGACGCCGCCGGTCATGGCGACTTTACTACCGTACAAGCCGCCCTCAACAGCCTGTCCGACGATGCCACCGCGCCCCGGCATATCCTCATTCGCGATGGCGTCTATCGCGAGCAGGTCTTTATTGAAAAGAACAACATCATCCTCGAAGGCGAAGACAAGGATAGGACGATCCTGACCTTCAGCCTCGCCCGCGATGCGTGGCGCTGTGAGCATAAAGACGATTGGGGCGTTGCCACGCTAAACCTCCGTGGCTCCGACATCACCCTCGAAAACCTCACCATCTGCAACAGTTATGGTTTCGACAATACCGCAGAAAGCACCACGATAACCTGCGCCGCCGATTCGGCGACACACCAGAAGACGGTCCACCGCGAAGGCCATCAAATGGCCCTGCGCAGCTTCCAGACAACCCGGCTGAAGGTCGAGAACTGCATCCTCAAAGCCTTTGGCGGCGATACGGTCAGCCCCTGGAATGTGACGGCGGGGATGTTCTATTTCAAAGATTGCCAGATGGAAGGCGGCGTCGATTTCTACTGCCCGCGCGGCTGGGCCTATGCGGAACATTGCAGCTTCAAAGCCGATAACGGTCCGGCTTCGATCTGGCATGACGGCTCCGCCGATCCCGATTCCAAAACAGTCCTCAAAGATTGCACTTTCGAAGGGTACGATGGGTTCAAGCTCGGCCGCTACCATAAAGACGCACAGTTCTATCTCATCGACTGCCATTTCGCGGCCAATATGGCGGACCAGGATATCTACGAGGTGCCTACGGCACAGAAACCCCGCTGGGGCCACCGCGTGTATTATTACAATTGCGACAAACAGGGCCGCGCCTATACCTGGTATGCCAACAACCTGGACAAGGCGCCCGGCTCACCCGACCCGCGCGCGATCACCCCGGACTGGGTCTTCCACGATAAATGGCATCCCCAAGCCGCGACCACCGCAACCGAAGCCGCGATCACCGCAGCCGGAGCCACGGAAACGGACCCCGCCATCCCGGCGGAACGCCTCGCCGCTACGGTCATGAAGCTGTGGCCGGCCGATGACGACAGCGCCAGGGCCCGCTGGACCTATGACGAAGGCGTAGTCTGGAAAGGCCTGCAAGGCCTTTGGTACAACACCGGAGATGCGCGTTATTTCAAATACATCCAGCACCAGATGGATCGCCTCGTCGATAAGGAAGGCAATATCCGCACTTATAAGCTGGAAGACTATAACCTCGATAACGTGCTCTGCGGTCGCATCCTGCTGATGCTCTATCAGGTCACGGGGAAGGAGAACTATTACAAGGCCGCCACGACACTGCGACGTCAGTTGCGCGAACAGCCGCGCACTAGCGAAGGCAGCTTCTGGCACAAAAAGAAATATACGGAGCAGGTATGGCTCGACGGGCTCTATATGGCCCAGCCCTTCTTTGCCGAATATGCCCGGCTCTTCCATGAGGATAGCGTCTTCGACGATATCGCAAAACAATTCATAGCGATCGAACAACATACCCGCGACAAAGCCACCGGTCTCCTTTATCATGGCTGGGATGAGGCCCATCAGCAACCCTGGGCAGATAAGAATACCGGTCACTCACCCAATTTCTGGGCCCGGGCGATGGGCTGGTACGGCATGGCCCTGGTCGACGTGCTCGATTATTTTCCTGCTGACCACCCCGCCAGAAAGACCTTGGAAGCAATCCTGAGACGTTACGCCGCAGCCATCCAAAAGGTACAGGATCCAGCCACCGGCTGCTGGTGGGATATCCTCGACAAACCCGGCGCACAAGGTAATTATCTGGAGGCAAGCGCCAGCAGCATGTTCGTCTATACGCTGGCCAAAGCCGTGAGGAAAGGTTACCTGCCGGAGACCTATCGCGCCGCCGCGGAAAAAGGGTGGCGGGGTATTCAGCAAAAATTTCTAACCACGGACGCCAGCGGAGAAACCGATCTGCAGGGAACGGTAAGCGTCAGCGGTCTCGGCGGCACACCCAACCGTGACGGCAGCTATGGCTATTATATCAGCGAGAAAGTCGTGCCCAATGATCCCAAAGGCATCGGCGCCTTCCTCCTCGCAGCCGACGAAATGGCGATGAAACCCGGCGACAGCAAGACCGTGATGCTCGACTACTGGTTCAATAGCGAACGGCGCAAAGACGTCACCGGCGCCCAGGTCCGCTATCATTATACCTGGGAAGATAGGGCGAACAGTGGTTATTCCATCTGGGGACATATCTTCCGCATGCAGGGAGCCCATACTGATTCCTTACCTGTATCTCCCACTAAAGAAAATTTGTCAAAAGCTTCGGTATATATCATTACCGACCCCGACAACGAAAAAGAGTCCGCCGACCCGCATTATCCCACGGATGCCGACATCCAGGCCATTTACGACTGGGTGAAGGCCGGCGGCGTACTGGTGCTGATGAGCAACGATTCCGCCAATTGCGAATTTCCCCATTTCAACCATCTCGCGGAATGCTTTGGAATGCACTTCAATTTCGACTGCTACCACAAAGTTACCGGCAGTCAGTATCAAATGGGCGCCTTCACCATGACAGTACAGGATGGGCAAGCCAACGCAGTTGGCTATTTTCATCACGAACGTCGCGACGAAGGGCTAAATTCCAACAGTCCTTCGGCGCGATCCATATTCAAGACAAGTAAGAAAATTTACATAAAAGAACAGAGTACCCTGAAGCTGAGCGGTCCCGCCAAAGCCGTGTTCACCGACGCCGGTAACAACATCATGGCGGTTGCCAAAATTGGGAAGGGAACTGTATTTGCCGTAGGGGACCCCTGGTTCTATAATGAATATACCGATGGAAGGAAACTTCCTGCTGATTTTGAGAATTACAATGCTGCCCGTGACCTCGCGCAATGGCTGCTGGAAAATGCGCATCCAGCGGGCGAGGTGAAAAAAAATTGAAACTATTATGAAAAATTTCCTTGACGAGAATTTTCTCCTCCACAGCGAAGCCGCGCGCCGGCTCTACCACGAATACGCCAAAGAGATGCCGGTGATCGACTACCACTGCCATCTCCCGCCGCAACAGATCGCTGCCGACCACCAGTTCGGGAACCTCACCCAGGCCTGGCTGTATGGCGACCACTATAAATGGCGCGCGATGCGCACGAACGGCGTCGAAGAAGCATATTGCACCGGCGACGCGCCGGACTGGGAGAAGTTTCAGAAATGGGCCGAGACGGTTCCTTATACCCTGCGCAATCCACTCTACCACTGGACGCACCTGGAACTGCAACGCTATTTCGACGTACACGAGACCCTCACTGGGCGCAATGCGAAAAAGATCTATGATGCCTGTAGCGAGAAGATCAACTCGCGGGAGTATTCGGTTCGCAACCTCCTGCGGAAGATGAATGTCCGTGCGGTATGCACGACTGACGATCCTATTGATAGTCTCGAGTACCACAGCCAGTTAAAACAGGAAGGATTCGAGATCCCCATCCTTCCCGCCTTCCGGCCCGATACCGCCATGAACGTCGACGATCCCGCCCGATTCAATGCGTATATCAAAAAGCTGGAAGCCGTTTCCAATGTCAATATCTCCAATTTCAATGACTATCTCTTCGCGCTGGAGAACCGGCATGACTTTTTCGCCTCGATGGGCTGCACCGTGAGCGATCATGGGCTCGAAGAGATCTATGTGGAAGAGTTCACCGGCTGGGAAGTGGAAGCGATCTTCAATAAAGTGAGGGCCGGTAAAGAGCTCAACGAGACCGAACGCCGCAAATTCCGCTCCGCCATGCTCGTCCATTTTGCCGAATGGGATTGGGAGAAAGGTTGGGTACAGCAATTCCACCTGGGTGCGCTCAGGAACAACAACAGCAGAATGATGCAGAAACTCGGTCCGGATACCGGCTGGGATTCTATCGGTGATTTCTCGCAGGGACGTGCGCTTGCCCGTTTCCTCGACCGGCTGGATAAGGAAGACAAACTCGCGCGCACCATTCTCTATAATCTCAATCCCGCGGACAATGAGCTCATCGCAACGATGATCGGTAATTTTAATGATGGCTCCGTCGCGGGAAAGATCCAATTCGGCTCTGCCTGGTGGTTCCTGGATCAGAAGGATGGCATGACCCGGCAGATCAATGCCCTGTCGAATATGGGATTGCTCAGTCGCTTCGTGGGAATGCTCACGGATTCCCGAAGCTTCCTCTCGTTCCCCCGTCATGAATACTTCCGACGCATCCTTTGCAACCTCTTCGGTGAAGAGATCACCAACGGTGAACTACCCAATGACCTTGAGTGGATCGGAAAAGTGGTGCGCGATATCTGCTATTACAATGCGCGCCAGTATTTTAATTTTCAGCCCGCGGGGTCGTTGGCCTACTCCGAATAAGCGCCGGCAAGCCGCCCCAAAAAAAGAAAACCCGGTATGAAAATACCGGGTAGTGAGTCGACTCAAATTTAGACCTTATCCTACTGCTAAAATACTGAAGTTCTAAATATAAAGCATTACCCTTATGAGAAAAGTGTTGATTTTTATAGGAAAAACTTACTGATAGCTAAAAGAAGGACTAATAAATATAAAAATTCACTATATATAATTGAACTTGTTCAATTAAAACGTTTGAGCAAATAGACCCCGGGGTCCAGACCAAAAACAGGTCCAAAAACAAGGCATTCGGGCATCCCAATTGCAAGGGTATGCAGAAAACTGTATGGAAAGAACCTCCTCTATTCGCGCAGGCCGGCTGCGTTTGCTGGCGGCCCTCCTGGTACTCTCCCTAACTTCTTCTCTGCTGGCGGGATGTCCTCCGCCTCCGCATCGTGGAACACCGCCCGCTCCGCCAAAACCTCCCGGTGCCTGGATGCCGATGATGCACCAGCCCACACCAATGGCCTAATGGGGCCGCTCCGGCGAAAAAATAATTTCGGTAACTTACAAGTCTAAAACATCAGCTATGGCAAAAAAGGATAAAAATACGATGGACCTCCCCGAGGTCAAAGACATACCCGGTCAGGAACATGTCAGACCACCCCGTTTGGGCGAATTGGGCGACACCACCGCCTCATCTTCCGATGAGGAAGGCAAGGACGTCGATGGACTCGATGACGACGACGATCTGGAACTGAGTTCCGGCTCCAATGTATCGCGGGAAGAAAGAAGAGCCCTGGCGAATGTCGATAACCGCGAGGTCGATACGGAAGACGAAGTGCTAAACGAAGCCGCGCTCGACAGCACCGATGACGATGGCGATCCGCTGAATGAAGAAGGGTTTGGCGAAGATGTCTCCGGCGACGACCTCGACGTCCCTGAATCGGATGATGAAGAAGACGAATACGAAGAAGAGATCGGCGAAGGCGACGAAGAGAACAACGAGTACAGCACCGATAAGAACGAAGACGACAGCGATATCAATTACGATGCATAGGCGTCAGCCGCCCCGGCCTCCGGCCGGGGCGGTTCTTGAACTCGAACAACCGGAAAAGAGTCCGGATAATTGGTCTGCAAAAATTTAATGAGCCCCTCCCGCACATTACACCGCAGATCGAACGCGTTTCCCGAACTCGTAGCGCTCATCAGGGCCCGCACTTCCATGGTCTTCTCACTGGTGTTGGTGATCTGCAGGATCTTTACCCGTTTGTCCCAAAGCGGATCATTGTCCAGCAGCCGGGTCAATTCCGCGCGCAAGGGCTCTATCGGCGTCATATAGTCCAGGTAGAGAAAAACGGTGCCGATGATATCGGCCGTAGTCCGCGTCCAGTTCTGAAAGGGTTTCTCGATAAAATAGTTGATGGGCAGGATCAGCCGCCGCTGGTCCCAGATGTTGAGCACCACATACGTCAGGGTGATCTCCTCGACGCGTCCCCATTCGCCCTCCACCACCAGCACATCGTCTATCCGCAACGGTTGGGTGAAAGCCAGCTGGAACCCGGCCAGCAGGTTGCTCAAAGATTTCTGGGCGGCAAAGCCGATGATGATACCGCCCACGCCGACGCCGGTAAGCAACCCCGTGCCGATCTTCCGGAGATTGTTGAAGCTCAGCAGGATGACGCATGCCGTGAGGATCAGGATCAGCGTGATGGCCATCCGGCGGATGAACTGGAGCTGCGTGCGGATCTTTCGTTCTTTAAGATTGTCCGCCTTCTGGATATCATAGGTATGGTAGACATAGTCTTCGAAGATCTTGACGATGCCAATGAGGACGTTGGCAAAGGAGATGGCGAGGAGGATCTCTATCGTTTTGTTGACAATAGGGTAGACATTGCTGCGCATCTTCATCAATGGGAGCAGAAAGTTGAAGGCCAGCAGGGGCAGGAAATAGCTCATGGGCTGGCCCAGCCGGGACAGGGTAGCGCGGGTGACGGAGAAATGAGGCGCCCCCGGGGGCTTCCGCCGCAGGAGCAGCGTAAGCAGGAACTTGAGGATAGTACCGATGAGAACGGCCACCCCTGTTAGGATAGCGTCCCAGACATAATCAGGAAAATGGTCGAACTGATCTAAAAGTTGATCCGGCATAATTACCACAATTTTACCCGTTTTTTTCTTGAGAGCGGGGAAAAATTGATACAGCCCCCGTCCGGGCGTAGGCTGAATACAGGTTGGCACATTTTTTTGTGATAATCAATTCATAAGAGCTCATAAATCAAGAGATCATAATTCTTTTGTGCGATAGAGGTTTAGGTTAATGGACGCCGCCCCGGTTCACCGGGGCGGCCTTTTTAAAACAACGACCATGGAGGCAACCCCGGCTCTCTCCCATAAACAGTTTCTGCAGGCCGACCGTGACCCCGAGCAAGCGGCCGAAGTCGCCCATTTGATTTATGTCACCGATAGCCAGCCCGGCATTCTTCGCCGCAAAAAAGGCAAAGGCTTCACCTACACGCTTGGCCGCAAAACCATCAAAGACCCCGCCGTGCTGCGCCGTATCCGCGGCATCGTGATCCCGCCGGCCTGGACCGATGTTTGGATCTGTCCGGACGCCAATGGCCATATCCAGGCGACCGGCGTCGACGTCCGCGGCCGGAAACAATATCGTTATCATGGCCAATGGAACGCCCTCCGCAACGAAACCAAGTTTCACCGGCTTTATGAGTTTGGAAAGGCGCTGCCCGCCCTCCGGGAAAAGATAGCAACGGATTTCCACGGCCGCGAATTGACGCGGGAAAAAGTGCTGGCCACCGTGCTGAGTCTCATGGAACGGACCTATATCCGTGTGGGCAATAATGAATACGAAAAGGCCAATGGCTCCTATGGCCTCACCACCCTGAAGAACAAGCATGTCAGGATCAGCGGTGACACCCTGGTCTTCTCGTTCACCGGCAAAAAAGGCATTCACCACGATATTGCGTTGCACAACAAACGGCTGGCCCGTGCCGTAAGTCAATGCCGCGAGATCCCCGGCCGGGAACTCTTCCAATATTATGATGAAGAGGGCGCCCGCCATCCTATCGACTCCGGCATGGTCAACCAATACATCCACGAGGCGATGGGGACCGATTTCACGGCAAAAGATCTCCGGACCTGGGCCGGGTCGCTGCACGCCCTGCAGGCCTTTCGATGCATCGGCGAGGCCTCCGATAGTATGGAATGCAAAAAGAACATCGTCGCTATGCTCGATACCGTGAGTAAAACGCTCGGGAATAGCCGCGCCGTCTGCAAGAAATACTATGTACACCCCGGTCTCATCCGCTTGTATGAAGAGAACAAGCTGGTCACCTACATCGACGAATTCGATAAAGCGGAGTCCGCCGGTGCAGAAAAACATGCCCTTACGGCGGAGGAACTGGTGTTGATGAAGATCCTCGGGCAATACATTCGCACGACCCCGATCAATGCATAGCCAGGAGGGCCGGTCCCTGCGCCTAGTGCGTGGACTCCGTGGTCGTCGTTTCCTCGCTGACCTCGGCCCTAACGCTGGTCTCGATGATCGTCGTGCTTTCGGACGTCGCCGGAGCGTCCCCTGCCGGCACGGGTGCAGCCGCAGGCGTACGGCTTCGCAGCTTGGCATACAACATACTATAGCGTTTGAAGTGATATTTTTGCGGCTTACCCAGCAGGAAACCTATGGCCTTGAAACCGGGCAGCATGTCGAAGATGATCTTACAAATGGCGGTCACGGGAAGGGCGAGCACCAGGCCGGAAAGACCCCATAGCTTGCCGAACAATAGCAGGCTAAAGACCGCGACCAGCGGATTGATGCTCACCTTGGACCCCACCACATACGGCGTGATGACATTGCCCTCGAGGATATGCACGAAAAGAAAGACACCCAGCACCCCCACCGCATACCAATAGGAGTCCTTGGTCACCAGGGCGACGATCAGCGGCAACGCCGAACCGATCAATATGCCGATATAGGGGATCACGACCAGCATGCCGCCAAGAAACCCAAAGAACAAGGGCGACTCGATGCCGAGCGCCCACAAGCCGATGGAGTTCAGCGTGCCGATGATACAGATCACCTTTAGTAAGCCACTCAGATAGTTCTGTATGACCCCATAGATCTTTTGCATCGTTTCGTCGATGAGCAATTTCTCCGAAGAAGCAAAGACCTTGTAAAAGAACTCCAGGAAAAAGACCCGGAAATAAAGCAGAAAGAAGCTAAACAGCAGGATGAGCAGGAACTGCGATACCACGTTGGTGGTAAAGGACGTCACAGAGGAGAAATAGGCGGTACTGTTATCCTTGGCTTTTTCGAGCAGCATATGGATATGATCCGCCTGGGCAGATTTCCCGATATGGAACCGGGCCGCTATGGCCGTCTCCGCCTTGTCCGCCAGCTGAGAGAGCCTTTCGACGAACTGCGGGCCCTGGCCTGCCAGATGCACGAGCTGCAGGGCCACCACGGTGAGAAATAACGCGGTGATCACCCCCGCCACCAATACCGATATAAAAGCGGCTACCCCCTTGTGACAACCCCATTTTTCAAGCTGGAAACAAATGGGGAACAGGATACCCGAAAAGACCACGGCAAACAACATGGGCACGATGACATCCTGCGCCCAGCTGAGGATCACAAAACAGATCACCAGGATCACGAGGATCGAGGCAGTGCGTACGGGTGAGGCGAATTTGAGCTCTTTCATGCTTGATTGATAAAAAAAAGCCGGTCATCCGACCGGCCTGCAGACTCTGCAATTACGCAGAATCATTACCCCGAAACATGCCGGTTAGGCTCGACGGATAATCCCCAGGATAAGGGATATCACGGCCAATACGATGAGTATGTGAATGAGTCCACCCACACTGTAAACGAATACACCCAAGATCCACCCTATGAGGAGTATAACAGCTATCAAATAAAGTAAACCAGACATAAAATAATTTTTTGGTAGTAAGGAATCGTTTGTCTGAATACTCTATTGAAAAATGCTTGCCAAATTCTTTATACCCGTAGAAAATACCTGTAAACCTTAGTTGTGGGGAATAAAATCTACAAGAGAAGTGGCATACCTTTGCCCGTATATAACCGCATGAGCAGATTTAAATTCCGCATCTTCTGGAAGGCCATGAAAAAGGCCGCGGTGGATTTCAACAACGATAATGCTTTCAAGCTGGCGGCTTCGCTGTCCTATTCCCTGGTGTTCTCCATTGCCCCCTTCCTCATCGTGGCGATCTCGCTCACGGGGATCATCTGGGGCCAGCAGGCGGCGGAAGGCCGCATCTACGCTCAGATAAAAGACCTGGTAGGCATCAACGCGGCCCAGCAGATCCAGGACATCATCACCAATATCCACAAATCGCATCATACCATGGCGGGGGCGATCATGGGCGGAGCGATCCTGCTGATAGGCGCTACCGGCGTATTCACCGAGATCCAGGGCTCGATCAACTACATGTGGTGTATCCTCTCCAAACCAAAAAAAGGGTGGTTGAAATTCCTCACGAACCGCCTCATCTCGTTCTCGCTGATCATCGCGTTTGGCTTTATCTCGATGGTCTCGCTGGTGGTGAATTCGCTGATGGATCTGCTGGGGAATTATCTAAAGCAATACTTTACACATTTCACCGTGTACTTCTTTTATACCGTCAATCTCGTGCTCACCCTGGCGGTGATCATCCTGCTTTTCATGATCATCTTCCGCGTCCTGCCGGATGCGATCATCAGCTGGAAAGACGCGTTTGTCGGAGCCATTTTCACCGGTGCGCTTTTCCTGATCGGGAAACTGCTGATCAGCTTGTACCTGAGCCACTCCAGCATCGGCGTGCTGTACGGCGCAGCGGCCTCGATCATGCTTATCCTCGTTTGGGTATATTATTCATCGATCATCCTCTACTATGGGGCGGAATTTACCAAGGCCTATGCGGAAGGGGTAGGGCGGACCATCCGCCCCAATTCAACCGCGGTGTATATCGAAAAAAAGGAAGTCCACGAGCTACCCGGCTGAGGCCCTGCGGCGGGGCGCCGCCCGGCCGGGAAGTGGCGTAGCCGCTCAACTCGCCTTTTTCTTCCCTTTAAGCGAAGCCTGGAGCTGCGAGAGCAGATCCGTGCTCTTCGTACTATGCACCACGCGGAGCGGCGACTTGACCTGTTTCCCCCCTTTGGCCTTGGCCTTGATGAGCTTCAACAGCTCGTCCGAATAGGTGTCCTTGTACTTCCCGATATCGAAAGGCCCCGAAAGTTGTTTGATAAGTTCGATGGCCATCTTCATCTCCGCGGGTTTGCTTTCGCCGGCGGGGATCTTGATCTCCTCCGTACTGCGGATCTCCTGCGCCCAGCGAATGCGGTTCAACACGAGCAGGTTTTCATGCGGCTTGATCAACACCAGCTCTTCCTTGTTGCGCATGACGAAACTGCCGAAACCCACCTTCCCTGTCTTTTCAAGCGCGTCACGCAGCAGCACATACGCTTTGCTGCCGGATTTGTCCGGTTCTATATAATAAGGAACTTCGTAGAACATGCTGTCGATCTCGGTGAGGTCGATAAATTCCTTGATCTCGATGATCTTGGTTTTTTCCGGGGACGCCTTTTTGAAGTCATCGTCGTCGAGGACGACATATTTACCGTCCAGGTTGTAGCCCTTGACGATATTTCCCCAGGGGACTTCCTTGCCGGTATTTTCGTTGACGCGTTTGTACTTGATGTGCGAGTGATCTTTTTTGTCGAGCATGTCGAGATCCAGCTCGCTGTCCTGCGTCGCGCTGTACAATTTGATGGGGATGTTCACCAGCCCGAAGCCGATAGCTCCCGTCCAGATCGATCTCATAATAGGTGTTTTTATATGCCGAAGTTAGCAAAAACCGGGCGGATGGGCGCCCTCCGCTAATTCCATAATCCGCGCACCTGCGCCACCGGTATATTCATCAGCTCACGGTATTTGGCTACGGTGCGCCGGGCGATCGAATAGCCGCGCTCGGCGAGTATGGTGACCAGCTGACGGTCGGTGTAAGGAGCCTTCTTATCCTCGGCCTCGATGACCTCGCCGATGATGTTCTGTATCACCTTGTTGCTGATATTGGTGCCTTCCTGGTTGACGATACCCTCGGTAAACAGATCCTTGAGCAGGATGGTACCAAAGGGGGTTTCGGCATATTTGTTACACGTCAGCCGGCTCACGGTCGAGATATCGACCTTCACCTTATCCGCAATATCCTTGAGCTTCATCGGCTTAAGCAACAGGATATCGCCGTATTTGAAATAATCGTATTGCATGTCCACGATGGCCCGCATGATCTTGAGCATGTTGTTCTCCCGCTGCTGAATGGCATTGATGAACCACTGCGCCGACGACAGCTTGCTGCGGAGATACTGGCGGGTAGACTTATCCGTGGCATTGTTCTGCGAGGTCTGCTGGACCATCTCCATCCACGATTGCGAGATATGCAGATTGCTGCTTCGCTGACGGTACAGGGCCAGCTCCAGCGTATCCCCCTCGTCGATGATCACGAAATCCGGTAGGATAGAAGGATTGGCCTGGATACTGCTCATTTCGGGATTGAAAGGCCGGGTGCTGAGATGTGCCAGCAGGTGGAGGACGATCTTGATCTCGTCGTCATCGAGCCCCAGCTGCCGGCGCAATTTGTCGAGGTTGCAGCTGCGCAGATCGTGAAAATGATGTTCCAGCAGCTCGATCGCCGTGCGGACATCCGGCTGTTTGACATTCATCCGCTTCAGCTGCAACAACATGAATTCCTGCACATTCCGGCAACCGGCCCCGTAAGGCTCGAGCTCCCGGATCAGCTGGAGCGTTCCTTCCAGCTCCTCCGCTTCGATCCAGGTCTTTTTCTTGAAGCTGATCTCCGAAGCCAGCTCGTCGAGATCCTGCTCCAGGAACCCGTTCTCGTTCAGCGAGTCGATGAGGAAATCAAAGATAAAATGTCTGTCTTCCGGCACGTCCAGGAACCGGCATTGCCGCTTGAGCTCTTCCCGGAAGTCCGGGACCTCCGCAATTGGCTTTTCGGGAACCTTTTCCGTATTGATATAATTGTTGTACTCCGTTTTATAATCCGGGATATCGTCATAGCCATATTCGTCCCAATTCTGAAAATCCTGCACGGTTTCTTTGTTGTATTTGTCGGCATTGGCATCGTCTCCCGAGGCTAATTCCTCGAGGGCAGGGTTTTCGCTTAATTCATCTTGTATCCGCTGCTGGAGTTCAAGGGTATTCAAATGGAAAAGATTCAATAATTCGATCTGTTGCGGCAGTATAGTGTGTTGTTGTTTCTGCGTCTGTACTTGCTTCAGCATGATACCCATTTTTTGTACAGGTCTTACGACAAACAAGACGCCAGAATCCAAACGGTTGTATCCAAGCGAAAAAGCTCCCACCAGCGGAAACCCATGTGGAAAATACGGTACTCTTATGTGGAAAAAATCCAACAACTTCATTGACAGCGTTTTCCCGAGATTTGGTCTGCATTTTGTCATACCTGGATAAAGTTCTAACTTAAACATTACAGAGAATTTTAATTTATGCACGCATCTTCCTCCGAACATCTCCCCCGCAGGTCCCTGGTTCGCCGGCTGTTGCGTATCTTTTTGAAGACGCTGCTCACGATCTTTATCATCCTTCTGCTGATCTTCTTCCTCATCCAGACCCCGTTCGTCCAGGATATTGCCCGCGCCAAGGCCGAGAAATATCTCGCACGGAAATTAAAAACGCGTGTTCGGGTGGGTCATCTCGACATCGGTTTTTTTCACAGCATTACCCTGAAAGACGTTTATATCGAAGACCTTCGCCACGATACCCTCCTTTCCGCCGGACTCATCGATGTCCACTTGAAGATGTTGGGACTTTTACACAATAATTTGGATATTAATGAGATACATCTGAGCGATCTCACCGCCAAAATATTACGTCCTTCGCCGGATACGGTCTTCAACTACCAGTTTATCGTCGATGCCTTTGCCGGCCAACCCACGGCCAAACCGGACACGACCAAGAGAAAACCCATGGTGATGGCTATCCGTAAGCTCCTCCTCGATAACATCCGGCTCGTCTATGCGGATAGCGTCACCGGCAACCTGGCGACCGCCGTCATCGGCCACAACGTCACCGAGATGGTTGGGCCCCTGGACCTGGACAGCCTGCGGTTCAACGTCGACCACCTGAGCCTCGAGCATACTTCCATGGCCTTCCACAGCACGCCCAGCGCCATGGCCACCAGCGCCAGCGTCGCGAGCCTGCAGACCACCGGGCTTACGCTCGACCTGGGCCGCCTCATCATTCATGCCAATAAACTGGCGCTCGACAGCACGGACTATGCCCTCGACAATAATAATAAGCCCCATCAGAAAAAGGGCATGGATTATTACCACCTGCTCGCAGGTAATATCACCCTGCACGGCGAAGACCTCACCTATAGCCCGGACAGCGCCAGCGGCCGGATCACGAAAGGGGAACTCGCCGAACGCAGCGGTTTCCGGCTAACCCAGCTGCAGACCCGGTTCTTCTACTCCGACCGCCGCATAACGCTCGACGATCTTCTCCTCCGGACCCCCGGTACGTTGCTGCAGCGCTCCGCCAGCCTCCGGTGCGATTCCCTGGCCGGGATGCTGAAGACACCCGCCCACACGCTCGTACATCTCGATCTCCCCAACAGCCATGTACAGCTCAAAGACCTGCTGGTCTTCGCCCCCGGCCTGGCCAGCCAACCCGTTTTCCGCGATCCCAATACCGTGTGGCAGCTCAACAGCGAGCTGGACGGCAATTTCGACGCGATCACGGTCCGGCATCTGACATTTGCCGGTATCAGCGATATTCAGGTAGACATGGCAGGCAGGATCATCCATCCCTTCGACAGCAAACGCATCAAAGGCGATCTGGATATCCACAATCTCTCCGGGAGCAGGGCCGCGCTGGCGATCCTTTTGCCCAAAGGCACCCTCCCATCAAATATTACTATTCCTAAGCGATACGATCTTCATGGCCGGCTGGCGGGCAGCATGGATGGGATGACTAGCGATCTGCTTCTCCATTCCTCATCAGGATCGGTGTGGCTCAAAGGTTATGTGCAGAAATTCCGGTCTACAAAGAATGCCCGTTACGCTCTCGACCTGCGGACCAGGGCCCTCGATCTGGGTACTATTTTGCAGGACAGTACACAGTGGGGCGCCATGACCGCCAACTTCAGGATCGCCGGAACCGGGATGGATGTGCATAGTGCGAACGCGAAATTCTCCGGAAAGATTGCCGCCGCCACCTTTCGTCATTACCAATACCACGACCTTGCCATCGACGGCTCCATCGCGGATCAGCAGGCGACGCTTCATTCTGCGATCAACAATACGGCCGTCCATTTCGAGCTGCAGGCCTCGGCCGATCTGGCGCAAAAATTCCCGGCGCTAAAGCTAGACTGGCAGGTGGACACCGTAGACCTGCACGCCATCGGGTTGACAAAAGATACGCTGCAGTTCAAAGGCCATCTCACCGCCGATTTCGCCAGCACCAATCCGGATAGCTTACAAGGTGCATTGAAGTTGGTCAATGCCGGCCTGCTGCAGGGCCATCAGCGGCTGGCGACGGATAGCCTGCAGCTCACGGCCAGCCGACAAGGTGACATAGAGGCTATTCAGCTGCATACCGAAATGGCCGATCTCGAACTCAAAGGACACTACCTCCTTACCCAAATTCCCACCGCGCTGCAACACACCATCAGCCAGTACTATCACCTCGAAGGATTCAAGGATACAGCCTTTGTTGCGCAGGACTGGACACTGCGCATGCAGCTCAGGACCTCCCCCCTGGTGCTGGCGTTGATGCCCTCGCTCCGGGGAACGGATACGGTGGGTGGCATACTCGCTTATAACAGCGACCGGAACTATTTGAACCTGGGACTGAGAGCCCCACGGATCGACCTGGGCACGCAGTTCCTGCACAACATCACCCTCGATGCAGGCATCGTGGATACCAGCCTGCGTTATAGCATTACCATGGCCGATGGTCATGGCGGTGGACTCCTTTTCTATAAAACCTCGATCTATGGCGACCTGGCGAATGATCGGCTGAAGACGACCCTGCTGCTGAAAGACAAAAACAATAAAGACCGTTATCGCCTTGGCGGTATCATCGAGCACGAAAGGAGCGCAACGATGTTCAGCTTCAACCCGGACAGCCTGTTGCTGAACTACGACCCCTGGATTGCAAGCCGCGACAACTACATTCAATACGATTCAACCGGACTGCTGGCCCACGATCTCACTATCACAAACCAGATGGACTCGCTTTCCCTGAACAGCAAAGGTACTACCGGCGCCGCGCCCCTCGACGTCCACTTTGGCAGTTTCAGGCTGAGTACCCTAAGCCGTCTTGCCAATCAGGACTCGGTGATCGCCGATGGGGTCCTCAACGGCAATGCCGAAGTAAAAAATGTAACGACCAACCCCACTTTCACCTCCGATCTCGACATACAAAACCTTACCGTGAGGGGCGATACGCTGGGCGATCTGGCGCTAAAAGTCAATAACGAAAAGGCCAATGCATTCTCCGCCCGGATCGGGCTCACGGGCAAGAACAACGACATTGCGGTCTCGGGCGATTACTATACCGGCGAAAGCAAAATGGATCTCAAGCTCGATCTGCGGCGGGTGAACCTGTCCGCCTTTGTAGGCGCCGCCCAGGGCGTCGTAGACAAGATGAGGGGATATCTCACCGGGCAGTTCACCATTCAAGGGACCATCGACAAACCCAATGTTCGCGGCAATCTTTATTTCGATAGTGCGGTGATCACGCCGACCGTCTCCGGTGAAGCGCTCGACGTGTCCAGGGACCGCATCGCCTTCGATGAGGATGGGTTCAACTTCAGCGAATTCACGCTGCGCGATTCGGCGGGCAACAAACTGATCCTTGACGGCAACGTGTTTACAAAGGATTATCACAAATTCGCCTTTGATATTTCGTTGAATGCCCAGAACTTCCGCCTGGTCAACGCGCCGGAGAACAGCTCCCGCCAATTCTATGGCCAGCTCAATCTCGACGCGGCCATCAATTTGGAGGGTAAAATGGATGCGCCCATGATCGATGGCACGATCCGGGTCAATAAACGCACCAATTTCTACTATGTCCTGCCCGCGGATAACCCCGAAGTCGGCGACCGCGTCGGCGTGGTACGTTTCGTGGATCATCATACCGGGGATACGCTGGTCGACAAAAAAGCCCTGGTCTTGCATTCCCGGAAGACCGAGATCAAGGGTATGGACATCAGTTTGAATCTGCTGACCGATACCAGCGCACTACTCAACGTCGTCATCGACCCCACCAGCGGTGATGCGGTCAATGTCCGCGGTCGCAGCACCCTGGTCTTTCAGCTCGAGAAAAGCGGTAAAATGGACCTTACGGGTTCCTACCAGGTGACCGGCGGTTATTATACCATGTCCTTCACGGTGATCAAACGCAAATTCAACATCGACCCGGGCAGCATCATCACCTGGACAGGCGATCCCACCCAGGCCACCGTAGACCTCACCGCTTCGTATACCGCGCAATCCCCTTCCATCGACCTGGTATCCAATGTCATTTCCGATCTTCCTCAAAACGAGCAATACAAATACCGGCAGCGACTGCCCTTCCTGGTTACCCTCAAACTAAATGGCGACATGCTCAAGCCGGTGATCGGCTTCGATATCTCGCTGCCATCCACGATCCTTACACTCTGGCCCGACGTCGACCAGCGCCTTACCGAATTGCGTACGCAGCAATCCGAGATGAACGAACAGGTTTTTGCGCTCCTCCTGCTCGGTCGTTTCGTTGGCCCCAATCCCATGAACTCCAATGATGGCGGTGGCTCTGCCGTAAATAGCCTTGCTTACTCCACCGGCTTCCAGATCATCACAAGCCAGCTCGATCAGGCGGCCGCCAGTCTCATCAAGCCGGTGGACGTCCACTTCGACCTCAACAACCAGCAGGACTGGAGTACGGGTGCCAAGATCGATTATACGGAGCTCGATGTCATGGTTTCGAAAATGCTCATGGAAGACCGTTTGAGGGTTGGCATAGGCAGCAGCTTCGATATCGTCGGCACGGGGGCGCCGCAACAGGCACCATCGAATATTGCCGGTACCCTGGACGCGGTTTACAAGCTCACGAAGGACGGAAGATACATGGTGCGTGCCTACCGGCTCAACCAATACGAAGCTGTAGTATTTGGCCAGGTGATCGAGACCGGAGTAGGCTTCGTCTTCACTTTTAATTATGACAAGTTCAGCGAGATCTGGCATCGGTCCCAGGGCGACAAGATACAACCAAGAAAAACACAACATTCGAATACAAATCCCGGCGCCAGCACCACCGCCACCGGGACAACCTCCAACCCCCAATGAACACCCGTTTGCCACTGCGCTTGTTTTTACTAGTAGGAGGGTTGTCCGCCGTCCTCGCCTCCTGTAACGAATCGAAACACCTTGCAGGGAACGAGACCTTATACGCAGCCAATAAAACGGAGATCCATTCGTCCGTGCCGATGACAAAAAAGAAGCAGAATCAGTGGAACGAGGACATGGAAGGATATCTGCGGCCAAATCTCAACAGTAAGTTCTTCGGTATCCGGCTAAAACTCTGGATCTACAATATCGCCGGTACCACCCATAAGACTAAAGGATTCAAACACTGGCTGAAATACAAGCTCGGCGAGCCTCCCGTCCTGGTGTCCCCGGTTCTGCTGGCGAACAATGCGCAGGTGCTGCAAAGCCATTTCGAGAACAGAGGTTTTTTTCATGACACAGTACTCGTCACTACGTTTGTGAAGGACAAACAGCTCACCGCCACCTACACGGTGCAGGTCGGACCCCGGTATGTTATCGGGAAGATCAACTACCCCGATGACTCCGATGAGGTAAGCAACCGGATCGACACCCTTCAGCGGTCGTCATTGCTGAAAACCGGGGATTTCTATGATCTCCAGACGATCAAGGACGAGCGCATTCGCATCGACGCCCGGCTCAAGAACCACGGCTTCTATTATTTCAATCCCGACTATCTCATTGTCGACCTGGATACGGCGGTAGGCAATCACCGGGTGGATATGTTCATGCGGTTAAAGGATGAAATGCCCGATCCCGCCCGCGAGGTGTATCGCATCGATACGATCACGGCCGTCGTCAACACGGGTAACCCCGCGACCCGGGCCGATACCAGCCATGGAAGCGCCTATATCACCCCCGAAGGCTATCGCATCATCGATCCCGATCACTTTCTGCGACCGCACGTTTTCAGCAGAACGCTGCTGATCAAGCCCGGCAATATCTATAAAGAAACCGATCATAACTCGTCGCTGAGCCGGCTGGTCAGTCTCGGCGTCTTCTCCTTCGTCAAAGCCCGTTTCGAGCCGGCTTCCAGGGTCGATTCGAATAATAAGCTCAATCTCTATTACAACCTGACCCCCGCCCAGAAAAAACAGCTGCAGTTCGAAGTCACCGGTCTTACCCGCAGCGATAATACCACGGGTACAGAGCTGGCACTGAGCTGGCGGCATCGCAATCTGTTCCGTGGCGGCGAGTTGTTCAACATCCGGCTTTACAGTGGTCTGGAAGGGCAAAGCGTGAGTACGACGGAGAAATCGCTCACCCGTCGTGTCGGTGTCGATGCCACCCTGACGATCCCCACCATCGTCTCGCCCTTTAATTTGAATACGAGCAGCAAGTTTGCCCCGAAGACCAAGATCGAAGCAGGCTACGATATCTATGAGAACAACTCGCTATATACCCTTACGTCGTCGCGCGCCAGCTTCGGTTACCAGTTCAAAAATCGCGTAACCTCAGAAAATGGCATCACGATCCTCGGAATAAGTTATGTCCGGCCTGCTAATATTACAGACAGTATGCAGGTGGCCATCGGCAAGAACAAGAACCTGTACTATGCGATCGAGCCGCAGTTTATTATCGGGCCTTCCTGGAATTTCAATTACAACTCGAGCCTCGATCGACGGAATGCCCGCAAACCCAATAACTTTTGGTTCAATGCGAATCTGGATTTTTCGAACAATCTGCTGGGCCTCTTCACGGGCGCGGATGTAAACAAGACGGGCCGGCAAAAGGAGATCTTCGGCGTGCCTTTCGCGCAGTACATGAAGTTCGATCTCGATTTCCGGCATTATTTCAACTTCAGCAAGAGCAGCATGCTGGCGTATCGGGCGACTGCGGGCATCGGTGTTTCATACGGCAACAGTACGAGCCTGCCTTTTGTCAAAGCGTTTTTTGCCGGCGGGACCAATGATATCCGCGCTTTCCGCGCCCGCGCGCTGGGGCCGGGACACTACTATGCGGGCAACCCCAACTCGGATGCTTTTATCCCCGACCAGCCCGGGGATATTAAAATGGAGGGTAATCTCGAATATCGCGCACGGTTATATGGCCTGATCAACTGGGCCGTCTTTGCGGACTTCGGCAATGTCTGGACGCTTCGCAATGATGCGAACCGGCCGGGGGCTGTGTTTACACCGGGTTTTATCAAAGATTTCGCCGTGGGCGCCGGTGCCGGTTTGCGCTTTGATTTTACCGTCCTGGTCCTGCGCGTCGATATGGCCGTTCCCCTGCGGACGCCCTGGAAACCCGAAGGGTCGAAATGGAATTTCAAAGGTGCAACGGATATCAGCGAAATGGTGTTGAATCTGGCGATCGGTTATCCATTTTAATGTCGACTGCGGCAACAATTCCCCGTCCCCCCGGTTTTACCCCCATTGGCATTATTTTTTAAGCCACTATACATGACGATCTACTGAACCCTAAACTTCGCGCTTTTAAACTTTTTTTATGAAGTCGAAGTTTTACGATCATGAGGGGCCGTTGCGGGCGTCCGGACAGAGTAAAAAAACTGTAAATATTCTAAATGACCTCATCCGGATCAATATCGATCGAATCACAGCCTACGAGAAAGCCTCCCATGCCGAAATAACACCAGAACCGGAGATACGCGAAGTCTTTTACCGGTTAGGTACCGATAGCAGAGCATATGTCAACACCCTGCATGCAGAGGTGATCAAGCTGGGTGGGGCCCCAGTGACCCAATCCACGATCTCGGGTAAGATCTACCTCCATTGGCTGGAAGGCAAGCATAGTTTCGAAGGGAGGGACACACCCTCCCGGCTGGATGCCTGCGTGGTTTCGGAAGAGGCCATCCAAAAGGCGTATAACCAGGCCCTCCTTGAACAAAATGGCGCGCCCGAACGTATTTACCAATTAATAGAAAATCAATTGTGGTCCCTGGAACGGGCGCACCAGCTATTGTCAAGTCTTCACGAAAGCCAATCACAAGGATAAACAGCCAAGAAGTATGATCAATACCACCGACCTCTCCGAATTCGAAGTCCTGCTCCCGGGTTCCTGGGTGCGCAGCGGCTCGGGTGAGATCTATTCATTTACCACCGACCAGATGAAGCTACGCGACGAACGCCTGTTCAAGGAACTAAATATTACCGACCCGGACGGCGGCGCGCACCGTTCGCTCCCCTATGCACTAACCATCAAAAGCGATTACTGCGGCATCCTCGCCGGCGACCAGGAATTTGTTATCACGAGCATCACCAAACATCCGGACGGTTCGATGGATATGGAATGGAAGGATAGGGTAAATACCCTGATATCCTTCCATCGGAATGCGTGATATCATCCATGCTTGAAATATTGAATGGCGCGTTCGTGCTTTTTCGCTGCTTCCATGCTATCGAATGTTCCAAGATTCCTTCTTTTTCCCGTCTTCTCATCCTTCTTCCGGGAATAGATGCGGTATTGCCCCGATTTTAATTTGCGTATCATAATTATAGGTTTTACAGACAGACCCCAAAAAACCGGGCCCCGTGTTACGGCCCCATACGAAACAGGCCCCGTAGAAACGGGGCCCCCAATTTATTCTTTCAGGTTTATTGACGGAGTATAGACCAAAAAAATTATGCCAGCCGGGGCGAACATTTTTGTGCAATATTTTCCTCATCGTGAGCACGATCCGGGGGGATAAGAAAGGCCCGGTCATACGTCCCGAATGGGGAAAAAATGTGTTTATGCCTGATAATGAAACGCTCCGGCATTCTTTAGCCGCTTGCCCACTTACCCTGGTGGTTCGATGAAAATAAGTGGTATTGATTTTGAAAAATTTAGTTCTAAAAAACATAAACATGTTGCCCCAATCCGATCTGCGCTTTCTGCGAGAAAAAATAGAAGAGCTGAAAAATGCACTTTTTTTTAGCGAGAACAACGCTGTTTTGAAAATAGCGACCACCATCGTTTCGGTTTTGAAGGTTGATGAGCTGGGCGAGATGTGGTTCTTTGTATCACGTCCCCAACAGGCCTTGCATGAATTCGACCGGGAATTCCCCGTGAAGCTCGAGTTCTTCCGAAAGGACAAGGATTTCTTTGTCCATGTACTGGGTAAGGCCTTTATTGTGAACGACCCGGAAGAGATCAACAGCCTCGTGCACGATGATATCCGCGAGCTGGCGGCAGGTCATCTTGTGCTGATCAAGGTGAGGATGTTGAAGGCGGATTACTTCGAGCGTACCCCCACGGCTACGCATGCCAGCTGGTGGCGCGATCTGCGGAACCAGCTCCATACCTGGATGTTCAACACTCGCCCGGGATACAAACCCTATCATCTCGCCGACGCTCCGATGCCTATGCTGTCTTACCGGCCCGTAGCTTAATCGTCCCTGATAATCCTCCCTGTCCAACCTCTTGGTTCCGTACCCTTCCTCTTTCCTCAATATCCTCCTTCTCCCCAGTATCCTTCCCCCCGCTTCTTCCCGTTCTGTCGCATGGCATAGGAATTGAAGCCCTAGCAGAAAATATTGAAACTGAAAAACAGCCAATTATGAAAAAATTATCCAATTATTGTCTCGCCGGTGCATTTGCCCTGTTCCTTTTCAGCTGTGGGAACGGTGGTTCTTCTGATAGCACACAGGCTGCGAAAGATTCCAACGCCGTCAAGATGGACAGCGCAAAGGCCGATTCAAGTAAAGCGACCATCCCGAGTACGGTTTCAAAGGCCGATCAGGACTTTGCGGTCAATGCCGCCAATGCGGGCATGACGGAGATCCAGGCTGGTCAGATTGCCGAAGCCCAAGGCAGCGCCAAAGATGTAAAGGCATACGGCGCCATGATGGTAAAAGATCATACCGAGGTGGCCAACAAATTGAAGGCCATTGCCGGGCAAAAGAATATCACGCTTCCCACTTCGATCTCCTCCGATATGCAAAAGAATGTCGATGACCTCAAGGCCAAATCCGGAAAGGATTTCGACAAGGCCTATCTCGATATGATGATCTCCGATCATAAAAAGGTGATCAGCGCTTTCGAGGATGAGGCCAAGAATGGTTCCGATGCGGATATCCGGGCATTTGCGGATAGCACCCTGCATGGCCTTCATCATCACCTCGATGTAGCAGAGAAGGATAAGAAGATGGAAAAGAATATGTAAATAGATACGACTATTATACCAACAAGCGCGGGCGGGAGCAATTCCGCCCGTTTCCTATTTGCGGGGCGGGGGAACCGCACCGTTTGCCGTTTCGCGCGGCGGCGGCTGTTACTCCGTTTTTAAACTCTTCGCGGGATTGGCCTGCGCCGCCCGCATCGCGCGCAACCCTACCGTGAGCATGGCGATCAACACCGTTAACGCTCCCGCACCGAGGAAGATCCAGACGCTCACAGGCGTACGATAGGCGAACCCTTCGAGCCAGCGGTGCATCGCATACCAGGCGAGCGGCGTGGCGATCAGGATCGATAGGACCACGGGTTTGATGAGGTCTTTGGAGATCAGCAACACGATACCGGAGACATTAGCTCCAAGGACCTTGCGGATGCCGATCTCTTTGGTGCGTTGCCCTACGCTAAAGGTCACCAGCCCCAGCAGACCGAGACACGCGATAAAGATGGCCAGGACGGTGAAGGTCAGCAGCAGGCTGCCCTGCTTGCGTTCGGCGTCATACTGCCGGGAGAAATTCTCGTCGAGAAAATTATATTGAAAGGTGCCGCTGGGATCGAATCGGTGGTATACGTCGGCAATATGTTTCAGCGCCTCTGGGACACGCGTGGGATTGACACGCACGGCGACATTGTCTTCTTCCATTAGATTGGGTGGCATCTCGAGCACTATCGGCTGGATCTTGTATTGCAGCGAATAGATATTGAAATCGCGCACGACACCCACGATCCTCGCGAAACCCAGTGAATCGCCGGGGCCTATCCTCAGCCGCAGCCGTTTGCCTACGGCGTCCGTCCAACCCATTTCTTTTTCAAAGGTTTCGTTGACAAGCACACTGCCCATGACGTCGGTAGGCTGAACCGCGGAAAAATTCCGCCCCTCCTTTAAGTTGATCTGCATGGTAGGCAGGTAATCGGCATCGACATAATAACTTTGCGCGAGCTTGCTCTGATGCGAGAAGGCGCCGCCCTGTTCGAAAAACACGGGGGTCGTGCCGATATAATTTTTCCCAATGGGATTACTGGCGGCAGCTGCCGCCTCCACGCTGGGGTCTTCTTTTAGTTGCGTCTTGAGCTCTTCGATGTGCTGGCGTACGGCCCGGTTGCCGAGATGGAAGTTCAGCACCTGGTCTTTGTTGAAACCGAGATCCTTGTTCTCCATATAGTGCAGCTGGAGATAGATGATGGCGCTGCCGGCGATCAGGAAGATGGTAATGACAAACTGGAAGGTCACCAGCCCTTTACGGAAAAGGATTGTATTCTGCTGGCTCCCCTGCAATCCCTTTAACGAGGGGATCGTTTTGAATCCTGACAGGAAGAGGGCAGGGTAGAGGCCGCCCGCCAGGCCGATCAGGGTCGCGAATAAGGTCAGCGCTGTCAGCGTTCGCCCCCAGCCATAACGGTCGATAGTAAGCGTTTTTTCCGACAAGGCATTGAATGCGGGCAGGAAAACGATGGTCAGCACGATTGCTATGGCCGCTGCTAACAGCGCGAACACCACGGATTCGGTGAGGAATAGCGCCATCAGCTGCTTGCGGCCCGACCCGATGACCTTGCGGACGCCGATCTCTTTTAACCTGACGCTCGACCTGGCGGTAGCCAGATTGATGTAATTGATGACGGCGATGCCCAGCACCAGCAGCGCGATGGCGGCAAAAAGCCAAATGTATTTGATATCGCCGTTGCGGCTAAGCTCATAGTCGAGATGGCTGTGCAGATGGATCCAGGTGAGTGGCTGCAGCCCGATCTGTAAGGTCGAGCCTTTGCCCATGGGTGTTTTCAGATATCTGTCGAAAAACTCCGGCAGCCGCGCCTGCAGCTTGTGCACGTCCGCGTCCTTGCGGAGCAGGATATAGGTATAGAGATAGGCGCCTAACCAGTTGTCTTCGGTGATCGGCGGCATGGCACGGAGCGCGCTGGGCCGAAGATGGGCATTCTCCGGCTGGTCTTCGATGACGCCGGTGACCTGGCTCGGTGTGCCATGCTCGATATCCACGGTTTTATCCAGCGCGTCTTCCGCACTACCGAATAGTTTTTCCGCGAGCGTCCTGGTGAGGACAATCGAGTTGGGTTTTGTCAAAGCCGTGTTCGGGTCGCCATAAAGAAAGGGAAAACGAAACACGGTGAGAATAGCGTTGTCGGCGAATAGCATATCGCCGGCCTCTATCTTCTTATCGCCATGGATCAGCGTTGCGCCGCCGTCGGCATCGATGCGTGCCGCCGCTTCGATCTCGGGGTAGTCCCTTTTGAGCGCCGGGGCAAATGGCGGGGACGTGATCGCCAGCTTAAAGCTCCCGCCGCTCCAGGTCCCGGATTCTACGACGCGATAGATGCGGTCTGCGTTCGGCGAGACCCGGTCATAGTTCAGCTCGCCCGCGATGTACAGCGCCATCAACCAAAAGACGGCCAACCCTACGGCCAATCCGGCGATATTGATCACCGAAAAAATCTTATTGCTGCGCAGGTTCCGCAGCGCCACGCGGATATAACTTTTAAGCATAACCATCCGGATGCCGATTTCATGCCAAGTTAACTAAATAGCTGGGAAGCACGAACTTCCGCTTTCCGCATGGCCCCGTCCGCGTTCAAATTCAATACACCCGCTGTCCGGATTCGATACACGCGGTCGCTAAAACCCCTTCGGATGCTCCTTATTATACGGCGTCGCATCCTGAAAAGCCTTCGCAAAAGCCAGCAGCTGCGCTTCCCCATAAAGCTGACCGATAAAGCTGATACTTCCCGGTAAACCGCCCGGTCTATAACCTACCGGCAGCGTCACGGACGGATGACCCGTAAGATTCGTGATCGCGAGCTGATCGCCGATCTCCGTTGGCGCGATGATGATGTCGTATTGCCTGATCCACGGATCGACCCTTTGCATGATGGCGGTTCGCATCCGGCAGGCATTTACGTATTCCACGGCGGGAACAAAACGCGCGGTACGAAAGGTATTGGGCCAGCGGTCCTTGTTCTGCTGGACCATCTCGTCGTCGGCGTTGGTACGCGTGAGCTTGTCGAAGGCCGCGGCGGCTTCCACGCCAATGATTAGACTGAGGATCTCGTTACCATGAAGGTCATCCGGAAAATCCACAGGGATCAACTTTACACCCAGCCGGCGAAGGATCGCCAGCGTTTGTTTCTCCGGACTGTCCTCCGGTAAAGTATCGATATAATTCCGGGTATAGGCGACACGCAACCGCGAGAGCTCGACTCTGCCGGTATAGTTGAACGGCATTGTCCGTGAGGAGGCATCGATGCTGTCGCCACCATGAATATAGGCAAACACGATGGCCGCGTCTTCGGCGCTGCGGCAGATGGGGCCCACTTTATCCGAGCTCCAGCAGAGGGCCATGCAACCCGTTCGGGCGACGCTGCCGAATGTCGGCCGGAGACCGGTGGCGCCGCAACGCTGTGACGGGTCGACAATGGAACCATAGGTCTCGGTTCCGATGGCAAAAGGTACCAGCCCTGCCGCTGTGGCCGCGGCCGATCCCGCCGAACTGCCGCCCGAGCCCAGCGCCCTATTCCAGGGATTGCGTGTCTGCCCGCCGAACCATACATCGTCCATCGCCAGCTCCCCCAGCGACAGTTTGGCAATGCACACCGCCCCGGCGTACGCCAGTTGTTGGGCCACATAGGCGTCCTGCCGGATAACCTGGTCTTTGAAGGGCGGCGTTCCCCAGGTGGTATGCGTGCCTGCAATCGCAAAAAGGTCTTTGATGCCATAAGGGATGCCCTGCAAAGGGCTCTTGTAGATGCCTCTGGCCAGATCCTTATCCGCCTCGCGCGCCTCTACCAGCGCACTGTCCTCCCGAAGTTCTATCACGCAGTGGAGCACGGGGCCGAAACGTTTCAACCGGTTCAGAAAAAAGGTCGTCAGCTCGACGGAGCTGATCTTTTTTCGCCTGATGAGCGAAGCAAGCTCCGGTATGGAATAAAAGGCGAGATCGTCGCGGTTGGTGGGAAGGGTCACCGCCGGCGGGATATTCCAGTGCAAGGGAAGCTGTCTCCGGTCGTATGGCGTACCCGGCAGCAGGGGATCGAATACGAGCGACAGCGGCACGCTGTTGTACAGATCATGCTCATGGAGGTATTGATAGAAATGGAGATGGTCTATCGCCCCGCTAAGGATAGAGTCCTCCTTCACGGGGGTGAAATGGAGATCGAAGAGTTTTTCCGCTGCCTGAATATCGGGCAGGCCGATGGAGTCCTGGGCGGTCAGCGAAAAACACGGGAGAAAGAATGCAAAGACCACCAGGTAATTGTGCACGCGCATGTTAATCGTAGTTTTAACGGTATAAATTAAGGAAAAAACCGGCGCGATCTGTAACATTGGGTTTGGCGTCCCGTCACCCTAGAAGCCACATGTCAGTCGAAACATTCAAACAACACGTTCTGCCCCTGAAAGACAAGCTGTTCCGGTTTGCCTTGCACCTTTTGCAGAACGTGCAGGAGGCCGAGGACGCCGTTCAGGATGTGATGGCCGGTATCTGGGCGAAGCGGGCGGAGTGGCCGCAGTGGAACAGCATTCCTGCTTACTGCATGACGGCTACCCGAAACAATTGTCTGGACCGGCTTCGACGCCGCCGCATTAACGCCGTCCGTGCGGAAACGGCAATACAACTGAAAAATCCCGATGGGGACCCATACGAACAGGTGACAGGTAAAGAAATGATAACGCGGATACGGCAATGCATGGAAGCACTGCCACCCAATCAGCAGCAGGTCGTCCGGCTGCGGGAAATGGAAGGTTTTAGCTACAACGAGATCGCCCAGGTGCTGGACATGACCCTCGAACAGGTAAAGGTCAACCTGCACCGCGGCCGGAATGCCATTAAAAAGACAATAACCAAAGAGGAGGAAGCCCAATGGAGAAAGCCCAAGTGATAATCCTGCTCGAAAAATACTGGCAGGCGGAGACGACGATCGCCGAGGAACAGGCCCTGGCCAGCTATTTCCGGGAAGACCCTGTCGATCCCGAACTGGAGGTCTATCGCGATGTCTTCTTCTACTTCCGCGAGGAGGCAAAGGTCTCGGCCGGCCCCGGCTTCGGCAACCGCATTCTTCAACGGCTCGGCCTGCCGCTAGAGGAGGAGACTCCCGTGGTTCCAATCTTCCGCCAGCCCTTTCGACTGGGAGTGGTGGGGGCCGCGGCAGCTATCCTCCTCGTCGTCGCGGGTTTGTTCCTGCTGAGACCGCTTGGGCAGCCCACGATGCTGGCCGATAACCAGCCGGCCGCTGGACACCGGGATACACAAGCGGCCACCCGCACGCAGCCAACGCAAGAGGCCCACGCCGTGGCGAGCACCCGGATAGCCGATACCTACGATGACCCGGAGCAGGCGCTCGCAGCCGTACGTCGCGCCCTGCTGGTCGCCTCGAGAAATTTAAATCAAGGTCGCCGGGAGATTACCGGCACCTCAAAATAAACACCCATGAACACATGCAAAAAATGGCTCTTCCTGCTGCCCCTGCTCCTGCTGGGAGCCGGCGCTTTTGCCCAGGAAGATGCGATCGGCCAGTTCTTCGGTAAATATGTCGACGATCCGCGGTTCACGGTGATCTCCGTGAGCCCCCGGATGTTCCGGCTGATGTCGAAGGTTCGCTGGGATTCTGTCCCCGGCGATCTCAAACAAACCGTCGCCAACCTGCACAGCTTCCGCGTGCTGAGCACCGATGCGACACCGCTGAAGTTCTACAAAGAAGCGCTCACGCTCATCGACCGCAAACAGTACGAAGAGCTGATCTCTGTCCGCAGCGGCGGCAGTAAGGACAATGTCCGGTTTATGGTCAAAGAGAACGGCGACAAAATTAGTGAGTTGCTGATGATCGCCGCCGACGAGGACGGGTTTACGCTAATGAGCTTTGTTGGCGATATCGATCTGAACAAACTTTCCCGTCTTTCCGCCGATATGGACATCAAAGGCATGGATAACTTAAAAAATTATAAACATAAATAAATGCAAAAGCTAACCTTCCCCCTGCTGATCCTGGCTTTCACCTTTTCCGCCTGTGCGCAGCAATCCCACCTGGACAAATTCTACCAGCAATACCACGACACCGGCGCTAATCTCGGCCTCGACCCCAATTTTCTTTTCTCCGCCAGCTTCGGCGGCAACGGGAACAACGATGGCGGCAAGGACAGCGATGACAATGCCGGCAATTGGATGCACAAGATCACTCGGGTCCGCTGTATGATCATCGATGGCAAAAAGACACCGAATGCTGCTGGTGAATGGTCCGATCTCACCCGCGCACTCCGGGCCGACCACTTCGAAGAATGGTTTTCGATCCGCAAGGGCACGGGTCGCGTTCAGCTGCTCTCGCAGGATAAGAGCGACACGATGGAAGAGATCGCCTGTCTCATCGTCGGAGATGACGGGAGCGGGCTCTTCTTTCAACTCCGCGGACACTTCACTGCAGCGGACAGGGCACGGATGGAATCGGCCTTGCAATCGCATGACAGTGAATGAGTGGTTCTACTTTGATAATAGTCAAAAAAATCATTTATAGGGGTTTTCACTTAACTTAACATGGTCGTTTTATAAACAATTACCTTTATCTTGTCGTTGGTTCTATTCTTCGGTTATTGCTTTTCGTTCTGATCTGTAGCATTCCTTATTTTCTGACCTGTCTTACTCATTCCTAAGCTGCCGGAGGCAGCGTGTCCGGCGCCGGAGAGGCGCGAATAATAAACATAACGACAAGCTTATGATCAGGATTCTTTTAGCCGATGACTACACGATCATTAGAAAGGGGGTGAGGCAGATATTGACCCAGGCCTACCCGAACGTCGAGATCGAAGAGATCGAGGACGGGGAGGAACTCACCGATAAGCTGCGGGATACTCCCTGGGATATGATCATCTCCGATCTCCCCGGCCCGGATAGGGGAGGGTGGGCCGCTTTGCAGCGCATCCGGGAGGATTACCCTGATCTGCCGGTGCTGATCCTGAGCCTATATACCCGCGAGAACGATTTGATGCAGGCCTTTCGGGCCGGGGCCTCCGGTTATCTTGGCAAGGATGCTGCGCCCGATGAACTTGTCTGGGCCGTTCGCCAGATCCTGGAAGGCAAGAAATACATGGCCATACCGGCGAGCCAGAATTGATAGGAAACCCCTAATTTAGAAGGCCAGTAGAAAAATGGCCTTCCATATGCGTAAAAAGCTTCCGTCACTGGGCGATTCGCGTCGCCGTTTCCTGAAAAACAGTCTGATCACCGCTTCTGGTTTCTACATCGTCCCCCGCCACGTATTGGGCGGCAAGGGATTCACCGCTCCCAGCGATAAGCTGACGATCGCCTGCGTCGGTGTAGGCGGCAAGGGGGAGTCGGATATCGATTATCTCGCTGGTACGGGAAAGAGCAATATCGCCATCCTTTGTGATGTCGACGACCGCCGCGCTGCGGGTACCGTAAAGAAATTCCCTCAAGCCAAACGTTACAAGGATTACCGCCAGATGCTCGAAAAGGAGCATAAACACATCGACGCGGTGACCGTTTCGACGCCCGATCATATGCACGCCGTTATCGGCATGTCCGCCATGCAATTAGGCAAACATGTCTATATTCAAAAGCCATTGGCGCACGATATCTACGAGGTCCGGATGCTCACCGAAGCTGCTCCCCGGTATAAAGTCGTGACCCAAATGGGCAACCAGGGAGCTTCCGGCGACGGGGTCCGGTTGTTGGTCGACTGGTATCGCGCCGGTGTCATCGGAGATGTGACGGAGGTCTATTGCTTTACGAACCGGCCGGTGTGGCCGCAGGGCATCCAATGGCCTCCTGCCAGCGCAACCATTCCGCCCGAACTGGACTGGAACCTTTGGCTCGGTACGGCGCCTCAAAAAGATTACGTCGACAACCTCGTCCCCTTCAACTGGCGCGGCTGGTGGGACTATGGTACCGGGGCCCTGGGTGATATGGGTTGTCACATCATCGCTCCCGCCTTCCAGGTGCTGGACCTCGGCTATCCCACGGAAGCCCAGTGCAGCGTCGGCAGCGTTTTCACCGGGGAGTTCCAGCAAGGCTATTTCCCCGACAGCTGCCCGCCGTCTTCGCATATCACGCTCAAATTCAAAGGCGCCCCCGGTAAGCCCGACGTGAAGCTGCATTGGATGGATGGCGGCATCCAGCCCGAAAGACCCGACGAGCTCAAACCCCAGGAGATCTTCGGTGATGGCGACAATGGCACGCTGTTCATCGGCACCAGGGGCAAAATGATGTGCGGCACCTATGGCCGTGACCCGCAGTTGCTGCCCACCGAACGTACCGCCCGGACCACAGTTCCCCAAACGATAGCCCGGGTTCCCGGCGCCGATGAGACCGGTCACTATAATGCGTGGGTAGAGGCATGTATGGCCGGCTATGGCAGCGACAAGGAAAAGAACCTGAGTTCCAATTTCAAGGTCGCCGGTCCGCTGGCCGAGACCGTGCTGATGGGCAATCTCGCCATCCGCAGCTACGATATCCGCAAGCCTGCCGCCGGCGGTGGGACCGGGCGTAATGAATACGACTGGCCGGGCCGGCATATCAAATTGCTGTGGGATGGCGCCAACATGAAGATCACCAATTTCGATGATGCCAACCAGTTCGTCCGCCGCACCTATCGCTCCGGCTGGACGCTGGGAATGTAAAGCTGCTGGCCGTGGCCGTCTATGCCGTCTCCGGCCCGGGGCTGACTACCGTCCACCCCCCGTCTACAATGAGGGTCTGCCCCGTGATATGTCTCGCGCCGGGACCGGCAAGAAAAAGGACCGCCTGTGCGATGTCCGCCGGCGTCGCGGGCCGGCCCATGGGCGTCAACGCCGACCATGTCCGCTCATAGTCGGGGTCGGCGGCTGTTCGCTCCGTAAGCGTGGCGCCCGGCGCCACGGCATTGACCGTAATATGGAAAGGGGAGAGTTCGACCACCAGCGCGCGTGCCAGCATCTCGATGGCCGCCTTGCTCATGCCATAGGCGGTAAGTTGCTTATGTGCCTGATGACCTGTAACGCTGGACGTAAAGACGATGCTCCCGCCATCGCCCTGGGCCCGCATCTGAAGCGCGGCTGCCTGCGCGAGAAAGAACGTCCCGCCGAGATTGAGCCTCATGACCCGTTGGAATGACGCCGGCGTATACCCGAAGAAATCGCCGAATAACGTCAGGCCCGCATTAGCGACGACGATGTCCAGCCGGCCGAATGTCCCCACGGCGGTGTCGACCATGGACCTGATAAAGGCCGGATCGCCTGCGTCTCCGGCGAGCGCAATGCAAACAGGCGGGGATCCGGCGCCCCCACCTTCGGCCAGCAACCGTTCCACGGCCAAAACGCCCAATTCGCTATCACTATCGTTGAGCAATACCCGCGCACCCTGCGCGATCAGCGACCTGACGATTTCGTAGCCGATGCCCTGCCCGGCGCCCGTGACTATAGCCACCTTGTCATTAAGTGTCATTCTTCCTGGTCAAAATAGATTTTATAATAGTGTTTTTGCAGCGCTTCGTCGTACCCCTTTTCTATGAGCTCGCGGTTCCCGTGCACATAGATATGAAAATTCTTATCCAGCTTGATCACGCTTTTGAACACCCGCGCCTGCCGTTTTACCGCCTGCGCCGAGATACCGAACTCGCCTGGCGGCTCGAGTTCGCCCGCCGGGCGATGCTGCTCGTCGAAGTTCCGAAAACTTTGGATCAGGTCGTCGTGATGCAGCACCTCGCTCTCGAACTCCTGCCGGTCGAAATTGCCATGCGTCTTGAAATAATCCATACTGCGGTTGAGGATATCGATCTGCTCTGTTTTCGAGACCTCGAATTCATCGGGCATCTGCTGCGTGACAAAGTTCTTGGTGAGGGTGAGAAACTCCTGCGTGCGCAAAAACTCGTTTTGCTGGATCAGCACGCCCAGGAATTTATCCTTCCAATATTGCGCTTCCTCGCCCTTGCCGTTCGAGTCATAGATCAACAGTTCGAAGCCCTTTTCTTCTCGGCGGTTGAGGATCAGGCAGCCCTTGTCCATCCGGGCCAGCTCGACACCTTCCTTGAGTTGCAGATCCAGGTCCTCGTCACCGGGGACCAGGTCGGCAAAGAGCAATTTTGTCTCGGCCTTGAACAGCCCGATGGCTTCAAGCGACTCCTCGTCATCGAGGATCGTGTTGAAAAGGGCGACATATAGCTCCCCCGGCTTGATCTTGGGGTGCAACGACGACTCGAACAAATGCCGGGCAATGTTCACCGATTGCTCGAAAAAATTCACCCGATCCGCGAATAGCGTACGCGCATAACTGTATACTTCGTTGAATTCCAATGAACTGGAGTGGGTAAAAGCGTAACGTTCATGGCAATTCGTAAACCGCTGCAACAACGCCTCCCTTAATCTTGATCGTAATTCTTCGTTGGGGCGTTGCTCCTGTTTTGATAAGAGTAAACTCCCGCTGTTTTGCTTATTCCCTGTATAATGTACTCCAATACGTTCCAAGTTAGCATCCGTGAAGATCATACGCTTATAATAACTACAAAATCGGAAAAAAATACTAAGAAAGACAAATCTCTTATAAGCGAATGATTTACATACCCCTATAAATAGTTATGCTTAGCGCGGCTAAATTAATACAGGTTCGGATACAATAAAAAGCATTTTTTCCGCTTTATAAATAGTAATTATCCGATATCCAATTAGAAAAGTTCAGCTAAAACCCAATATTTATGAAACCCAAACCCTACATTCCCTTTTTGACGTTGCGGCGTTATGCCACAACGTGACAAGCAGGCATCGATTCCTACCATGCCGTCCACTCAACATCGATCCGGGTGACTTGTCACGAAATTTCCACACGTTATTATACGATCTTGTTGTTTTGACGCACATGGACCTGAAAAAGGTATGTCGGGTGAAATCTCCGTGTGCTATGATCTCGAAAAAAAATAAAAAAAATGCCCCGAAGGCCGACAGCAGTAGTGCAGGGGGTACTATTGTGAGAAGGTTGCTGATGTGCCTGGGTCTTTTCCTGAGCATAGCGGCGTCGGGACAAACCTATGTGGCGACGCCAATAAAGGATTACTCCGTTGTGCCCACCGGTGCGGACGAATTCAAGGTCGCGGTAACCCCAACTCCCCCGGCCGGAACCCAGATCTATATTACCTTTCAGGTGAACGGTTCATCCAGCCCGACCTCCATTGGGGCTGTCACTGATGCCACCGGCACCGCATACTTTTTTATAACGAACAATACCGCTGGAACCGTCTCGGTTACGGTGCAGGATGCCAACCTGACGCCGCAGACGAGCATCGATATGCATTTTATCGCAGCCCCCGGGCCGCCCGATCAGGGGCATAGCTATTTTACCGTCGCGACCGATAACCAGGATGCCGATGGCTCGTCACAGGATGTGGTCGAGGCTTTTCTTTTTGACCAATACGGTAACCCCGTAAATGGCCCGAGTGATAACGCCTCCGTGACCTGGACCATACCCCCTTCGAACCCTACGGCTGCTTTTGTGCCCGCGGTCGGCGCCACTGCCACTGTTAACGGTTCGGGAACGGGAAGCATCCCGCTTACCGATACCAAGGCGGAATCCGTTCCCGTGACGGCCGTAGCCACCTACACGGTGGCAGGGGTAACGTCTACCTTCCCGCTTACGGACCAAATTGCCGCCGGACCGACCTTTGTCCAGCCGACGCCCGTTAATACGCCCGGCGTGAGCTATATTGTAACGGTGGTCAGTCCGAATCCCGCCGACGGAAACGCTGAAGACGAAGTACAGGTATACGTTCAGGACCAAAGCGGTAAGGCCCTACCTAACGCTACGATCAATTTTACCATTCCCGGCGTGCTTACTGTAGACCCGAGCTCAACCACTACGACCAATGGTGGCGGCATTGCAACATTGTATGTCAAGACCTTTACGGCGGGTTCCTACCAGATCTCGGCAACGGTGAACGGTTTACCCTTATACGACCGGAACAATAATGCCAATAACTATGTAACCGTAGTATTCTATAACCCACCGCCCTCGACGACGTTAAGTTATATTACCCCATTGATCCCATCCACGTCCGTAGGCGGCCAGGATGAAGTGGAGATACATTTGTCCAGCGCATCGGGTCCGTTGGTAGGCGCTACCGTGACACTCAACCCTCCCCCCGGGGTCACGGTGGTAACGCCCGGGCCATATGTAACGGACGCGAACGGCAACGTCGATGTTTATATCACCAGCACGGTAGCCGGTTCTTATGATGTAGGTGCGACGTACCAGGACCCTGCCCCCGGCGGCTTGCTTTATACCCTCGATGACAAAGTTATTACGAGCCAGCCCTATTCGGTCATCACGTTTGTCGCCGGCGCCCCGGATCCCAAAAACAGCTATATCGTCGTTACGCAGGATGGCGCGACAGCAAACAACAGCGCCACGGATATCGTGACGGCCTATTTGTATGATTCGTATGGCAACCCCATCAATGGCAGTTCCAATCCGACCCTTAACTGGGCGGTTTCGCCGACGATCCCGACCATCCAGACGACGACATCCAGTGTCAACAGTAATGTTTATACGGTGGCCTATCAGAGCCCGACAAAGGGGGCCTACCAGGTAACACTGCAGGCCAATGGCGTTACCATCAATGAACAAACCACCAATAATTCATACGTCACCATCCATTTCGTCGCCGGTCAGCCCGTGACGGGCGATCCCGGCGGCCCCAGTGACGGCGGCGATCCCGGCGGCGGCAACCCCGGCAATGGCGGCAATCCTCCGCCCAACAACGGCGGAGGTGGAAATAATGGCGGCGGCGGCAACAATGGCGGCGGCGACCCGGGCACCAACAATGGTTTTACCGAGATCTACGTATGGTCTCAATATAACGATCGTCTGGCTGATGGCCAACACCAGGACAGCGTGTACGTATACGTCACCGACGCTGACAAGAACGCGGTCCCTGGGGTAGCCGTGACCTTCTATATCCAGCAACCTGGCGGCACGATCACCTCCGGCGAGCAGTGGACACCGAGTCAAACAACCACTCCGATCACGGTGACCACGGGACCCGACGGCATCGCCCGGGCTGCAATGACGAGTACATCGCCAGGTTCGGTATGGGTATACGCTACTATAATCGATCCGAAAACCGGCAACGCCGCGTTGGTAGCCAAAAGCGACGTCGAACTCGACTTCGTCACCAAACCTGACGTGACGAACATCCAAACCGCGCTCACGGTGATCGTCGGCGAAGCAATGGCCGACGGCACGCAACAGAACGTCGTCAAAGCCCACGTAGTCGATGTCGACGGTAACGTAATGGTGAATCAGCAGGTCTACTTCGCTATCGACTCCGGCACCGGAACCATCGTCACCCCGCAGCCGGTGACAACAGATGGCAACGGCGATGCGTTCATCCAGATCACCAGCAAGACCGTAGGGTACGTGCTGATCACGGCGACCGTCGACAGCGAGAAGATCGTGTTCGGCAGCCCGGCACGGGTCTACTTTGCCATGATCAATATCTATGTACCACGGGCCTTTAGTCCGAATAACGATGGGACGAATGACCTCCTGAAACCGATACTGGTAGGGATCAGTACCTTCCACTATTTCAATGTCTATAACCGCTGGGGTAACCTGATCTTCACTACCCAGGATCCAAACCAGGGCTGGGACGGTACCTTCAAAGGCGTGCCGCAGCCGGTAGAGACCTATCTGTGGATAGCCGAGGGGATCGACGAGAACGGTCATAAGGTGGTGCAGAAGGGGATGACCAGCCTAGTCCGATAACAAAAAAACCAACGATACAAAATCCAATATCCAGATGAGAAAGATTTACACACTATTGATATTCCTCGCCGCCACGGGCCTCGCCCGCGGACAGGAGATCAATTTTTCGAGGGTGCAGGATATGACCATCTGGTACAACCAATCCCTGAAAACGGATAAACAGAACTCCCTCGACCTCAACTACCGCAGCGTCACCTTTGGCGGACAGATCGCCTACAATAGCGTCGCGGCCCTCTTCTCCATGCCGCTGGTGTCCAAAGCGGCGAAGGACAAACCCAACAGCGGCTATCTGAGCTTCAGCGCCGGCGCCGCTTCCGATAAGACGAACGACGGTATTCTCAACAATGACCTCGGCACACTGGGCCTTTCCTATGCCGTGCCCCTGGGCCGTCATGAAACTTACCTTTCGGCAGGTTTCCAGGCGCAATATTATCAAAGCAATTTCAACGTAGCCGGCGTCACCGGCGCCTTCGGCGACCAGTTCAACAACTACGGCCCCATCGAAGGTGCACCCAGTATGGACAGGCTGGCCGCTGGCTGGTCCTATGGCCACTTCAATCTCAATGCCGGCGTTTCGGTGTTCAGCAATGGCCTCCACGACAAATGGTATATCGGCGGTTCCATGATGCAGGTCAACCAGCCCTATGCCTATAAGATCAAATCGGATTCCACACGGTTAAAGCCGATCGTCGGCATCCAGGGCGGCTATAAGTTCACGACAAAAGAAGACGATGAGATCGGGTTCTATATGGCCATGAACTGGGAAGGCCCGGCCTACCGTCACTATTATGAACTCATCTACACCAAGCCCATTCCGGGTGTCGCCGGCGGTGCGGCCGTAGGTGTAGGGCTTGGCTATCGCTACGATGATGCCCTGGTCCCCAATATCGAACTCCGGTATCAGAAGCTGACCCTGGGCGTATTATACGATGTAAATATTTCAACAATAAGCGCGTCCGGCATTGCTCGTGATGGTCTGGAGATGGCGATAAAAATGGACTTTTAAACTAACCCCCATGAAGAAGTTATTCATTTGTTTGTTTGGTTGTTTTCTGCTGGCCCTGACGACGGTCCGGGCGCAGGACACCGGAAATAAAGGAGCGGATTCCGTGATCCAGCTCGGTCCGGATACCACCACCCAAACGCCTGTACATAGCACGATCTCGCGCGATACGGCCCGGCAGGTCCCCGATACCGGATTCAGGTACCACGGTGACACCACTGCGGCGACAACCCCCGCAGGGACGCTTGCGACGAGCCCCGCGACCCGCTCGATCGGCGACTCGACCACACCCGCGACGGCTTCGTCCACTGGCACCACGACGGATTCAACGAGTCCACAAAAAAAGACCCCGGACACGCTGATCACCCTCACCGACGCGCCCAATCCGCAAAGCACGGTGAGTAACGATACCCTCACGACAAAGAAGACGCAGGGCGGTCATACCATAGAGATAAAGACCGTAGGTGCGACCATCGATACGACGCAGGCAAAGGATCAGACCAGGACCGACCCGCCGGCAAACACCGCCGATCAGGCCAAGACCGATCAGCAGCCCGGTGATCCCACCAGCCAGCAGGACAAATCCCAGGAGACGACGCATCGTCTCGACCCGCGCTGGTTCATCGGCGTCAAAGGACAGTTCCAGGATTTCGCTTTTCTCGAAAAGAACCGCGAAGGCTATCTGAGCAATGCGAATACGCTGCCGTTCTCGCAACGGGGCAACACGAGTGTCGCCCTTAGCGCCTATAAGAACCTTACCGGCAGACTTTCGGCCAGCGCCGATCTCGGATTGAGTTTCGGCCATGTGACCAGTAACGATGTCCTGATCAGCACGACGAAGAAAATGACCTTCAACCTGCTGAACGTAGCGCTTTACTATCATCTGCTGCCCGCGGCCTATCGGCTGCAGCCCTATGTCACCGTAGGCTTTAACGATATCATCAACAACGGCTCTTATCCGTGTGTTCCCATGGGTGTCGGCGCCAAATTCAACAGCAAAAAAGTCATGGTCCTCGGCCAGGTAACCTACGGACAAAGCGTGTCGCATAGCATCGCCAGCACTACGATGTATTCGGTAGGCATTTATATCCCCATCAAGAGCAAGAAATACAAGAACCTCGATACCCTGGACACGACGCCGTATAACCGCATGGATGCGAAGAAAAAGGATTCTACAGGCAAAAGCACCGTGATCAACAACATCTATGTCACTATCAATATGGACTCGATCCTCAAGGCCAAAGGCCTGCTGGATGACAATGGCAATCCCACCGCCGGCAACGGCAGGAGAGGGGGCCGTGACGATGGCGATGATGACGGCGACGACGCGGCAGCGCGTTCCCGCCGCCGTAAGAAACCGTTCAAGGACCTCGGGCTCGACGATTTCAGCGATGACGATTACAAGATCGATTCCGTCAACGGCAAACCGGTGATCCGTTTCGTAGTCTATTTCGAATTCAATGAATATGGGTTGAACAGCAGGGCGTTCGGCAGCATCGACAAGGTGATCCAACACCTCCGGCGGTCGCAGAACTTCTCCGTGGTGGATATCAAAGGTTACACCGATTCCGTGGGTTCCGATCCTTTTAACAATATGCTGTCGCGGAAACGCGCCAAGATGGTGTTCGACTATATGAACAGCCGGGGCGTCCCCACCAACATCATGAAGGCGCAGGCCTATGGCCGTGACAACCCGGTTGCCGACAACAGTGACCCCAATAAGGCCTGGCTGAACCGCCGCGCGGAGATCATCATTTATCGGAAATCGGACCTGGCAGAACAATAAACCACCTGATTTAAAAAAAAATAACACAATTATGTCCCAATGTGGGATTAATTGTGTTATATTGCAAGTCAACCAAAATTGTAGAATAATTTAAAATCCATACATCCATGATTAACCAAACCAACACAGCACTTTGGGGTCATCTTCCACACAACATCAAGATCCGTCTCGTCGATGAATCCGGTAATTTTATAGATCCCCTGCAGATCAAAGAAGTAGATTATCTCTCCCGCTTCCAGAATAAAGCCGTGGTCAATAAGGTCTACCATCAAATGCTTGCCGACAACCGTTCCGGCATCATCGAAGTCTATCAGGACAAGATTATCATTAAGGACAATTGATCCGGCCCAAAGGCAAATTTTACCGTCTTCCCGTAATTTTCCCGATCTCTTGTGCATAGCCGCCGCCGATAGGCAGCTCCCGGTCCCCGATCCACACGGAATCGCGTTCGACCCGGCTGACCTTGTCGCTTGCGACGACATAGGATCGGTGTATCCGCACGAAATCGGCGGCCGGCAAAAGCGCTTCTGCCTCCGACATCGTAAGCCGGGATAACAGTTTCTCCTCTTGTAACACGAACTGCATATAATTGCCTGTACTTTGTATGTACAGGATATCGCTTAGCCGTACCCGTACCTGTCCATAGCCCACCTTGATAAAGACATGGTCGGGGCCCGGCGATGTTCCCCTTCTCAGCTCATACAGCTCATAGGCCTTATTACAGGCCTTTAAGAAGCGCGCCTGGCTAAAAGGCTTCAACAGATAATCTATCGCATCCAGCTCGAAGCTTTGCACCGCATGCTCGCTATACGCCGTGGTGAAGATCACCATGGGCTTGCCCGGGAGGCTCCGGATGAACTCGATGCCCGAGATATCCGGCATCTTGATGTCCAGGAACAAGAGGTCGATATGGTCCTGCTGAAGCCGCTTGGCGGCCTCGAAGGCATCGGTATAGACGCCTGCGATCTCCAGGAACCCGATCTTCGCCGCCAGCGTCTTGATGATCTCCAGCGCGATGGGCTCGTCGTCTATGGCTATAGCTTTGATCATGGTTGCAAGGTAAGCTGTACGAAGAATTCTTTTTCGTCCTGGTGCATATAGAATTCGTGGCGGTTGGGATAGAGGAGCTTCAGCCGGTGCAGCACATTCTTCAGCCCGATACCGCTCCGCGTCTTTTCCGGGTCATCGCCTTTGCGGGCATGAACGCTGTTGCGGATCTCGAAAAGGATGCGATTGCCCTCGTTGTAAAGATGCAG
>JAICXX010000152.1 GCA_025934485.1 Chitinophagaceae bacterium
ACATAGCCGGGCATGTTTTCCTCCTTGGTACTCACGCCCGTGGATTGAGGCTCGGGTACGTCGAGGATAAGATTATGCGTACGCTTGATATAGTAGTCGGCGGAAAGACTCAGCCGGTTATTCAGCACGGAAAGATCGAAACCCGCATTGAACTGTTTCGTCTCCTCCCACAGCAGGTCGGGGTTGCCCGCCTGACCACTCGGCACCGTACCCGTAACGAGGGTAGTCCCGTCAAAGGCGTAGTTATTGCCCCCGTTCAGCAGGCTATACGAGGGGTATAGATCCGCGGGAAGATTCCCCGTGGCTCCCCAACCTACCCGGAATTTCAAATCGCTTAGCCAATTCACGTCCCGCAGGAACCCTTCCTCCGACGCGCGCCAGCCGGCCGAAAAAGCCGGGAAATCGGCCCATTGATTTTGGATACCGAGCCTGGACGAACCGTCGCGCCGGATAGAAGCGCTAAGCAGATATCTGTCGTTGTACGAATAGTTCACGCGGCCGAAGTAGGACTCCAGCGTCCACGCATCTGCAAACGTCTGGTTCAACGTATAGGTGGAAGCCGCGGACAACACCTGTACGGAATAACTGGGAAAACCATAGCCGCTCTGCGCCGAAGAATGGTCCTGCTGTTTCGACGCGCTCGATCCGATGATCACATTGAGCGAATGCTTCCCGGCCTGTTTGTCAAACGTCAGCGTGTTGTCCCAGATATCGCGGAAACCTTCTAACGTATAATAGCTGCCTACTCCCCCGAGCTGCTTGGCGCTTTCCGTAAGTCGGGGGTCCTGGAAAACCGTCTGATAGCCATTCTCGAGTGTAATACCCAGCTGCGACCGGAAGCTGAGATGAAAGGGCAACCTGATCACGACATGTCCATCGCCGAGGATATTATTGCCGATCGTATAATTATTGGTCCCATAGATATCCCCCATGGGATTGAGCCAACCCTGTGTAAACGGAGAGAACCCATACGTCCCATCCCCATTCGTATTGTAGATGGGACTAAAGGGCGGCGTATTCAGCGCGCTAAGCACAGAACCATTGTATTGCGTCCGCTGATTATCGTAGACGTCGTGATAACCCGTCCTGTTATAGGAAATATGCGTACCTACGTTCAGCCAGGGGGTCATCTGCTGTTCCAGATTGAGAACGGTCGAATAGCGTTTATAGTTGGACGTAACCGCGATCCCATCCTGGTTCACGTACCCCACACCAAAATAATACGTTCCCTTATCTCCACCGCCCGAGAAACCGGCGTTGATCCCCGTCATGGGCGCTTTGCGGTAGATCAGGTCCTGCCAGTTATTATTATTGGCAGTCACCGTCGAGTCGGGGATGGAAAAGCCGGTATTGCCGCTATTGACCTGTTCCTCCGTCAGCAGGGTCGCCAGCTGTCCGCTGTTCAACAATTTGATCTTTTTGGTAATCTCCTGTGACCCCGTATAGGCATTCACGTCTACCCTGGTCTTGCCCTTGATGCCTCTCTTCGTCGTGATCAACACTACCCCGTTAGAAGACCCCGCGGCTCCATAGATCCCCGCGGCGGAGGCGTCCTTCAGGATGCTGATAGATGCGATGGTATTGGGATCGAGGCTATGCGTATCATAGGACACCACCCCATCGATGACATACAGCGGCTGCGTATTTCCGGTAAGCGACGCGATACCCCGGACAAAGACCGTGAAATCGCTCCCCGGCTTCCCCGAAGGCTGGAGGATCTGGGTACCGGGTATCTTGCCGGCGATGACCTCCGCCGCACTCACCACGGGTCTCACGCTCACGTCGGATACCGGGACCGTCGAGATGGCGCTGGTGATGTCCTTCCGCCGTTGCGACCCATACCCGATGAATACGATATCATTGAGCGAAGTACCGCTGACGTGCAAGGTCACATTTACCTCCGTCCGGCCGTCGACGGACACATCGACCCCTTCATAACCCACGAAACTAAAGTGCAGGATCGAGTGGAGAGGAACAGTGAACGTGAACTGGCCATCCTCATCGGTCTCCACACCCTTCTTGCCGCCGGCAAGCGCTACCGTTACACCCGCCATTGGCTTGCCGGTACTATCCGTTACGCGGCCATGGACATCCGTGCCGGGCGGCGGTGGCGCATAATCCGGCTTTCGCTGAACGACCACCGTTTTCTCCACGATCGACCACGTCAGCGGCTGATCCTTGAAACACCGGTCCAGCGCCACAGTCAGCGGGACATTCCGGACCCTGATATCCACGTTCTGCGCACCGTTCAGCACCTCATCCGTATACAGAAAATTATATCCCGTTTGCCTGGTTATCTCCTTGAAAACCTTCTCAAGCGAAACGTTGGTTAGTGAAAGAGAGACCTTCTGGGAATATACCCTGGTGCTGACCTGCATACAGAAAATGAGCACCAGGAAAGCAGTTAACTTCATAATCGGCAAGCGTTTGATCTTTTATCACAACTACCTTAAGGTCTTACGATGACCTTCTTACCTTCAATGGTAAAATGAACCGCGCCTGTGAGTTCCAGCATCCTGAACACCTCGGAAGCATTCGCGCTCCTGGGTATGGTACCCCTGAAATGCTCGTTCGTCTTCCCCTGATACTCGACGTCCACATCATACCACCGGGCCATCTCACGCATCACGGGTTCGATCGTCTCGCCGCCCAGCTCGAAGACACCGTTCTTCCACGCCACCACCTCGTCCACATTCACAGCGAGTATCCTGAAAGCCCCTGACGACCGGTCCAGCGAGGCCTGCTGCCCAGGCTGCAGCATATAGGATGCATCCCCTTTCGTCACTTTGACGGCTCCTTCCAACAACGTCGTTTTGATGGCGTTCTCATCGTCATAGGCCATCAGGTTGAAATGCGTACCCAGCACATTGACCTGCATATTGCCGGCCGCCACCAAAAAAGGCTGGTCCTTCTTCCGGGCCACCTCGAAATAAGCCTCCCCATTGAGCTGCACCCGTCTGTCCGGCCCCGTAAACACCGTGGGATAGGTCAGGGACGAGGCCGCGTTGAGCCATACCCTGGTGCCATCCGGCAACACCACCTGGTACTGGCCGCCGCGGGGCGTCTGGATGGTATTCATCTCCGGCGCCGCCGCAACATCCGCCGTCTTTCTGGCGCCTTGCGCCGCGGTCGCCGCAACCATGTAGATCAACTTTCCGTCCTGTTTATCGATCCGCGCTCCCGCGACCTGGCGGATGACCCCGTTTTGCGCGGCGCCCAGGTTCACCGTCGAGCCGTCGCCCAGCAGCAGCGTGGCCTTATTACCGCCCGGTGGCAGGTCCTTCCGCACAGCCGCCACGGGTACTTCACAGCAGGCCGCCGTACCCGTCTTGTGGGCCTTCCAAAAATAGAGTCCTGTGACCCCCGCGACCACAAGGATCGACGCCGCCGCGATCCAGCGGGTATACCGCCCAATCCGGCGGGGTGCGGGCGCAGCAGGCGAACGTTCCACGGGCATGGCCGCAGCAGCCGGCTCAACGGGCTCGGCCGCCGGGCGCTCAACAGCCTCCTCCGCTATAGCCACCTGTAAACCGGCAAAGATGCGCTTCTGCACATCCTCCTCCGTCTCCCGCTTAGGCAGGAACACCAGTTCGATCGCCTCCTTATCGGCCGCGTCGAACCATTGATGCAACAGAATCTTCTCCTCCTCTGTAGCGGTGCCTTCTAAAAACCGGTGGGCGAGTTCAGCCAGTAACGTTCTGTCCAAGAGGTTCCTTTATTTAGATGAGTGACAAAAGGTTCGTTTACCCTTAGTCAGAAAAAAAGAAAAAGTGCACTATCCTTCAGCCTCGACCGTATCAGCCGTAACGCTTTCGTCAGATGGGCCTCGGCGGTTTTTACCGAAATATTGAGCCGTTGGGCGACATCCGGCAGGGTCTGGTCCTCCAGCTTGTTGTAGATGAATACTAACCTGCACTTTTCGGGCAATTCATTGGCCTGCTGCCTGACGATCTCCAACAGCTGTTTGTCATCGATCAACATCTCCCCGGCGACGACCCCCGGCGATCGCCTTCCCGCAACGCCTTCATTCTCCGCCCGCCGCTTCTCCGCCGCCAGATAATGATAAACCGCATACCTCGTCGCAGCCGCCAGATAAGCAGCCGGGTCTTCGATCCGCAAGGTCGTCCGCTTGCGCCAAATCGTCAGGAAAACGTTTTGCACGATCTCTTCAGCAGCCACTGAAGACTTGAGCCGTTTATGTGCAAGGTAATAGAGCTTACTCCAATAGCGGTTATAAAGCTCCTGGAAAGCGGTGGGATCGCTTTGCTGCAGCAATCGCAGCAGGTCTAAATCTTTTAAGGATGCGCAGTCATTCATCCGTTCATCATATGGACACCTCAAAATTACCCAGATTCAAGCAGATATACAAAATTTGTCTTATTCGCTTCGCAGCCCTTTTACCGGGTTGGCGACAGCCGCCCGCACCGAATGATAGATCACCGTAAGCACCGTGATCCCCAAAACCGTGAGCGCGGAAAGCACAAAAGGCTTCGCCGTCAGCCCCGTGCTATAAGAAAAAAGTTTTAGCCACTGGGCCATAAACCACGCCGCGACAGGGAACGCGATCACACAGGAAAGACCCACCAGCCATACAAAATTGCTCGTGATCATTGGCACGATCTGTCCCACACCAGCCCCCATCACCTTCCGGATGCTGATCTCCTTTTGCCGCTGCTCCGTGGTGAACGCGATCAGCCCCAGCAAACCGAGACACGTGATCAGGATCGTCATCCCCGAAAAAATAGTAAAGATCTTTCCCCGTCTTTCATCCGCCGAATACTGTGAAAAAAAGGCCTTATCCAGGAACGTATAGGAAAAGGGGAGATCGGGAAAATCCCTCTTCCATGCGGCCCCGATATCCGCCAGCGATGCCTCGATATCGGTCGCCCGCACCTTGACCTGGATAAAATAATTGTCGGGTTTATAGAAAAGGATCAGAGGCGCAATAGGATTGTACATCGAGCTCTGGTTAAAATCCTTTACGACCCCGACCACTTCAAAATAAAAACCCGAAGTATCGCCCGGAAACCCGACCTTTTTGCCAAGGGGCTCATCCGCCCATCCATACCGTTTTACCATGGCTTCGTTGACGATGATGCTTCGCAGCGTATCGCCCGGTCCGTTGAAATTCCTCCCTTTTACGATCTGCATGCCCAATGTCTTGAAATAATTCTCGTCTATCGCATAATTGCCCACTCCTTCCTGCGTAAAGCCGTTCTTTGTCTGCATGGACAAAAGGTTGAAGCTGGCCTGTTTCCCCGGAACGCTTTGCGAAGTGCTGCTGGAAATAATTCGCGGGTCCTTTTTGAGCTCGTTCTCAAACGCCAGGATCTTGCTGCTGTTGGATCTGGCAAAGAGCGACACCACCTGCTGCTGATTGAACCCCAGATCCACATTCCGCAGATATTGGAGCTGGCTGCGAACGACCATCGTACAGATCAGCATGATCATCGCTATCGAAAACTGGACTACCACGAGTACCCGGCGCAACGTTACATTGCCCGACCCTCTCGCCAGACTACCTTTTAGCACCGTCACCGGGTTGAAACGCGAAAGATAAAAGGCAGGATAGCTGCCGCCCAGCAGCCCTACGAAAAGCACGACGCCCAGTAAGATCAGGAAGGTATCCGGATGCAGCAAATTCCCAAATAGCATCGACTTTCCCGAAAGCGAATCGAATGCGGGAAGACAGATGCCCACCAGCACCACGCTCAACGCCATGGCCACTAACGCCGTAAGCGCGGATTCGATCAGAAACTGCGCCACCAGCTGCCACCGCGCGGAGCCCGTCACCTTCCGGATGCCGATCTCTCTTGCCCGTCTTGCGGACCGCGCCGTCGTAAGATTCATATAGTTGATACAGGCGATCAGCAGCATGAACAACGCCACCGCCGAAAAGATATAGATATAGGACATGTTGCCTAGTTGCTCCGGCTCGTTCACCAGCTGAGAATGCAGGTGGATGGCGGTGATAGGCTGCAACCCATAATGGATCTTGACATGAAAGGGCGCAAAAAGCGGCGCCATGAATTTATCGTATAACGCTAGCATTTTTTTCTCCAAACCCGCAACATTGGTGTTAGGCTTCAGCAACACATAGCTGTAAAAGGGCCCGAACCCGCCCCAGCTATTGGCAAAATCCTTCGGTAAACTACTTGTCGAGATAAGCGCGTGAAAGATCAAATGTGAATTCATGGGAACGTCTTCCATGACACCGGTGATCTTAAAAACGCTCCCGTTCCCATCCCTGAGCGCCTTACCGATTACTCCTTGTGTCCTGCCAAAATATTTTTCCGCCATCGTCGAGGTCAACACCATCGAATTAGGCTCGACGAGTGCCGTCCGCGGATCGCCTTCGATAAATTGGTAGGTGAATACCCGAAACACATTGCTGTCGGCATAATAGACCTTGTCCTGATAAATGCCCGACGCCCCGCTCTTGTACACCCCGTCACCGGTCCCCAGCAATCGGACGGCTTCTTCGATCTCCGGATAGTCTCGCCGGAGTTCCGGAATCAACGGATACTGCGTGGCCGCATTCTTCGACATCTCTCTTTCCGGCTCTTTTATATAGGATACCACGCGGTAGATCCGGTCCGCTTTGGTATGATAACGGTCATAACTCAGTTCGTCCTTGATGTAAAAAATGAGAAAGAGGCTAAAGGTGATGCCGATCACGAGACCCAGGATATTGATCAGGCTATACCACCAGTCCTTGCGGAAATTTCGTATGGCGACGAGTAATAGATTCTTTATCATAGCCATTTCACCGCGAAAAAAATGCCGGGTTCGCAACACCTTACAAATCAGCGCCCTGCCGCCGCCGGCCGCCGAAAACTGTCCGTTTTTGAAACACCCGGTGTCCGGAGAAAACCGGTTTCGGCGCCGCCGCAAGCATACACTTTCAAACGACCGAATTGATATCTTAGCATAAGCGAATACCGATAAGTAAAACAAAATGAAAACTATTTTCGACGAAGTCATAGCAGCCTGGGCGAGCACAATCGATGAGATCGGCTTGCTGGCAGAATATCGCCAAAAGGTCACCACAGTAAAATACGCCACGGAGTATTGCTTCAAACTCGAAGACTTTACGCCGGATGCCTTCCCACCAGGTAACGAACTGCTGGACGAGATCCCAGTCGAAGCGCCACTGGTCTACGAAGAATACGGCCTCGATGCAAAAGGGCTCCCCTGCTATTGCCGAACGATCAACAAGGACGGACAGCCCATGACCGCAGGATTTTATCGCTACACCCCCGGAAGGGTTGAATTCGTGCAGTACAATCTCCGCTACCGCACCCCACATGTATTCAAGCGAATAGAATTCGCGGAAGACAGAAAGATCGCCTTTCTACATGCCGTAGCAAATGGCGGCGGATTCAAATTTGCAGGCATGACGCCGCAGCAGGCGATTGATGCGGCAAAAGCGGACAAGAACAGTATGTTTCTTTCCGTTCAAGAGTACGAATACGAAAATGGCCGGATCGTCAGGGATATCTCCCACAACCGCGCCCCCGGAGCCGGTGACTACGACTTCACGGGTTACTACACCTACGATCAAAAGGACATGCTGGTCGAGATCAAAGACGTGAGCCCCCAAGGCAGGGAACGGCTCAGATACGTTGCCTGGGACAAAACCGAAGGATTACAAGGGCTGGCAGACCGCCTCGCCCACGAAATGGCGCAAGCGATCGTAACCGCATTGCTCGAAACGGATATCGAGACTCCGCTCGCCATCTTGCAATTGACTTACCATTATGCCGACGTCTATATGCCGACATTGAATCCTCTATCGGTGACGGAAAAAGAGGAAGTAACCGCAGATAATACCGGTAATGTCTGGGAAGGTCTCTTCGTGAACGACAACTACCTCGACCACACGCGGCTAAAAGGCATCGAAAAAACCTTCACCCAGTTCATGAACCAGGTTCGCAGCCATGGAGCCCACGATACGGCGCGTGGGATGTTGCAAAAAACATCGGCCCTGCTTACGACCAGCCGTCTTTTCGGCCGCATCCTCGTCGATCCGGAATTCTTTGCCTATGCTATCGACCATTCCATCGAGGGCCACGATTCGGAAGAGTTTAAAGAGATCCTGCTGAATTGCGGCATGCCCGAACAGCAATATGAAGAATGGGATAAACGCGGCTGGTTGCGTTAAAGGCAGTCCCTCCTTATGGAATCTCCCGGCTTGCGCATCTCGCGTAAATGAAATACCTTTTTACGCTTGTCCTTTGCGGCCTCATAGCAGGCTGCGCCAACTGCCAGACCCACGACACGGCTGTAGACGTCGGCGGCCATCGCCTTAACTTTCACATCACGAGAGGCACAGGCATGCCCATCCTCTTCGAAGGAGGCGCCGGCGCCGACGAAACCATATTCGACACCATTCTGAAGCCTTTAGAAGAGATCACGCAGGCAACGCTGATCACCTATGCCCGCGCCGGCAGCGGCGGGAGCGAGCTCGATACCAGCAACCATATCCTGGAGAAACATGGCCTCCTCCAGGATATCGAAGGCCTCGAAACGGCCCTTAAAAAATTGGGTTATAACCGGAACATCGTGCTCGTAGCCCATTCCTATGGCGGATTTTGCGCCACCCTCTATGCCGCCAGACACCCGTCAACCGTAAAAGCAGCCGTGTTGATCGACGCCAACCTGGCCTGCTGGTTCCTGGATAGCTATGTCGATAGCATCACGCAGCTGAGAAAAAAGCTTTTTGCAGCCCAAAAAGACACTATCTGGGCGAACTATTACCCGACTATGAATCTCCCCAATACGGTGGCGCTGATGAGGAAAACACCTTTCCCGGCAAATATCCCGGCGATCGAGTTGGTTTCGGAGATCAACTTCCCCGATTCGACCTGGGCGAGAAGATGGCGAGAATGCCACCGTCAATTTGCAGCGGCCGAACCTAACCGCGAAGACATCACCGCTTATGGTTGCGGACATTTTATTTTCAGAGATAATCCACCCCTCGCCATCAGCGCCATCGTAAAGGCCTACGCCGGCGCCCAGCCAAAAGCCGAAGCGGATGAGGTCATGAAACGCTATCTTTCCTATAGCCTCGGGGCCTTCGATGAAATAAAAAAGAAAAAAGTTCCATAAATCCCGATCGTTTCGGCCGGCTCATTCGTCCATAGATAAAAGCACCCAAAATGCAAGATCTAAAAGACAAAGTAGCCGTCGTATTCGCCGCCTCCGGCGAGATCGCGGGAGCCGTAGCCAGCTCATTCGCCCGCAATGGCGCAAAAGTGTATGTCACCGCCCGCAACGAGGCCGCCGCAAAGTCCCTGGCAGAAAAGATCAACGCCGGCAGCGGAAACGCCGAAGCAGCAGGCAGCGGCCATGCCGAAGCCGCCAAAGTCGACGCCCAAAACGAGCCCGAGATCGACAGCTTTTTAAAAAAGGTCGTGAAAGACAACGGCAGGCTGGATATCGTCTTCAACGGCATCGGCGCCAGCTACGAAGAGATGGGCGGGCGTCCACCCACCACCCAGGCTACCTTCGAACAGTTCATGGCTCCCATGCAAAAGATCGTCGGCTCCCAATTCCTCACCTCACGAATAGCCGCAAAGTATATGATCCAAACGCGGAGCGCCGGCACCATCCTGCTCCTCACCGCGGCCCTGTCAAAAAGTAAATTCCCAAATCTGGCCGGCATCACCGCCGCCAGCTGTGCCGTCGAAGGGCTCACCCGGGTGATGGCCGCCGAGTTCGGCCCCGATGACATCAAGGTAACCTGCATCTGTTCCGGCGCCCTCATGGAAACCAAACGCATCTCCGGCTGGATCGACGCCGCGGCAAAACAGTATGGCACCCCCGTAGAGCAAATGATCGCCCAATACAAAGCCTTCGATATCTTAAAAACCGGCCCCACGCTGAACGCGCTGGGCGAAACCGCCGCCTTCCTCGCCTCCGACGCAGGAATAGTGCTCAACAGCCACATCGTAGACGTAGATTGCGGTAAACTCAACGTGTTGTAACTTGACCAAATGGAAAAAAAGCAGCTCCTCGAAAATGCCCTGGCCGGAGATATCAACGCCTTCCAGACCCTGTTTGCCGAATTTCAAAACCCGCTGAAATCGTATCTCTATCGGTTAGTCACGGATCGCAACGACGTAGACGACCTGACGCATGATATCTTCATCAAGGCATTTTCGAAGCTCTCGACTTTCAACCAGCACGCTGAACTAAAGACCTGGGTCTTCAAAATAGCGACGAACCTGGCGTATGATCATTTGAGAAAAGCGCGAAGATGGCAAACCGACGCCCAGGACCGCGCCGCGGATTTAGCGATAGGTTCCGAAGAGATCAGACGCGTCTTCTGGATGGTTCATGACACCTCCCCATACGGTACCTATGAAATGAAGGAGCATATCGACTATTGTTTCACGTGCATCTCGAAGACCCTGCCCATCGAAAACCAGGTCGCGCTGATCCTAAAGGACATCTACGATTTTCAAATCAGGGAGATCGCCGAGATCCTCGAAAAGACCGAAGCCATCATAAAACACCTGTTGAACGACGCGCGGAAGATCATGACCGATATCTTCGAACACCGATGCGCATTGATCAACAAGAACGGTGTCTGCCACCAATGCAGCCACATCAACGAGATCTTTAATCCCAAGCAGGATCAGCAGGAAGAGCTAATGAAGCTGGACCTCGTCAAAGGCTCAAAAAAATACAACCGCGAAGCGCTTTTCGAGCTCCGCACCATGCTGGTAAAGGCCATCGACCCCCTGCATGCCGCAGGCACCGACTTCCACGAGTCAATCATGCGATGCCTGAGAAGCGCAATAGGGGAAAAAGAGTTTTTCGACCGGCCTGGCGACCGGCCGCCCGGGCAATCCCAGTGACCCAAAGGCACTAAATCTTCCACTTATCCGTTATTAAGGGAGAACTCGATATCCCTTTAAAACCTAAACGGTTATGAAAATACCCGCAACTCTTCTTGGAATAGTCATCGTCTGCTATTCCTGCAGTTCCACCAATATGATGTCCCTGAGCGTCACGGAACCCGCCCTGGTAAGTCTGCCACCCGCCGCAAAAACCGCGGTCGTGGTAAACCGTAGCCGTGCAGCCGATGACAGCCGCACCGTCGACGCCATCCACCGGACCGTCAATGCCGAAAGCATACAGCTGAACGCAGAAGGATCCGCGGCCAGCGTCACCGGGCTCACCGACGCATTGATCAGCAGCAACCGCTTCGCCTCGGTGAAAGCGCTGACCAATCTCGATCTTCGGTCCTATGCCACCGGAGAATTTCCTGTCACGATGTCCTGGGACACCGTTGAAAAGATATGCAGGGATAACCATGCGGATCTGGTATTTTCGCTGGAGCTCTTCGATGTCCAATCGCAGGTACCTCTAGCCATTATGAGTATGGGCAGGGCCCTCAATACAAAGGTAAATACCGGGTGGCGCATCTATGACCCCGCCTCGCACAGCGTCCTGGACAAATATGTATATTACAGCAACATCAGCATCCAGGGCGGCGTCATTGCCAATGGTATTGCCATGTTGGGTCACAAGGAAGAGGTGATAAAGGCCGGCCACAAATGCGGCGAGAGTTATGCCAGCCGGATCATCCCCTATTCCTGTCGGGTATCCCGGGTCTATTTCGTACGGGGTAACAGAGACTTCATCATCGCCAGACGCATGGCGCAGGCCGGTGATTGGAACGGCGCAGGTAAGATCTGGCATGACATAGCAACCAATAGCCATTCGAGAAAACAGGCCGGCCGGGCCGATTACAATATGGCCATCATCAGCGAGATCAACGGTGATCTCAACGGCGCCCTGACCTGGGCACAGAAGTCCTACGAAGTTTATGGGACCCCTTGGGCCCTTTCTTATATCAATATTCTGCAACAACGGCAATCCAACGACGCCGTCCTCAGAAGCCAAACGGAATTGACGAGCAACTAAGCCTTGGCCCCACCGGCTGCGCCGGCCCCACCAGCCGCCTTACCCGCGCCAGCCGGCTGCCTGACTACCCGGCCGCCGAAGTAAGCGATCAAATAAAACGATGCGCCGAGATTGATGATATCCTTGTATAGGAACAGGCCGAGATTATTCATATAGCCCATGCCATTCAAATGAATAATGGTACCCGGCGTGGTGATCAGCATGGTGCTGGTCGTAAAGAACATCACCACGCCGACGATACCCCCGGCAATACCGGCCTTCGGTTTCCACAAACCCAGCAATAGCAGCGCTCCCCCGATCCACTCGGTAAGCCCGATTATATCGGAGCCGACATAAGGCCCAAATAGTCTGAATTCCCAGCCGATCAAGGGGCTGTTGCTCACAAGGGGAGTGATCCCTTCGGCGCCGGCCGATGTCATTTTAAAGGCGCCTGCCCAAAAAAGCATCACGACCATACCAAAGGTGATGACGACAAACGGAACGTTGCGATCGGCCACCCATGCCGCAAATCTGGTCAACGGAGAACTTTTCATTTTTAGGTATTTTAGAGTTGAATTGATACCTCAAAATTAGATCAATAAGGGGGGTAAGGCAAGGGCAGGATTTCCTGAGGACAGGCCATTATTTCCCGACTACCGGCTCCGCGGTGGTATTCTTGAACTCCGAAGGCGACACACCGGTCTGTTTCTTAAAAAATTTCCCAAAATGACCGGCTTCCTCAAACCCGAGATAATACCCGATCTCCTTGGCGGGTTTGTCGGTATAGATCAATAAACGTTTAGCCTCCTGTACGATCCGTTCCTGAATGATCGCCAGCGGACTTTTATGGTTGTACAACGCGAAAACGTTGGACAAGGTCTTAGGTGATTTATTGAGCTGTTCCGCGTAGAATTTCACCTGGTGCTGCTTCCGGAAGTTTTGCTCGACAAGGAAATTGTAATGGCGTACAATGTCCAGCTTTTCAGCCGGCAGTTCATCCTCGTTTATATATTGCTCCCGCGCCAGCCGCGTCACGATAATGATCAGGCGTTTTAGCATTACCTGCAGCATCTCGCCCTGTATATGGTCCCTCATCTCCAGTTCATCGACAAACACCTGCAACAATGCCACAATTTTCTCCTGGTCCTGGTCACTCAGGTGTATAAACATCTTCTGAGCCGACCCGTAAAACAAGAACCCGACACAGCTCACTTCCTTGTCGTGATTGACGATGCAATAGAATTCCCGGTTGAATTGCCAGGCGACAATGGCGGCGGGATCCTCAAAATTAAACGTCTCATTGACCATCAGACAAAGGATGGTATTGGCCGGAAACTCGCAGTCCACTCCATCGATGGTCACCCGTTGGGCGACGCCACGATTCCAGGCGATGGTCAGCAATCGCTCCCTTCGATCCTTTCCATAAAAAACGCGGTCGAAGACAGATTCGTCATAGATCAGGCGGAACAGGGCCTTGGTTTGAAGTTGATGGAATTGTTGGATCATGTAAACTCCGGAATAGGCGAAGTTAGGCGAATTCCCGCTTTTACCTATAACCCCCTATCTTTACCCTGCCATGAAAAAAACCGCCTTTATCCTCCTCCTCGCCGGCCATCTCCTCGCCCACACCAGGGCGCATGCCCAGGCCGCGACACAAGCCCCCGCCGCAGCCCAAACCCCGAACTACCCTTTCCAAAACCGTGACCTCCCCGTCGAAAAACGCATCGACAACCTCCTTTCCCTCCTTACCATCGACGAGAAGATCACCTGTCTAAGCACCAACCCCACGATACCCAGGCTGGGGTTAAAAGGCACCGGCCACAGCGAAGGGCTGCATGGCCTCGCGCTCGGCGTCCCCGGCGGCTGGGGCAGAAAGACACCCATTGCAACCACGATCTTCCCGCAGTCGTTAGGTATGGCAGAGACCTGGGACACCACGCTGATCCGGCAGGCAGCCGCGATAGAAGGATATGAAGCACGGTATACCAACCAAACCCTGGGCAAAGGCGGCCTCGTCATCCGCGCCCCGAATGCCGACCTCGGCCGCGACCCACGCTGGGGCAGAACCGAAGAGTGTTATGGCGAAGACCCCTTCTTCAATGGCACCCTGGTGCAGGCCTATGTCCACGGTCTCCAAGGCGACGATCCCCGCTACTGGCAGGCGGCCTCGCTGATGAAACATTTTCTGGCTAACAGCAACGAAGATGGACGGGATAGCAGCTCCTCCGACTTTGACGAACGGCTCTGGCGCGAATACTACTCCGTCCCCTTCAGGATGGGCGTCGAAGCCGGCTCCCGCGCCTATATGGCCTCCTATAATAAGGTGAATGGCATTCCCCAGGCCGTCAACCCGTCCTTAAGAAAGATCACGGTAGCGGAATGGGGGCAAGACGGCATCATCTGCACGGACGGTGGGGCGTATCGGATGCTCATCACCGCCCAT
>JAICXX010000067.1 GCA_025934485.1 Chitinophagaceae bacterium
GGCGGCAACGATGATATCATCCGCCATTATAAACTTGCCGGCGATACGCTCCTGCCCGTGGACACCCTCATTCTCGGCAAACCCTGGCCCGCCGATAAGATCAGCCCCACCGGCCTCACCGTCGACTCGAAACATCATCGTCTGTATGTCGTCACCAAAGAAGACAATGCCGTCTATACCTTCGATCTGTCTACCCGCAAACTGCTATCCCGGACTCCGCTGAGTGCCGAGGCCTATACCTGTGTCCTCTCGCCCTCCGGACAGCAGCTCTATATCTCCGCCTGGGGCGGCCGCAAAGTCTGGGTCTATGATACAAAAAAACAAACTCTGCAAGACTCCATCGCGACGGACGATCATCCCAACGATATGGCGCTCGACCGAAAAGGCCGTTTCCTCTACGTCGCCAATGCGAACGCCAATTCGGTGAGTATTATCGATGTCAAGACCCGCGCCGTCATCGAAACCCTGCACACCGCCCTTGCCCCGGACGCGCCCATCGGCTCTACGACCAATAGCGTGGCCCTCGATGAAAAGACCCATACCCTTTATATCGCCAACGCGGACAATAACTATCTCGCCGTTTTCGACGTAAGCGAGCCTGGACGCAGCGTCGCCAAAGGCTTTATCCCGGTGGGCTGGTATCCCACCTGCGTGCGCCTCGCAGGCGATAACCTGCTTGTGGCCAATGGCAAAGGCCTCTCGTCATTGCCCAACCCCTATGGCCCCGATCCCATGGAGCACACCGCCAACTATAAGCATAGCGATCTGGCCCGGCGCAAGGTGCGACCATACATCGGCGATATGTTCCATGGCACACTCTCCGTAATCCCGGTACCCAATGCGACGACCCTCAACCATTACACAACGCAGGTTTACGCAAACACGCCGTATGGGCATGCTATCGAAACCAACGCCGCCGGCGAGCCGGGTAACCCCATCCCTCAAAAGGCCGGCAACCCCACCCCGATCAAGCATGTCTTCTATGTGCTCAAGGAGAACCGGACCTATGACCAGGTCCTGGGCGATCTGTCTACCGGCAACGGCGACAGCACGCTCTGCCTGTTTGGTCGCGACGTCACGCCCAATGCGCATGCCATCGTAGAAGATTTCGTGCTGCTGGATAATTTTTATGTAAATGCGGAGGTCAGTGCGGACGGGCACAACTGGTCCATGGCCGGCTATGCGACCGATTTTGTCGAGAAGAACTGGCCCACCAACTATAGCGGCCGGGGCGGTAACTATGATTTCGACGGTAGCCGGGCCACAGCCAACCCCACCAAGGGATTTATCTGGGACTACTGCGGCCGCGCAGGCGTCTCTTTCCGCAATTATGGCGAATTCATGGACAACGGCTATCCGACGCTACCGATCCTCAAAGAACCAAAGAATTATTGCAAACGCTACCCCGGCTGGAATTTAGGTATCCAGGATATTTTCCGCGAGTCGGTTTTCGAAAAGGATTTCGACTCGCTCGTGAACGCCGGCACGCTGCCGCAGTTCTGTACGATCTATCTGCCCAACGATCATACCAGCGGTCTCTACAAAGGCGCCTATAGCCCCATCTCGCAGGTCGCCGACAACGATCTCGCGCTGGGCCTGCTGGTCGAACACATCTCTCATAGCCCCGTATGGAAGGAATCCGCCATCTTCGTCCTTGAAGACGACGCCCAGGATGGTCCCGATCACGTCGATGCCCATCGCTCGCCCGCCTATGTGATCAGCCCCTATATCCGGAGACATACGGTGAATCATACCCTTTATTCCACGACCTCCGTCCTGCACACCATGGAGCTGATCCTTGGTCTTCCACCCATGAGCCAGCAGGACGCGGCTTCCGCATCACTCTGGAGTTGCTTTACGGCTACTCCCGACACGACGTCCTTCACCGTCCGCCCCGCCCGCGTCGACATCAACATCCGCAATACCGCTTCCACCGGTACCGCGGCCGAACTCTCAAAACATCTCGATCTCACGGATGCAGACCGTATCCCGGACAACCTGATGAATGCCGTGCTCTGGAAAGCGATCAAAGGGGATAAGGTCCCCGTGCCGCAGCCGCGTCGCAGCGCTTTCGTCGTCGAAACCCGATAATCACGGGTTTTCCCTATTTTTGTCCCCTAAACCATGAACCGTAATCTACTAACTGCCCTGTGCATGACCCTCAGTTGCACCGGCTACGCACAAGTTAAATTCGACAGCGGATACTTTGTCACTAACGATGGTCGAAGAAATGATTGTCTGATCAAGAACTTCGATTGGCATTTCAACCCCAGCGAATTTTCCTACAAACAAACCGAAAATGGAAACGTCGAAAATGCCGGCATCGCCGATGTAAAGGAATTCGGCATTTTGAATTTTTCCCGCTATGTACGTTTCGATGCAGACGTCGATACTTCGGCCGGCGAAACAGGCCAGATGGATGCCAACCAGGAACCGGAATATAAACAGGAAACGGTATTCCTCAAAGTCCTTGTACAGGGGAAAGCCACCTTATACGAGTACCGGGAGCAAAACATAACACGCTATTATTTCCAAACGGATAGCCTCGGCCTCAGACCGTTGGTACACAAAACTTATTTAGGCTCACGTGACGAAAATGCTATCCTTGAAAACAATTTATTCCGGAATCAGCTTCTTTCTGCATTACAATGCACGGAACTCAGCGTGGATCGTTTATCGCATCTGAACTATACGGAAAGTAGTCTGATCAAAGTGTTTGATGTCTACAACAGGAGCCAGCATTCCAACGACGAAAGAATTACCCTTCAACATCACAAGGGGCAGTTCAATCTCAATCTTCGGGCCGGGGCGGACCTTTCGGGGCTAACGGTGAATCAAACTGGTTTCCAACCTTCATCGACAACCTACGGTAACAAAATAAGTGCAACGGTCGGCCTGGAAGCCGAGTTCGTGCTTCCCTTCAACAGGAACAAATGGGCGGCTGTCATTCAGCCGGCGTATCACTACTATAAATCGGATCTCGGCGCTTCGGGCAGTGCCGATTACAAATTCCTCGAGTTTGGGTTCGGGGGAAGAGAATATTTCTTCGTTGGAAAGAATTCCAGGTTGTTCGGAACTGTTCTGGCAATCATCGACCAACCAATAAGTTCAGGAGAGCTGTTCTACGGCGGCGACGGCCTCGACTATCGAACCAGCCTCAGTGCTGGTCTGAGCGCAGGATACAAGTACAAAAACAAATGTGGGATCGAGCTGCAGTATACCCTTAACAGGGAGATCCTCGACTCCTATGTGTCGTTTCAGTCCCGATTCCGCACCACCTCGCTGATATTTTCCTACACTATCCTTTAGGCTTGACATCCACTCATCGTTTGGTCAGCCCGTTCAACACCGCCTGCCAGGTAGGGTATTGCTCTTCCGATCCGAGCAGACGCCGGGCCAGATCCATAAGCTTATTGTCGAAATATGCTGCCAGGATCAGCATCGGCACCCCGCTCTTCGGTTCGAACACCGTCCCCGCCTTGTACGACGACTCGCCATTTTGTGCCCGGCGCTTGTCGAACTCTACCGTGCTGTTGACAAACTCCGCATGGGTCTGCCGCCCATCCAGATAGGGGAGCAGCCATTCGACGGATTTTTGCAGCGATGATCCGCTGGGGGCCTGATACGTATAGTAATTGACACCCGTCGCCCGGTTGAGCACGATGGCCAGTTTCAGAAGCGGTTCCAGGTCATAAAGATGATAATGTATAGCATCACGCGAAACAAAGTCTTCGCTGCGGCCGTCAGGCAGCAGGTTGCGTCCGATATGCTCTTTGATGCCCGCAATGGCATAGGCCTGCAGCGCCTTGTCGCCGATGGCAAAGCCGATCTCGCCCACGACTTTCAGACGATGGGCATTCCAGTTGTTATGGGCCGTGGTGCGGTTGGAGTCGTTGAAACGGGCATGGATCTCCGCATTGGCTACCCGGCTGAACCAGCGGCTGATCCGTTTGCGTTCCCCCGGTACAAGATCGCCTTTGAGCATGTCATAGGCCTCGATGGCCGGGTCCAGATTGGTGTCATCGATGGGATCGCCCCTTGAAAAATTGCTGTCCGCCCAGGCGATGAGAAATACCGAAGCCTTATCGAGATATTCCCGTTTCCGCGTAACCTGGTAGGTCACGGCAAGCGCGTACATTTCGTGTACATCCCTGAGTGCTTCCCAGGTAGCCGTTTTGCGCGGATCGCCCTGCAAGAGGCCTTCCGTGCGAAGGGTGTCGATGGGGTTGGGGTCGCTATCCAATGCGACGTTGGCGATCGCTTGCAGGGAATCGGCCATTGATCTTACCCCGGCATCGGTATGGACCAGGTGCCTCAGATGCTTCACCGCGCGGGAATTGAAGCCTATGGAGACCGGTCCCATATGCGCGTGAAACAAAATCGTGACTACCCAATAAAAGACTGTGTTCATAACTCCAAAAATAACGAACCGGCACACTACCGCGTCGCCGGCGGCTATTCTTTAACAAACTTCGCGGTTTGCTGCTGCGTCCCCGTGGTCACCTGCAGGAAATACACGCCCTGTGGCAAACCGGCGATCATGGACACATCCAGCGCATTGTCGCCCTTTTGGAGCACGACGCTGCGTTCGACCAGCCTGGCGCCATTCATGTCGAGAACCACCACGGTAGCCGCTCCAGCTGCCGGTGAACCCACGGTAAGCGACACCGGCGTAACAAAAGGATTCGGTGCCACTACCACGTTGAGTGAAGGCACGGCAGGCTGCAGGGTCACGATCGGGCTATAGGTATAACGCCCGTCTTCGTCGACCATCTTTAGCCGGTAGGAGTAGGCGGGATGTGTCGAAGCCAGTGCATCGGTATAGTTGTATTGCCGTGTCAACGAGCTATTGCCGGCCGCGGCTACCCGCCCGAGATCCTCAAAAGAAGCAGTGCCCCGGATCGCCCGCTGAACCTCGAAATAGGCGGTATTCTCTTCGGAGGCCGTTTGCCAGGTCAGCAGATTGCCCGCGGATTCGGCCTGTCCGCTGAAATTGATGAGCGTCAGGGGCAGCGGGACAATGGGCGTGCCCGAGACAAAGAACCCGCTGAAACCAGTGACATCAAAGGTCACGGACCAGAGGGAGGTCGCTGAATTCCAGACGACACTGGTGGGAATGATCGTGCCGCCCGTGCCTGCGTAGGTATCTGGCGTAGTACCCGTGCCATGGAACTGCGAGATGGTGAGATTGGCGATACCGGTGGCATCGTTGGAGCCGGTAGGCAGGGCAGGTTCGCTGCCCCTCGCGGCATTATAGGCATCGAAATCGGCTTGCGTGAAATAAAGTGTCACTGTCGCCGTGGAGGTACTGGCGTTGGCCGAAGGCTCCAATGAATAATACCGTGGGACATAAGCGATACCGTTATAGGTGGGCACCGTCGACGTTAACGTCACACAACTCTGCACAGTTCCACTCACCGGACTCGAACCCGATGGCAATATCGATGCGATCGCATTGCAGCTGGCATCGGTAGCAGTAGTGGTTGCGCCCGGATCAGCTACAATGGTCGTGCAAACGGATCCGGCGCCGGCCACACCGGCGGGCATGGTGTTCAAGGGTTGGATCGTGATACTAAGCGGAGAACTGGATGTTGTTGCATTGCAACCATTCCATGCGGTGACATTGAGCGTCGCAGTGCCCGACGCCGGAAAATTTACCAGCGCGATGGTGTCGTTGGCATTGGAGCTATAGGTATCTGTTCCATTGACGTTGATATCCCAGGTCACTGAATCGTTGGTCAGCCCACCGATACCGCCAGTCACCGTAAAGAGGGTTGTCGTTCCCGTGCAAACCGAACTCGGGGGATTTACGAATTGGGGCGTGTTAGCCTGCCCATTGTTTACATACAGCGTGTCAGGGACGGAGCAACTGGTAGGTGTCCCGGAAAGGCAGAACCGATAGAGACTTTTATTTATGAAAGGAGGTATGTTGTTGAGCACCAGGTCGACGAATTCATAACTAACGATCGCACTATTGGGGATAGTGCTACTCCAGGTCTGGCCCTCATCATAGGATACCTGCCAGAAGCCGGCGCCTACTCCTCTAAATACCGCAAAACCATTGGGACAGGCGATCACATTGGCGGGAAGGCTTTCCTGTGCGAAAACACGGATACAACTCAAAGCGAGAGTGAAAAACAGTAAACTTTTTCTCATAAGCGTCAGTTTGCACAAAAATAAAGAACCCGGTCCATCGGACCGGGTTCTGTCTCACATTAAAATTTTATGACGTCCGCGACTACGCGGCATCCTTGCCATGACAATTCTTGTATTTCTTACCGCTGCCGCAGGGACACGGATCGTTGCGGCCGATCTTGGGACCTACCTTCACCGGCTCCTGCCTAACGGGCTCATTAGGTTCATAATATCCTCCCGGTCCCTCCTGTGGGTTGCTGCCCTGAGGGCCGGGGCCATTACCGGCATTGGCCGTCGCCATCTCGTCCTTGCGTACCCGCAGCCGGCTCATATCCGTCTTCTGCTCGCGGCCTTCGCGTATGGTTGCCTGTTGCTGCTGGCTGGATTGTTGGATACCACTGTGACAAAGGAAGCTGATGATGTCGCGGTTGACATCGCTGTCCATCCGGCGGAACAGCTCGAACGCCTCTACCTTATAGATCACAAGCGGATCTTTCTGCTCCAGATAGGCCGTCTGTACACTTTGTTTCAGATCGTCCATATCCCGCAGATGCTCTTTCCACGCGTCATCGATGATACCCAGCGTGATCTGCCGTTCCACCGCATTGGAAAGCTCGCGGCCTTCCGTGGTCAGCGTCTTCTGCAGATTGGCCAGCACATTGATCCGTTTCTTGCCATCGGTAAACGGCACCACCACATTCTCTACATGGCTGCCCTGGGTGGCGCGGATATTCTGGAAAGCAGGTAAGGCCTGTCTGCGCAGCTCTGCCAGCTTGTTCTCGTAGTTGCTCGTAGCTTCCTGGTACAGTTTCTCGGCTAGCTTCCCGACATCGCCCTTCAGGAATTCGTCCTGGTCGATCTGGGTGTCGATCCCGAAATTGACGATGGTCGCCAGCCTGAACCCTTCGTAGTCGTCCTGTTCCCGGAAGGAGTTGATCACCCCTTCGGCAACGATATAAAAGGCATTGTCCAGATCCAGTGCCAGCCGGTCTCCAAACAAGGCGTGATTCCGTTTCTTATAGACGACATTACGCTGCGTGTTCATTACGTCGTCATATTCCAGCAGCCGCTTACGGATGCCGAAATTGTTTTCTTCCACCTTCTTCTGCGCCCGTTCGATGCTCTTGGTGACCATGCTGTGCTGGATGACCTCGCCTTCCTTATAGCCCATCTTATCCATAAGCGATGCGATGCGGTCGCTGCCGAACATTCGCATGAGGTCATCTTCCAGCGAGACATAGAACTGCGTGGTACCCGGGTCACCCTGACGCGCGGAACGACCACGCAGCTGTCTGTCGACCCGGCGGCTTTCGTGCCGCTCCGTACCGATGATGGCCAGGCCACCGGCCTCTTTAACACCGGGCCCAAGTTTGATATCCGTACCACGACCAGCCATATTGGTAGCGATAGTCACCGCACCCGCGAGACCTGCCTCGGCGACTACCTGTGCTTCGCGAGCGTGCTGCTTGGCGTTCAATACATTATGCGGGATCTTTTTAGCCTGCAGCATCTTGCTCAACAGCTCGCTCACTTCCACGGAGGTCGTACCGACCAGCGTAGGCCGGCCCGCGGTGCGCAGCCGCTCGATCTCGTCGATAGCGGCCTTGTATTTCTCACGTTTGGTCTTGAACACCAGGTCCTGGTGATCCTTGCGGATCGCGGGCATATTGGTAGGGATCGTGACGACATCCAACTTATAGATGTCCCAGAGCTCCGCTGCTTCGGTCTCCGCGGTACCCGTCATCCCCGCGAGCTTGTGATACATCCTGAAATAGTTCTGTAACGTCACCGTCGCGTAGGTTTGCGTGGCGGCCTCGATCTTCACATTTTCCTTTGCTTCGATAGCCTGGTGAAGGCCATCGCTATACCGGCGGCCATCCAGGATACGACCCGTTTGCTCGTCGACGATCTTCACCTGTCCCTCCAATACCACGTATTCCACGTCCTTGTCGAACAAAGTATAAGCCTTCAACAACTGCTGTACCGTATGGATCCGGTCCGCCTTCACGGCATATTCGTTCAGCAAGGTTTCTTTTTGCTGCAGTTTTTCTTCGTTGGGCAGCTCCGATTTCTCGATCTCGGCCAGCTTGATGCCGATATCCGGAAGGATAAAAAATTCAGGGTCTTCTCCTTCCCTGGTGATCATCTGAATACCCTTATCCGTAAGATTCACCGAATTGTTCTTCTCGTCGATGGTGAAGAACAGCTCGGCATCGACTTTCACCATTTCCTTCTCCTGGTCGGACAAGTAATAGTTTTCCGTCTTCTGCAGCTTCACCTTGATGCCCGGCTCGCTTAGGTATTTGATCAACGCTCCCGATTTCGGAAGACCACGCCAGGCCCGCATCAGCGCCAACCCGCCATCCTTGGGGTCATCGTTGCCTTCGGAAAGCTTCTTCTTGGCTTCGATGAGACATGCATTGGTGACCCGTCGCTGCGCGTCGAAAAGCTTTTCTACCCGGCCCTTTAAAATATGATATTGCTGGTCGTCGCCTTTAGGTACCGGGCCGGAGATGATGAGCGGCGTCCGGGCATCGTCGATCAACACGCTGTCCACCTCATCCACCATGGCGTAATGATGCTTCCGCTGTACCATCTCATCGGGCGAGTGGACCATATTGTCACGCAGATAGTCGAAACCGAATTCGTTGTTCGTGCCATAGACGATGTCCGCGGCATAAGCCTTCCGGCGGGATTCGCTGTTCGGCTCGTGCTTGTCGATACAATCGACTGTGATACCCAGCCACTCGAAGATCGGCCCATTCCATTCGGAGTCGCGCCGGGCGAGGTAGTCGTTTACGGTGACGATGTGCACGCCCTCGCCGGCAAGGGCATTGAGATAGGCGGGAAGCGTCGACACCAGCGTCTTGCCTTCCCCCGTAGCCATCTCGGCGATCTTTCCCTGATGCAATACCGTACCTCCGATGAGCTGCACGTCATAATGCACCATGTTCCAGGTGATCGGACTGCCCGCCGCCATCCAGGAGTTGTTGTAGACCGATTGCTGACCGTCAATGCGGATATGCTCTTTCTTGATGCTCAGGTTGCGGTCCAGTTCGGTGGCAGTGGCCACCATCTCGGAGTTCTCCTTGAAACGACGCGCGGTTTCCTTTACCACGGCAAAGGCTTCCGGCAACAGCTCTTCCAATATCTCTTCGATCTCCTTATCCCGATCCTTCTTCAACTTGTCGATCTCCTGGTAAAGGACATCTTTTCCATTGATATCGCTAAAGGGCAGTTCCTCCGCCTGCTGGTTCAATTGGGCGATCCTGGCATCGGTCTCGGCGAGATGCTCCGTGATCCGGGCCCTGAACTCCACCGTTTTGCCACGCAACTCGTCGTTGGTCAGGGAGTTATAAGCCACAAAATGCCGGTTGATCTCCGCTACGATCGGCGTGATATGCTTAATATCTTTTTCCGACTTGTTCCCGCCGAAGACTTTCGATAAAAAACCTAACATAATTCCTTGGTTATTAATGATTTGAATTATCTCGTATCCCTGGCCGCCCGGATGGCCCGTCCGGCAGGACAGAAATTTGCGTCAAATATGATGCTATCCTCCCGGCCAGGTCAAATTGACAGGGAAGCAAATGTACGAAAAAAGCGCCCACCGGCGCCCTAAGCACCCCCGTTTTCCCGACCCGCAATTGCCCTGCAGTACCCCATTGCCCCCGCCAAAAAATTCGGCCACTTCCACCCAAAGGAGGTCGTTTTTCGCACAGCATAAAAAAAATTTTTTACATTGACAAAGATGTTAGTATCTTAGTGCTAAATATATTAGCCTATGTCAGTCGCAGGTCAAAACCTCAAATACCTCCGCAAGCTGCGGGGCTGGACCCAGGAAGAATTTGCCGCCAAATTAGGTATCAAACGCTCACTGCTGGGCGCCTACGAAGAAGAAAGAGCCGAACCCCGGCTGGAAGTATTGGAAACGATCTCGGACATGTTCAAGCTCACCCTCGACGAATTGCTCCGCAAAGACCTCAGCGACACCAAAGGCAGCACCTACCTCTCCAAGAGAAGGGCCCAGAAGCTCATCGCCGCAACCAACGATATCCAGCTGGTGCCGGTAAAAGCCGCCGCCGGTTATCTGGCAGGCTATGCCGATCCTGAGTTCCTCGACGAGCTCAATACCTTTACGCTCCCGATGCTGGCCCCCGGCAACTACCGTGCCTTCGAGATCGTGGGCGACTCCATGCTCCCCACTACCAGCGGCTCCGTGATCGTGGGCGAAAAGGTGGATGATATGGAAGAGATAAAAAGCAACCAGACCTATATCGTGGTATCCCGCAACGAAGGCATCGTCTACAAACGGGTGATGAAGAACAACAAATCGAAGAACAAGCTGACCCTGGTAAGCGACAACACCTCCTACCAACCCTACAACGTCAATTCGGACGACGTCATCGAGGTATGGAAGGCGACCATGATCATCAGCAAGGCCAATACCCAGCAACGTTGGGACGTCAACCAGCTGGCCAACCTCGTGAGCAACCTGCAGGACCAGGTCAGTACGATCAAAAAGAAATTGAATTAGGTTTAGAAAAAGATGAATCAGGCCCCGCAGGCCAGGTAAGTTCATTACTGTATCTGCATGATCCCCGGCAGAATGGCAAACACATTGTCCTTAGGCGCCGGGTCGATCGATACCGTCCCCGTCCATCGCCCAAAAGCGGGCAACACAGCATAGTCGCTCCCGAAATAAAAACACGGGAACTGCAGACTCTGCTTGCCCATACCCCTAAGCCGGATGCCGGGGTGGAGATGCCCCGAAAAATAGTACGAGCCGCCAGCCGGACTTACATCCTCGCCCGCCGCAAGATCCCCACGAGCCGCAAGATCCTTACCAAGCTGCGCATCCTCGCCAGGCTGCACATCCTCAATGTCGTGCACAAAAGAGAACGGCCCTACTTGCAGCGTCTCCCGGCTGAGCTCGATGGCCGCCTTCGCATACCAGCTCTCATGCAGGATATCGTGATTCCCCTGGATCAAATGAATACCCAGATCGGGGAAATCGTCGCGCCATTTTAAAAACAACGCCAGCTCCTTATTCTCCCGGCTGTGAAAGAGATCGCCCACCACAAGCAACCGCCGCGGCCGGAAATATTGGATCTGACAAAGCAGCCGCAACAGGTCTTCCCGATAGACGCTTTGCGGCACGGCAATACCCGCCTTCCGGAAATGACCCGTCTTCCCGAAATGCAGATCGGAAAGGATCAGGGACTGCTCCTCCTCCCAATAGACACATCGGTCGGGCGAGAGCCAAAGCTGCTGCCCACGAAGACGATATGGAAATGCCGGTTGCATGTTTTCTGGTTGGAATTCGGGATTGGAATTCGGTTGCAAATGTAGTAGAAAAGTGTTTACTTTAGACTCAACAAAAACCAACTTAATGGCAGACCTCAACCAACCCGCCCGGGAAGAACATATCCTGGAAGAACCCGGCAAACTGCCGGGTATGATCAATGTCCTGACGATCCTTACCTTTATCGGTAGCGGTGTCGGACTTATCAGCGCCTTCTGGACCTTCGCAAAGGCCCGCGCCTCCTATGAGGCATTGACCTCTGCGAATCTCGACCAACTTCCGGATTGGGTCAAACGCATGTCGGGCGGAGATCCCGTAGAAGCAGCGCGCAGGGCCCTCGACAATCGCGTCCCTATCCTCATCCTCACCCTTGTCGGCTGCGGCCTCTGTATCTATGGAGCAATGGAAATGCGGAAGCTGAAAAAGACCGGCTTCACGATCTATATCATCGGCGAACTTTTACCGGTCATTACAGCCATCATCTTCTTCGGCAATGCCGCCACGGGTATCGCCGCCATGTTCGGCTATTGTATCTATGTCATCTTTATCATCCTTTACGCTACACAACTCAAATATCTGAAATAGAAGGCTACCGAAGCTGTGCCTGCATTCTCCGAACCCGGTCCTCCAGCTTCTCGCTGGACAGGTCTTCCCGCATGCTGTCTACTTTCAAGGGAAAACAAAACGGCGTAAGCTGTTTCGGCCAACGGAGGACCATCTGGCCACGGCTGACCCGCTCCAGCATGTTCCGCAAACGCTGCTCCTCCATCTGCTGTTCCATGACCTCGTTATACGCCTGGCGGATCAGCAGATTGTTGGGGTCGTATTCCGCGAAGACATTGAACAACAACCCCGCACTGCTCTGGAGATGCCGCGCCTTCGCATATTCCCCAGGGTAACCCTGAAAGATCAACCCGCCAATCACCGCGATATCCCGAAACTTCCGCCGTGCCATCTCGGCACTGTTGACACTTCGCTGGATATCCGCTGTCAGGTTGTCCGGACTAAAAAGCTCATAGACATTCGCATCATCCAGCGGGATCGGCTGATCACTCAACAGCTCGAAACCATAGTCGTTCATGGCGAAAGAAAAACTTATCGGCGTGATCCTGCTCATCCGGTAAGCCAGCAACGCCGCCATCGCCTCATGCACCAGCCGTCCTTCAAAAGGATAGACGAACAGATGATACCCATCCCTGGTCTCGATCTGCTCGATCAGCAATTCGTTTTCCCGCGGCATATACGACAGTGCCGCCTGAAGCTCGAATAACGGCTGCAAGACCCGGAGCTCGATGTCCACCACCGGCTCTTCCCCTTCCAGCATCGCCCTCAACATCAGACCTGCCTCGTCCAGCTTGCGCCGCAGCATCATCCCCAGATTCGCCGACAACGGCATCCGCCCCCCATTCCAGCTCGGCACCCGCGATTTCCTGGCATTCGACTTCCGCACCAGCACCGTCATATCCTTGATCATAACCAGCTCGAGGTTTCGCCCCGCCAGCGTGAACGTTTCCCCGGGCTCCATCCGCGAGATAAAATATTCTTCGATGACACCCACATATCCGCCACTCACCCAGCGGACCTTGAGCATGGGCTCACTCACGATGGTCCCGATATGCAACCGGTGCCGCATCGCCACGCGACGGCTGTTGATCTTATACAATCCGCCTTCCATGAGCTCCACCTTTCGATACTCGTCGTATTGATGTAACGCCTCCCCGCCTTCGGTGATAAAATGCAGGATCTCCCGCCACTCTTCCTCCGTCATCTCGCTGTAACAATAGGTTTGCTTCAACTCCCGGAACAGCTCGTCGGCATAGAAACCATCCGAAATAGCCAGCGTGCTCAGGAACTGTATCAGGACATCGAAACTGAGCAGCATCGGCTCGCGGCTCTCGATCAGTCCCTCCTGCATCGCCGATTTCAACGCCGCGGCTTCCATGAGCTCCAACGAATGGGTCGGCAGGAACCAGATCTTGCTGACCTGGCCCGGCTGATGCCCACTACGCCCCGCCCGCTGCAGAAAACGTGCGACACCCTTGGGGCTGCCTACCTGGATCACCGTCTCCACCGGCCGGAAATCGACCCCCAGATCGAGACTCGCCGTACAAACCACCGCCTTTAGCTTCCCTTCATGCAACGCCTCCTCCACCCACGTGCGCAATTCCATATCGATGGACCCGTGATGCAGGGCAATGGCCCCCGCCAGATCGGGACAGATATTCAACAGGCTCTGATACCATGTCTCGCTCATCCCGCGTGTATTGATAAAGATCAGCGTCGTCCGGCTGGACATTATGATGGGGATGACCTTGTGAATAAGTTTTAGTCCGAGGTGGCCAGACCACGGATACTTTTCTATCTCATCCGGAAATATCGATTCCACCTCGATGGGTTTATGGATCACCGCCCGCACGATAAAACCCCCTTCACCACGATGCATTGACGCCAGCAGCACCTCCCCGGCCTGCTCCAGGTTCCCGATGGTCGCGCTGATCCCGATGATCGAAACCCCCGACCCGCCCCTGGTCCCCAGGATTCGCGCGAGCGCCAGCTCGACCTGCACGCCGCGTTTGCTGCCCAACAATTCATGCCATTCGTCCACGGCGACAACCTTCAGGACTTTGAAGACCTCGGGATAATTTTTTTGCGCAAGCAATAAGTGTAAACTCTCGGGCGTAATGATCAGCACTTCGGGCATCTTCCGCTTTTGCCGCGCCCGCTCGGCCGGATCGGTATCCCCATTTCGCGTGCCCACCTGCCAGCGCATACCCAGTCCCGCTAGTACCTCCTCCATGGCGCGCCCGATGTCCTTGGCCAGCGCCCGCAACGGCGAGATCCAAAGCAGCTGCAAGCCGTTGCCGCCGCGCGTCCGGTAGTCGTCCGGATGCCGGTTGATGAAATCGATCACCGCCCCGAGGAATACAGAGAAAGTCTTACCGCAGCCTGTAGGCGCATTCACCAGTCCGGAACGCCCTTCCAGAATATATTGCCAGGCCTCCTCCTGAAAGGCGAATGGCTGCCGTCCGTCCGCGGCCATCCATGTTACTATTGTCTTATATCCTATGGTTTCTTTTAATTGCATTTTAATTACGTCCCGCTTAACACATTCTATAATGTCTTGAGGTATTCGATAACCGCTTTTCGCTCCGCATCGGTGAGCCGATCCCCGAATTTGTGGCCATAGTTCCCGTAACCCGGCAGCGTCGTATTGTAGATGGATCTACCCACTGCAGCCGCCGGCCGCGCCGATCTATCTGCCCCCGCTGCCGGCCTCGCCTCCCGCGTATATTTCCAGCCTACCGCCGCGTAATCATATTCCGGCTTATTGAAGTCCCGCGACCAGTACGTCGGCCGTATCCGGCTGTTGAGCACGGCTTCCAGCGTAGGTACTGATCCGTTATGCAGGTAAGGCGCCGTGATCCAGATACCATCCAGCGGCGGAGCTATATACCCTTCGAAGGGCTCCAGCCGAGCGGGATGATCGCCCTGCGCAAACCAGCTGTTGTTGAACCACTCGATAAACTGCGGCGACTGATAATTGCTTTTGTATAACATGGAATCCGTACCGACCAACGACTCCGGGATCAATAAATTCGGATACTCGCCGCCGCCTCCCGAAGTCGACGGAGTCGACTTGTCCGAAGGACCGACATTAGCGTAGCTTCCATGACATTTCGCACAATGCTCCACGAAGAGTACGCCACCTCTTTTCGCCAACGTGGCGTTGATCGGATACGGATATTTTGGCGGCTCGATGGAATAAATGTAAGCCAGCACATCGTTGAAATGACTATCCACTTCCCGCGCTTCCGCGCTGTCGCTTACCGTAAGCAGGTTCGAGGCCATCAGGAACCGGCCGAAATCACCCCGGCCGAAACCATTGTAGAACATCGCATGTTTTTTCTTCAGGAGCCACCAGGGCGGCGTATCGGTGGGCACCACCCGCCCCGACACCGGGATCACCGGCTGCCCGCTCCATCGCAAGGTCTGCGGATCGCGATGCGCCACCAGCAGATTCGCAAGCCGGTCCGCGGAATTCACGCCCCGAACCTCCGTATACAGATCGCCGCTGATCGCCTGCATCGCCCGCAGGAAGGGCATCGCTGCCTCCAACTGCCGGGGGTTGCTCCGTTCCAGGAATTTCTGCGCCAGCACAGCCAGCCGGGGATTCAATTTCTTGTGGTCGGTAAAATCGATCATGGAATTTCCCAGCCCCACATACAACTTGCCGTCGAACACCTGCGCATGACACTCCATACAGTTCGGTGCGACGACAACCTCACCATTCGACGCTTTCACCGCCGTGTATTGATACGGTATTACGGCATTCAGGCTGTCGCGATGCAGCTCGTTGGCCGGATCCCTGGCAACGCCGGCGAGGAATAGGGCGTAGGGGAGACCGCTCTTGAGATAATCGCCCGTCGTGAGATAACGATACCCCGCCTCGGGATCACCGCTTCGCTGCGGACTCGCGGGTATGGGCACCGGCTCCTCCTCAATTGGCCGCAAGACCTGTATAAAGGCCAATCCTATCAACCCCAGCAACGCCAGTACCATCAGCTTGATCATAGCGTAAATTTACTACTTCCCATACAACTCGAGCATCTTCTTAAGCGCGTCCAGCGTATCGATATCGGCCGGTGTCTTGTCGCGCCGCCAGCGGTTGATCCGCGGGAAACGCAGGGCGACGCCCGATTTATGCCGCGACGATGCGGCGATTCCTTCAAAGGCGATCTCGAAGACAAGCTCCGGCTTCACCGTGCGCACGGGCCCGAATTTCTCCAGCGAGTTCTTCTTGACAAAGGCATCTACTTCCGCGAGTTCCTTGTCGGTAAGACCGCTATAGGCCTTGGCAAAGGTCACCAGCTGATCACCCGAACGCACCGCGAAAGTATAGTCGGTATAGAGATTGCTGCGCCGCCCATGTCCTTTTTGCGCATACACCAGCACGGCATCGATCACCAGCGGATCGATCTTCCATTTCCACCAGTCGCCGCGCTTTCTTCCTACCTGGTAGATCGAATCTTTGCGCTTCAGCATGATCCCTTCGCTGCCATGATCCCGGGCTCCGCCACGGGCCATCGCCAACGCCTCCCAATTGTCGAACCGGATCACCGGCGAAAGCTGCAGCAACGGATGCCCCATTGCGCTCACGATCGCCTCCAGCTGTGTCCTTCGCTCCTGTAAGGGACGGCCGCGCCAGTCCTCGCCGCCATATTCCAAAAGATCGTAAGCTATAAAGCCCACGGGCACCTCGCTCAGATGTTTTTTCGTGACATTCTTCCGCCCGATCCTCGTTTGCAACGCCGCAAACGGAAGCACAGCAAAGGGCAAGGTCCCACCATCCTCCGCCGGTTCGACCCCGATGATCTCTCCATCCAGTACCGTGCCGACGGGCAGCCGCTCTTTAAAGATCTGGTACTCCGGAAATTTCTCGGTGATCAGCTCCTCTCCGCGACTCCACACGAATATCGTGTCGCCCCTGCGGATCAGCTCGCCGCGGATCCCATCCCATTTCCATTCCGCCTGCCAGGCTGCCGGCTCACCGAGCGCGCTCAGCTCATCTTCCAACGCATACGCCAGATAAAAAGGGTAGGGGCGCGATAACTCACTGCCGCCTCCCTCACCGCTAAGGAGAGCCTGATATGGGGTTATCGCCGGGTCCCAGTCCCCGCTGATGCGATGCGCGATCACGGATGCGTCTACTCCTGTCGCCCGCGCCAGCGCATTGACCACCGTTTGCTGCGAGATGCCGATCCGCCAGCCGCCCGTGATGAACTTGTTGAAGACAAATCGCTCGTCGGTATCCATCGACGCCCAGCATTGCTGTACAAACGCTTTCTTTTCTTCTTCGGTCTCTTTTCCCAAGGCAGACAGCCGCCCGAGATAGTAAGTCAGCGTGTCGCCGGAATGGCTCACTGGTTGAGGTAAGAGCAATGCGATGGTCTCCGCCAGATCGCCCACCGTATGATAACTTTCTTCGAATAGCCAGGGCGGCAATCCCGTGAGTTCCCGGCACCATTCCCATAACAAGGTCGTATTGACGGTGCGTTTGGGCCGCCGTCCGCTGAATAAGGCGATCACCCAGACCTTGTCCGCATCTTCGGCATCGGTAAAATACTCCTCCAACGCCTCCAGCTTGTCGTTGGTCTTGGTGCTGGTGCCCAGCTTTATCGCCAGGGCGGCAAACCGCCGCATCCCACCTATAGATGGTATCGCATTAAGCATTGCCCGCGTCCTCCGTCCCGCCGCCAGCCTCCGCCGGCTCTCCCCCTTCTTCATCCTCTCCATATTCGGTCCGCACCTCCGCCGCCTCGATACCCTTCTCATTGAGATACCGCGAGAGCGCCGCCTGAAATCCATGCGTGACAAAGACCTTTTCGGCTCCCGTAGCCTCGATCGCACCCAACAATCCTTTCCAGTCCGCATGATCGCTCATTGCAAAACCCGCATCCGCGTTCCGGCGCCGCACATTGCCCCGAACCTGCATCCAGCCGCTGCAGATGCCCATGGCGTACGCAGGGAACCGCCGCATCCATGACGAACTCTCGGCACTTGGCGGCGCGATGACGGCCTTTCCCCGAAACCATTCTTTGGGCATATCCGGCAACACGCGTTGCACCGGCGGCAGGGCTACGCCCGCAGCCACCAGGGTTTGATGCACATTCCAAATGGCGCCATGCACATACACCTCCACGCCGGTGGGCTCGAGTCCCAGCAGCACCCGCTGCGCTTTCCCGAGACTATAGGCGATCAACACCGATGTCTTGTCCCGCGCCCGGTTGTCGGCAACCCAATTTTGCAAGGAGTCGAACAACACCGGCTGTGGATCCCAGTGATAAATGGGTAGTCCGAACGTCGATTCCGTTATAAAGACATTACATCGTAACGGCTCGAATGCCCCACTGATCCCGTCGTCCTCGGTCTTGTAATCACCGCTGACGACCCAGACCTCGCCCTGGTATTCGACCCGCACCTGCGAAGACCCGATCACATGACCCGCCGGATGCAGGCTTACCCGCACCCCATCGAGGTAGACGGCCTCGCCCCATTCAACCCCCTGATAAAGGCCTCCCGGGGCCGAACCCGCCAAAGCCGCCTCCGGTCCCAGCCGCAGCTCGAGCAGCGGCACCGTAAGCCGGTGACACAAATAGCTCCCACTGCCCGCCCGCGCATGATCGCTATGGGCATGCGTGATCACGGCCTTGTCTACCGGCCGCCAGGGGTCGATGTAGAAACGCCCCTGAGCGCAATAAAGTCCTTTATCGGTAAATTCAATTAGCGGCATGCGTATAGATAACGCGCCGGCCAGGGCCCTAGTTCACCACCGTCGTGGTCCCGTCCAGATTTTTGATGAAATAAAGCTTCTTGTTCTCGAAATAATCCAGCGTCATCGTCTGCCGGTTGAGAAACACCGGCAGGATCTCGAAATCGGTAAAGACCTTGAATTTGTTTTCCCCGATGCTGCCACTCAGGTTCTTGCCATGGAGCACAAGCAGATGGCCAAAACGATAGACGGTCTCATATCCCCGAAACACCATATCGCTGGGCCGGGAATAGAACCGGGTCTTGAAGAGCTGCTGAATGGACTTCACCAGCGTATCCTGCAGATTGATATTGAAAGGAGTGGTATAAACGATCTCTTCCCCCGAATAGTCGGGCTTTGTCCAGTCCAGGTTGTCCCAGGTCGGCATGCCGATCACCTTGGTCTGATAGCTTTTCAGACCGGCCAACTGCTGGCATAGCCGCGTTCCGAACGCATCGTCCAGCGAGCCCGCGATACACACCGTTAAGCTCATGCTATCTAAAGCAGCGGCAACATCCGAAGCAGTGAAATTATCGTTCAGCGTAACATAGTTGATCTTCAGCGGCACTCCGTTCGTTTTTTTATCCAGCTCGGTAAAATAGCTTTTAAGCCGGTCTTCCTGGGCGCCGCTCTTCCGGAAAAAGACAAGTGACTTGGTAGCGTAGTTACGCTGCAAATATCGGTAGATCCCTTCGCAATGGGTCCTGAGGGTCGAATTGAGGATCACTAAACTCGGATTGTTGGTAATACCGCCGTCGTTGGGATAGTTGACATTAATAAAGGGGACATTCTTCTTTTGCGCCGCCGCCGCCAGTTGCTGCAGCTCACCGGTGCTGCTCACCTGTCCGATGATCAGCCCCACATGTGCCATGGAACTGTCGTCCAGCATTTGCTGCAGGGTTTCTTTGGCATTACGGGTGTCGTAGATCTGCACGTCGAGCTGTACATGCTCTTTTGCCAGCGTATCCAGCGCCAGCTGTGCGCCCTCATAAAACTCCAACCCCGGGCTTATGAATTTGGGGAAATTTTTATCGTATCGGTAGTTACCGCTCGCGTCGAAGGCGGAATCGAGATACAGCGGCGCAAAGATCGCCAGCCGCAGGCGGGAGGTATCCGGCGCTGAATGCAGGGTGTCGGCCGGATGTCCTGCCGTGTCCACCTGCGCCCGAACGGATAATGCCATCGCGAAAGAACACGACAGCAATAACAAAGAATATCGGATGTGTTGTTTCATTATTCCCACTCGATAGTCGCCGGCGGCTTGCTGCTGATATCATATACCACCCGGTTGATCCCCTTGACATTATTGATGATCTCGTTGGAGATATCCGCAAGGAACGTATACGGCAAATGCGCCCAGTCCGCCGTCATCCCATCCACCGAAGTCACCGCGCGCAGCGCTACCGTAAATTCATACGTCCGCTCGTCTCCCATGACGCCAACGCTTTTTACCGGTAACAAGATAGCACCTGCCTGCCAAACCGCCGAATAAAGACCGTGCTGTTTCAACCCGCTCGTATAGAGATGATCTGCTTCCTGCAATAAGTGCACCTTCTCCTCCGTGACCTCGCCCAGGATACGTATCGCCAAACCCGGACCGGGGAAGGGATGCCGCTGTAACAGGTCGTCGGGGATACCCAGCTCGGCCCCCACTCTCCGTACCTCGTCTTTGAACAAAAAACGCAGCGGCTCTACCAGCTCCAGGTGCATGGTCGCAGGCAGCCCGCCCACATTGTGATGGGATTTGATGGTTACGGATGGGCCATGTACACTCACGCTCTCGATCACATCGGGATAGATCGTACCTTGGCCCAACAATTCCACACCGGCGACTTTTTTTGCTTCCTGCTGGAATACTTCGATAAAAAGCCTGCCGATGGTTTTCCGTTTCGCCTCGGGGTCAGTCTTGCCCGCCAGCTCGCTATAAAAAAGACTCTTGGCGTCGACTCCCTTGACATTCAATCCGATGTTTTTATAGGTCTGAAGAACCTGCGTAAACTCATCCTTCCGCAGTACGCCGTTGTCTACAAATATGCCGTGCAGCCGGTCGCCGATAGCCTTGTGGATCAGCGTCGCCGCTACGGTGGAATCGACGCCGCCGCTGAGCGCCATGATCACCTTCCGGTCGCCGATCTGTTGCTTCAAAGCTGCAACGGTATCGCTTATAAAATGTGCCGGCGTCCAATCCTGCTTGCAACCGCAGACGTCGACCAAAAAATTCCGGATGATCTTCTTGCCTTCGATCGAATGATATACTTCGGGATGGAATTGTAAACAATACAATGGCTGCTCCCCATCCGACCTTTTGAACGCGGCATAAGGAATGCTTTCCGTCGCCGCCAGCACCTCGAAACCCGCCGGCAGATCCAGAATGGTGTCGGCATGGCTCATCCACACCTGCGACCGTTCGGTGACGTCCTTCAGCAGCGGGCTGTCCTTTTGCTTATTCATCAGCGCCCGGCCATATTCCCGCTTGTTGCTGTTCGCTACGCGTCCGCCGAATTGTTTGGCGGTGAGCTGCGCACCATAGCAAACCCCCAGCACCGGCAGCCGGGAAGCAAGTGTTTTGATATCCACCTCCGGGGCATTCGCGTCGTTAACAGAAAATGGCGAACCGGATAAGATAATACCCTTAAGCGAAGGATCGAAAACTACAGGCTTGGAAAAAGGAGTGATCTCACAGTAGACATTGGCTTCACGTACAGCCCTGGCGATCAATTGAGTATATTGGGAACCAAAATCAAGAATTAGTATCTTTTCCGTCATAGATCACGCTAAGGTACGTAGATTTGCTAAAACACGCTTATATATGAGAAACGCCTGCTTGACACAACTTCGGTCCGTATGGTTGCTACTGGCCTTACCATTTTTCCTCGGCGCCTGCCAGGGGTGGGGCGGTAAAAGGGTCCATGGCGACGGCAATGTCCAAACCGACGACCGCTCTATCAGCGCCTTCAAGACCCTGAACCTCCGATTGAACGCCGACGTCTATATTTCCACCGGCGACCATGCCGCCATAAAGCTCGAAGGCGATGACAACCTGCTGAAATTTATCGATGTGGAGCAAAACGGGGATGAAGTCACCGTCCGCGAACGCGAAGGATTCAACCTCGTCTCCTCGAACGACATCAAAGTGTACGTGACCACGCCAACATTAGACCGGATCGAAGCCTCCGGCGCCTGCAACATCGAATCCCGGGATAAGATCACCAGCAGCGACGGTCTCGACATGCATCTGAGCGGTGCGGGAAATATCAAGCTAGACGTCGACGCGCCCCATGTTAGCGCTAAATTATCGGGCGCCGGCAATATCACGCTGAAGGGACAGACCAAAGACGTACGGCTCGATCTCTCCGGCGCCGGCAACGCTCATTGCTACGATCTTCTCGCGGAAAATACGGATGTCACCATTTCCGGTTTCGGCTCGGCAGAGGTCTATGCGAGTGTAAAGCTGAGCGCCAGCGTGAGCGGCGCGGGTAATGTAGATTACAAGGGAAATGCGACCGATGTCGAACAACATGTCAGCGGCGCCGGCGGCGTGCACAAAGCAGACTAAGCTAATGTCTGTCCGCGGACGAACCGCCTACGGTGGTTTCGGATTATAGGCAAACGGGAAGCGACCAGCCCCGGAGTCCCAAACACGATGAAACCAAAGTTCATCACCAAGATATTGGATTTTCGAGCGCTCGGCCTATGCCGGGCGCTCCCGTTTTAGAATTGCTTTAACGTTGTATTTCCGATCTTAGTGTACATGCGCGGTCATTTTCTGCTCCTACTAAGTTTTTCCCTTATCACCTGCTCGGCCCGGGCACAAAAAACAGCCGCCGGCGCCGATATCCCGAGTCCCGAAGAATTCGTGAATGCCGTCTACACCTCGGTGGTGGATAGCAACTTCGATCATTACTACCTGGTAGTAGGCACCGACTCCTGCCGTTTTCTCAAATATAACTACGACGATTGGGTCAAGTATTATCTGCGCGAACCGCTGCCCTTTCAAGCCCTCAACGAGCTTTCCGAAAAGGTCTATCTCTCCGCCGGCCTCCCCTATTTCTGGAAACAACAACGCCTGAACAAAGCGATCTGCGTCACCCGTAAACAGGCCGATTCCATCCTGGCGCTCAACCCTACGTTCGCCCACAAACCTACCTCGCTCAATATCGTCTATAGCTTTTCCCTGCCGCAGTTCACAGACAACGGCGGATTCGCCGTGATCGACATGAATATGATCTGCGGCCAGGTTTGCGGCACAGGCAGCACGTTCATTTTCCGTCTCACCACTACCGGGCATTGGAAATTGGTCGGACAACATGTCAACTGGTCCTCATAGATCCACATACTTCACCCGGATCCAGATATTCCGGTTACGCCCCTTGTCATCGGTGCAGGAGATCTTCACCGGCCCCTCATCGGGCACAAAGAATGCCGCCCCCCGGGCCTCGCTGGCACGATAGAATTTATCGTTGATATACCAATAGACCCTGGCGACATCGTTCGTCACCCGGCAGCGGAGCATCAACGGCTCGGGGTCCTTTCGGTTGATCAGGTATTCGCTGCCATTGCTGGGCGATGTTACCATCGGCGCCCCTTCTTTGAATACCCGCTCACACATAGGATTATGCGGCGGGATCGCTTCGTAAGCGATATGATTGAGGTCATAATATTCCTTCATCTCCGGCGGGATCACAGTATACCATTTCTTTTTATACCCGCTGGCCGGCAGGCAGGCCCGGCAATACGATATCTTTCCGTCCGCCGAGATAAAGACCTCTTCGCGGTTATCGCATTTATTGGCCGTGGAGACAAGAGGGATGAAGTAGTCGGTCACCAGGTGGGTACAGAAATCGGCCGGCGGCAATCCGGTCTCGGAACACACCATCCGCATGTCGCAATCCGCAGGCTGGCTGAACCAGGGACCGTCGTCGTCATAATCGATGGTGTTGAAGACCTTGAACAGCAGCGGCGTCGCGACATTGGCCCCGCTAAGCTCCGGCACGCCTATCCCGGAAAAATTCCCTATCCACACCCCCACGGTATAACGCAGGTTATAGCCGATGCTCCAGGCGTCCCGCCGCCCATAGGAGGTCCCCGTCTTCCAGGCGATCTTGGGCAGATGGACCGTGCTCTCCCAGTTCAACGGGAAATCCGGCCGGTTGACCTTGGACAGGGTCTCATTGATCATAAAGGTCGCAGCCGGGCTCAGGATCTTGACGCCCGCCGGCTCCCGGCCTCCCGGCTTCCGGCCCCCCGCCTGGCCGCCCGCGACCTGCCTGGCCCCCGCCCCCGCGGTGTCCCACATATAGCTCGGCCTTACATACACCCCGCTGTCCGCAAAAAGGCTGTACATCCCCGTGAGCTCCTCCAATGTCGCCCCGCACCCGCCGAGGATCAACGACAGCCCCAGCTTCTTGCGGTCGCGGCTGATCTCCCGGAAATCACAAAGCTCAAGTCGCTGGATTAGCTTGTCCTTTCCCAGCGCCTTCAGGCTCTTGACGGCAGGGATATTCAGCGAATGCTCGAGGGCATATTCCATGGTCACATACCCGTTAAAGCGTTTATCATAGTTCTCCGGCGCATAGCCGTCGTAATTGATCGGCACATCGGTGATCATTCTTTTAGGAGTGAGCAACCCCCGGTCGATGCAAAGGCCGTACAGCAAGGGCTTTAACGTACTGCCGGGTTCACGTACCGCCGCCGCCCCATTGACCTGGCCGCCGTCCGCGGAGTCATGGAAATCGGCACTGCCGACATAGCTCACGACCCGGTGCGTATTGTTGTCGATCACGATCACGGCGGCGTTGCGGATGTTCTTCAGCGTTAACGTCCGCGAATAGTCTTTGACCAGCTTTTCGATCTTCAGCTGCGAGTTAAGCACGATGGTGCTGTGGATCACCGGCCCGCCCTGTCTGCGCAGCTTCAGCGCCAGTTGCGGCACCAGCGAGGGGACCGTCCCCCGTGTAGCCGTCAGCGGCTCGGCCAACGCATCTTCGATCTCCTTTTTCGTAAAGACCTTCTCGCGTGCCCAGCGATGCAGCCACTTGTTCCGCTCCTCGACGATCGCATCATTATTCCTTCCTATCACCAGCGAAGAAGGCCTGTTCGGGATAACGGACAAGGCCGTGATCTCCGCCAGCGAGAGGTTGTCGGGATTCTTTTTGAAATAAAGTTCCGAGGCGGCCTTGACACCCTCGATATTGCCGCCATATGGCACGACGTTGAGATAGAGTTGCAGAATCTCATCCTTGGGATATTTCCATTCCAGCTGCAAAGCCCGAAACGATTCCCGCAGCTTGTTCCAATAAGTACGCCGTTTGGGTTCCAGCGCCCGTGCAACCTGCATCGTAATGGTAGAGGCGCCGCTCGTCCGCCGCATGTGCAGGATATTCCGCGCCAAAGCACGCAACATGGCCAGCGGATTGATGCCCGGATGATAATAGAAATATTTGTCCTCTTTTGCTATGATGGTCTTACGCAGCAACGGCGAGATCTCGGCGAGCTCCGTTTTCATCCGCCATTGCTGGTCGTGCGTAAGAAAGGCATGTAGGATTTCTCCTTTGTCATCGGTGATGATCGTTGAGTATTCAATCCGGTCGGGGAGAGGAAAGATCCAATTCAGGAGCAGGAAACTCAAAAACGCTCCTACTACGACCATCCCCGCAATTTTCAACCAGCGCATGATCGGCATTTAACAATTTCTTATCACATCGAAGCTTGCAAATGGGCTATACATCGGCGTAACTTCAGCACGGCTTTAATCGCCAACTTATGTTACCTCCCTAGCTTCTCCCCACTAATTTCAATCTTTCTTTACTGGTCCGCAAGCAAAAAAGGATAAATATTTTATTGCCATGCGGCAAAAGAAAATAATTTTAAAAGCGTTATCCACTTAACTCTTAGCACACCCCCTCTATGCGTAACCGCTCAGGCTTCGTCGCCTTCCTGACGACCCCCCTTTTTGTATTACTCCTGCTGTCCGCCTGTAACCGAAAAACGGTCAGCCTGGATTTTACCAATGCGCGGGACGAAGTTCCCACCCTCGGCAACCTGGTCTTCCGTTTCGACCAGCCCTTAGTCAAGGACTCCTTATTGGATCAATGGGATTCTACCCAGTACGTGACTTTCGAACCCAAGATCCCCGGCCGATTTCGCTGGGAACATCCGGACGAGCTGGTGTTCTCGCCTTCCCAGCCGCTCGCGCCGGCGACTACCTTCCACGCTACCCTCCGAAGCGATATCCTTCAATACAGCTCCTATGGCCGCATCAACACAGGCGAGGAGCTCATCTTCCATACCCCCGATCTGAAATTGGAGAACAGCAACGTCTCCTGGGTAGTCCAGGAGCAAGGTGGAACCGCAGCCCTGCCACAAATGGAGCTGCAGTTCAACTATCCGGTGAATCCCAATTCCCTGAAGGATAAATTAAGCATCCAGCTGGACGGGAAACCCCTGAATTACAGCCTGCTGACCCTTTCCGTATCGGATCGGATCACGCTCCGCCTCCTCGATCTCAAAATGGAGGACAAGAACCTGGAAGCCAAATTGGTAGTAGGAAAAGGGCTCCTGCCGGATGGGGGGACGAACGGCCTAAAAGACGACGTAGCCCTCACGGCTACCATCCCTTCTCCTTTTGTGCTGACGATCGGCGAGATCCAGACGGACCACGACGGTTCCACCGGGACGATCACCGTACAGACCAGCCAGGGCGTCACCGCCAGCTCGCTGGCATCCGCCATCAGCTTCAGTCCCGCGGTTAAGTTCACGGCCGAACCCACCGAAGACGGTTTTGCCATCCATAGCGATAATTTCGACCAGGAAAAAAGCTATACCCTCACGGTCGCCAAAGGGTTACGCGGCGTCATCGGCGGCATCCTTCACGAAGAATATTCGAGCAATATCACTTTCGGCCAACTGGCGCCCTCCATCTCCTTTGCCAATGACAAAGGGGTGTATCTCTCCGGCAAGGGGGCTCAGAACATCGAGGTCAAGATCATCAATGTCCCGAAAGTAAAGATCATCGTTTCCCGGGTCTACGAGAACAACCTCCTCGCGGCCGCACATTATGGCTATGACCCCCAGGAGACCGGCACCGACAATTCGGCTGCCCGCAGCGGTGACGAGGAGGGCGAAGGCGACGAAGCCGCGCCGGTGGACGACAACTTTACCTTCGGCGACGTCATCTACCAGCAGGAAGTCGACACCCGCAGCCTTCCCAAATCCACCAGCGGGGGCGGTGGCCGTCTGTTCAACTTTAATATAGCTGACAAATTACCCGAATTCAAAGGGATCTACCACATTGTGATCCGCTCTTCCAGTGATTACTGGGTAAGTGATAAGCGCTTCGTCTCGCTCAGCGACATCGGGCTCATTGCCCGCGAGGGTCGTGAAAAGATCCTCGTCTTCGCCAACTCCATCAAAACGGCGGCAGCCCTTCCCGGTTTGAACATCCTGGCCTATGGCAACAACAACCAGCTGCTGGGCATGGGGACGACCAGCGCGGAAGGTATCGCCGAGATCACTTATACCCGAAAAGAATACGCCGGCTTTAAACCGGCGATGATCATCGCCAAGTCCGCGGATGATTTCAACTACCTGCCCTTTACTACGACCCGCGTCAATACCTCCCGGTTCGAAGTCGGCGGCAAACGGAGCAACACCTCCGGCCTGGACGCCTTCGTCTATCCGGAACGGGATATCTACCGCCCCGGCGAAAAGGTCAATTTCGCGCTAATCGTTCGTGACCGGCAATGGAAATCCCCCGGCGAGCTGCCCATCCAGCTGAAATTTCTACTGCCAAACGGCAAGGAGATGAAGACCTTCCGCAAGACCCTCAACGCACAAGGCGGCACGGACGGAAGTGTCGACATCCCCGAGTCTGCCATCACCGGCAGCTATTCGCTGGAAGTTTATACTGGTAATGATGTGCTGTTGGCCACCCAGCCCTTTCGCATCGAAGAGTTTGTGCCGGACCGGATCAAGGTGACGGCCAAGCTCGACAAGCCTTTCCTTGAGGCAGGCGACGCCGCGCACCTCGATGTCCATGCGGTGAATTTCTTTGGCCCGCCCGCCGCCAACCGCCATTACGAATGCGAGATCCAGGTGAAACAGCGGGATTTCAACCCCAAGAACTATAACAACTACGACTTCAGCCTTTCCGCGCAAAACTCCACCTCGTTCGACAAAACGGAACGAGAGGGTGAAACGGACGAGCATGGCAACGCCCAGGAGAAATATGACGTCCCCGATTTCTTTAAGAATATCGGCCAGCTCGAGGCCACGTTCTACGCTACCGTCTTCGACGAGACCGGCCGCCCCGTAAGTCGCAGCACCTCGGTGGACATTTTTACCCAAAAGGTATTCTTTGGCGTGGCCGACGACGGCTACTGGTTTTACCCGCTGAGCCAGCCGGTAAGCTTCCCGCTCATCGCCCTCGACCGCAATCAAAAGGTTCTCACAGGCGCCAGCGCCCGCGTCGAGGTGATCAAACACGAATATCGCACCGTCCTCACCAAGAGCGGCAATTACTTCCGCTACGAGTCCCAAAAGGAGGATAAATCCATCAGCTCCGGCATCGTCACCGTGAGCGGTGAGAACACCCGCTATACCTTCGTCCCCCGCTCCCCCGGCGACTACGAGCTGCGGGTCTCCGTTCCCGGTTCCAACACCTATGTATCTCGCCACTTCTATAGCTACGGCGCCTGGGGCGGCGACAACAATTCCTTTGGGGTCAACACGGAAGGGCATATCGACATCAGCCTCGACAAGTCCCAGTATTATATAAGCGACCATGTCACGGCCCTGTTCAAGACCCCCTTTAGCGGCCGGATGCTCGTAACTATGGAAACGGATAAAGTGTTGTCCTATCAATATGTGGATGTTAGCGATAAACGCAATGCATCTCTCACCTTACCCCTCACCGCCGACGACATCCCGAACGTCTATATCACCGCGACGCTGATCAAGCCGCATGAGCTGTCCGATATCCCGCTCACCGTGGCCCATGGCTATCAGAGTGTGAGAGTCGAAGCCCGCGACCGGAAGATACCCGTCGAGATCTCCGCGGCGACGGCGGTACGCAGCCACACGCATCAAAAGGTCACGGTGAAGGCGGCCCCTGGCAGCCTCGTTACCCTGGCCGCCGTCGACAATGGCGTCTTGCAGGTCACGGATTTCGAGACCCCCGATCCCTATGCCCATTTCTACGCGCGGCGGGCCCTCGAGGTCACCGGTTACGATCTCTATCCGTTGCTCTTCCCTGAAGTCAAGGCCAGCCTGAGCAGCACGGGTGGGGACGGCGACGTCGACATGAAAAAACGTGTCAACCCCATGCCCGCCAAACGGATCAAGATCCTCTCCTATTGGAGCGGCATCGCCCAGGCCAATGGCAGCGGCGAAGCACAATTCGAATTCGATATCCCGCAATTCTCGGGTCAGGTCCGGCTAATGGCGGTAGCCTTTAAGGACGAAAGCTTTGGTTCCGCGGCGTCCGCGATCACCGTCGCCGATCCCATGGTCCTGAGCTCCGCCCTGCCGCGGTTTATGAGTCCCGGTGACACGCTGACCATGCCCGTGACCATCACCAATACCACGGCGA
>JAICXX010000108.1 GCA_025934485.1 Chitinophagaceae bacterium
CCTATGCTGATCTGCGTAACAGCAACGACAGCAGGTCCTGGGAGATCGCTGAAAAAATTAGAACTAACTATGTCGCAAAATGAATTCTTCCGGCAAGGGGCAACACCGGAGCATACGCCACGGCGTTTCACAAAAGACGTCGACATTGCGATTATGGTGGGTTCAGAGCGGGAATTCGAGCAAATGAAACAAGCCCTGGTTGCAACCGGCGTTTTCACTTCCCACGAAACGCTCGCGATCAAGCTGTTTTATAAACAAGCGATTGAGGTGGACTTGTTGCCTTTCGGCCAGATCGAAGGGCTGGAAAGCGAAGTCCGGCTGGAGAAGCCTCAGCTGTTTGTCATGGATGTTCCAGGCTTTAAAGAGGTGATGCCGACTGCTACCGTACTGACGGTAGAAGGAGTAGAGATAAGAGTTTGTTCGTTAGAAGGGATCATCCTGCTAAAGCTGTTCGCCAATGCTGACAACCCCTCCCGGACAAAAGATCTCAGTGACATTGAGCATATCCTAAAGGCCTATTTTAATCTGGCAACAGAAGCGATCTTCACGGAGTTTACCGATGTACCGGACCTTTATGCTACTACAGATCCTGATTATCTAACCTTGGTTAGCGCCCGAGTAGTCGGCCGGATCATGGGTGGCATGCTCCGTGATACACCGGCACTTCGAATGCGCCTAAGAGGAACCCTGAACGTAAAGACACCGAATCGCTACTCGCCAGAGATGTCTGCGGGGCTTGAGGAGGGTGAATCATCAAGTAACAAGATTTGATGACGGAAAAGTGCCTATTTTGCCCTAAATTAATGTCCCTAATTTCCGATCAAGAATACCTCAACAATGCTTAATCAACGCCAAAAACTAATCGCTGTCCTCCCCTTTATAGTCGTTTGCGTTATCATGCTGTATACTTGGATCGAGTTTGCAGCTAATAGGTACCTTCCCACCTGGCGGCAATACGTTGCCCTGGCCTTAGTGATCGTCAATGCAGTAGTTTATTTTGTTCGCTTCAGGCAAGCGGTGCTCTTGACTGGAATTATCCTCGTGTTGGCGACCATTAACCTCCTTTGCTTTTTTACTTTTATTCAGACCTCAGGGATTACCATTGGCAGCGTATCGACACCTGGCATACAATTGTGGTCGCTGCTGATCTTGGTAGGGTGGTTTGCCATGAACTATTCCAACCTGATCAATTGGTCCCTGGACAAACAGGAAGCCAGAGAGAAGAAAAGGAAGGGTTAGCGCTGTAGCGAAACTCACCTTCTGTGCCGCTGGCCAAGACTTTGATCCAACTGGTGCTCAGGCGGCTCCGGCGACGCCGAAAACACGGAAGAAAGCGGCTGCGGGACGTTCGGGTTGAATCCGTTCGACCTAAGACCCTGGACGTCCATTGCAAAGGAAAGGGTTCTTTGTAGGCTGAGATCCGACGCTCGGGAATGGCCTTCGGCTAGGGTACGCAGCACTGCCTCGGCAGTATAATCCGGGCCTAATCTATAGGCTTCCGCCGAAATTTTACGATCATGATCGACATAAATAAAGTTATGCGGCTCCTCATTTTTACGCGGCGGAATGACGACTGCGATGCCGTCTCGCCGTAGGTCTTCGGCTAATTCACTGACGTTGGCGGGCTGCTGGAATAAAGCCCAATCAAGTCGATTCTGGGTAGAATGCAACCGTTCCTCGTACCCTGGACCTGGGATCACTGGCAACAACCGGGTATTTAGGCAGATTCATAGTGGTATGAATGGTATACAAAGATACCTCCTAAAAATCCGATTGTCTAAGAAAGGATACACAAGCCCCTCATGGCTGATACGGCCCTTTGGTCTCTCCCCACCCCCAGCTCGGCATCGGCTCCGTGTCATTCAGGGGATTTTCGGTAAGCTGCGAGTTGATCACGGCGATCCGCGTACCCCACTCGAGATACCCTACCAACGCGGAACGAAATTCCGGATCGGTGGGAATACCCAGTTCATCGGCAGTATCGAGAAGCAGCTGTATCCAGCGTTTTCGCTTTTGATCATCCAGCATCTTACCGATGTGATGGCCGATCATGATCGCATGACTGCCGCCATCCTCCTGTGTATATTTCTTCGGTCCGCCAAAGACCTCGGCCACGAAATGCGCGACATGCTTGGGATGATCGGGGGACATATTGCGGAAGACGGGGCCAATGAGCTCGTCTTTAAGGACCTTGTCGTAAAAGGTGCGGAAAAGGTGCTGAATGGCTTCCTCGCCTCCTGCCCATTCGTATAAAGTAGGTGTTGCCATAATGCTTCAATTTACACCTTTATTTTGATGCCGCCATTGACGACAAAGCCATCGAGCGGCGCATAGATATCGCGGAACACAGGATGCGTAACCGTGCCGGTATAGATGGTATCGAACCGGGTCTGCCGCGTATCGGTGAAATTCTCGAAGTTCACAAAAAGGGAGAAATGCCCCCACAACTTTTCTCCCATCAGCCCAAAAGTCCAGTACGGTTTACCCTGCGTCCCATCGGTAAGGGTCTGCCAGCCGTAATAGTAGGCCTCGAACCCGATCTTCAGCTTATCTTCGACCTCATACATTAAAATATTGTTGAGCCGGTTGCGGACGGTCAGCGGATTCTCCAGGATAGTCGGGCCTTCTTTCAAATGGGCATCGGTGAAAGTATAGCCGATATACCACTTGAAGTCATCATAGGCAACGCGCACATTCGTCTCCCATCCCTTGCTGTCGATATAACCCGGGACATTCACGAGATGATAAAGCCCCGGATTATAATTTCGCAGCTCGAGCGGCCGGTCGATCCGGGTATAAAAGAACAGCTGATTGAAACTAACGTTGACATCATCGCTCACCCGCCACCGATAGGTAAGATCCCAATTCAACCCATAAGACCGTTCCAGCCGGTTGCTGTCGGGAGAAACAGGCAGCACGTTTTGAAATTGAATGCGCTCCGTCTCCTCGGTGAAGATCGTAGGCGTCTTGTAGCCCAGCCCCCCGCCCAGCCGGGACGTCAGACTCGGCGTCAGCCGGAACAACGCCGTTACCCGGGGCAGGATCACCCATCCATAATCCGCAACATAATCGCTACGCACACCGGCCTCCGTCTGAAGCCAGGCGTTGACCTTCCAGCTATTTTGCAAAAACGCGCCTATCGTCGTCTGCGAATAGTTTCGGCTGGGGAACGAGGCGTGCGGATGCTCCCGGAAGGCATCGGTATAAAGGTTCAGCCCCACGATCCAGTGGGACCCGTCGCCCCTGCGATGATACGTCGCCTCGCTATAGGTCGACCCCTGGCTGCCGTCGAAGCTATAGCCGGGAATAGTGATCACCCTGTCGAATGAATTGAAAGAGTTTTTAAAGGTCACGCTGCTGTGGCTGTCGAAAGCATGGTCGAAGCTGAAGACGGTAGATACCCGGCTGCTCTTGTTCCGTTCATAATAGCTATGCGTGCTGTCACTATGGCCGTCGAGAAACAGGATATCTCCACCCATTCGGTTCTCAAAGGTGGTACTGACGCCGGCGATCAACTTGGTCCGCGGACCCAGGTCGAGGAACAATTTCGGCTCCAGCACATTCCGTTGCGTCCGGGGTATTGCGGTGAAGATGGTGTTGCCCGGAGCATAGGCGCGGCTGCTGTTCTGCGAAGCATAAAGCGTGAGCCCGGCATGGGAGAATTGCTGTCCATAATAGCCGTTGATGTCCAGACCGCCAGCGGATGTGCCGTTGACCAGAAAGCGGAGTTCCCTGTCCGGCGTGGGTGTCCTGGATATAAGGTTGACCAGCCCTGCGATGGCGCCGCCGCCATATAGCGTAGAGCTGGCGCCCTTGATGATCTCCACCTGCTTGAGATCCAGCGGTGGTGTCTGTAGCAATCCGAGACCGCCGGAGAACCCGGCATACAAGGGAAATCCGTCTTTGAGGATTTGGGTATATCGGCCGTCAAGCCCCTGGATACGGATGCTGGAATTGGCACTAGTGGCGGATACCTGCTGGGTCTGGATGCCCGTGGTCTCATTCAGCATCATCCGGATATCGCCGGGTTTCATATTGCCCTTTTCCTCCAGTTCCTCGCCATTGATGACCTCGACGCGGGTGGGGATATTGCGCAGGGTCCCATTGCTGCGGGTGGAGGATACGACGACCTCGCCCATTTCGTCGGCCGCGGGCTCTAATTCAATGGTAAGGCTATCCCCCGGCACGGGGACCTCGATGAGCATGGACGAGGTCCGGTAACCCACATGACCGGCTTGGAGTGTATACCGGCCGGCTCCCACTCCCGGGAGCCGAACGATACCGGCGCTGTCCGCCTGAGCAGTAGGCTGCCCGGATAACGAAAGGGTCGCCGCGGGCAGGGATTCTTTTGTTTTAGCGTCCTGGATACGAATAGTTACGATATGCTGGGCCATGCCTGTGATGGATAGGCATAGCGCCAGTAAAAAGCCCATGGCTTGTTTCATGGCGTTGCGATAAATGAAATAAAAGGAAATAGGAGCGGGGCCATTGCCCCGGTTCGCCGCGGCGGTTCGTCGCCCCGCGTCTTAGGCCATCGCCGATTTGGGGGGCTGCCAGATGGCGGCATGAAAATCAGCTAAAAGCCGGCTTTGGTAGATAGCGGGCCGAACAGCCACAAGGTGCCGGTGTGCCGCCAGCGGCATGTCGAAGCAGGGGATAACAAAACCATGACAGGCCCCGCACGCAAAGAAAGGCGAACAGGGACCGGGATAGCCCGGGTGTTTCTTCGTTGGCCAGTGCGTTCCGTTCACCGCTATTTCGCCGGTGCAGCAACCATCATCGGCCTGGCAAGGGATGCCCGCTAGAACCAGGATGTACACCGCGAAAAGACAGAAGAACACCTTCATCGCCGCAAAGATAAGACTTGCCCGCCATATCATTTGACTCTCAGGCTTTTCGCTGGATTCGGGGTTTACCAAAATATTGGCGGGAATCTACAAATAAAGGGGTACTTTTACCACGCCCCTCAGCTCAACTATCACTTTCCAGCATCAATTGCTTAATTAAACAAGAAAAACTATGGCGAGATCCAAAGAAAGTTCCAATAAACGGGAAAAAGAAAAACAACGTCAAAAAGAAAAAAAGGAAAAGCGCGAGAAGATGGAAGAGCGCCGGGCCAACCAGTCGAAAGGAAAGGGCCTCGACGATATGTTAGCCTATGTTGACGAAAATGGTAACATCACCTCCACTCCACCCGACCCTGAAAAACGGAAAGTGATCAATTCCGAAGACATCGAGATCGGCGTGCCTAAAAGAACGGAGATCGATGACCCGCTAAAAGAAGGCAAGATCGATTATTTCGATAAGAACAAAGGCTTTGGCTTCATCATCCAAAATGACGGAAACAAGATTTTTTTCCATATTAACCAGGCGACCTACCCCGTTAAGGAAGGTGACGTGGTAAATTACACCGTCGAACGAGGACCAAAAGGCTGGAATGCCGTAGACGTAACGAAAAAGCCCTAACCGGCAACCGCGATCCCAATCCGCCCCGACCCCAAAACGTCAATCGATCCCCAGCCGGGAGCGAAGCGTTTCGCGATACGTACTGCCGATAGGTATCTTTTCACCGTTGATCGTCAGCTGGTGCGTCTCGATCATCGCAATATGTTTTATGGCCACCACATACGACTTGTGAACCCGGATAAACTCGGCCGGGGACACCAGGTCGAATATATCGACCATACTCTCACGGATAAGGATGGTTCTGTCTTTTAAATGCAGATTGATATAATTTCCATCCTTTTCAAGCCATAGGATATCTCTCACCCGGACCTGGTACGTCTGTGGCCCGCTTTTAAAAAACACACTCGCGTCGTCATCCTTCCCGGCAGAAGACTGCTTCCCGGGTAAGGCCGCGACCGCTTTGTTGATCGCGGTGAGAAACCGTTCGAAAGTGATCGGCTTCAGGAGGTAGTCGACGGCGTTCAGGTTATAACTTTCCGCGGCATAATGGCTATAGGCCGTCGTAAAAATGATCATCGGCCTTGGCGACAACGTTTGTACCAGCTGCATCCCGCTGATATCCGGCATATTGATGTCTGCAAAGATCAGGTCGATCCTTACCCGGCCGAGATATTCGACCGCTTTTACCGGCTCGCGAAAGACAGCCTTCAGCTCCACCAGGTCGCTCTTGGTGCAATATCGCTCGATCACCTCGAGCGCCATCGGCTCATCATCCACGGCAATACAGGTTATCATGCGAGATCGATTTGCAGGTGTACGCAATATTTCCCATTCTCACAAAGCGTATGCAGCTCGTAGGCGCCGGGATATACGAGCTCCAGGTGACGTTTCACATTGGCAAGACCGATGCCCGGCTTCTCTTCCACCGGCTTCCTGATAGCGCTGTAATCGGCATTCTCACACCTAAAGATCAGCTTTCCCGACGCGATGCCAATGACCAAAACAATACCCGAACGCTGACCTATCGACACGCCATGTTTAAAAGCGTTCTCGACAAAGGGAATGAACAGCATTGGCGCGATCTGCACCTCGGCGATCACCTCGGCCCCGGGATGATTAAAGGTCACCGCCACCTCGCTGTCCGCATACCGAAGCTTGTTAAGGGCGATATAATCCTTCAGGTAGTCGATCTCCTTCTGCAGCGGGACCTTTCCGGTGTCGCTTTCATAGATCATATAGCGCATCATACCGGACAGCTTCGAAATGCCGTCGGCCAGTTCGTCATTGCCTTTCCGCTGCGCCATCGAAAAAAGGTTATTTAGCGTATTGAACAGAAAATGCGGGTTGACCTGTGACCGCAGGAACCTGATCTCTATGCTGAGCTGCTGCGCCTCGGCCCGGCTGCGCTTCAGATCATTCCGTATCCATTCTTTAATGAAGAACTCGGCTACGGCAACCGCCAGCACCGCCAGAAACACCAACGCTATAACGAATTGCAGATGTAGCCAGCTATCTGCGGGCGGCGGCAATGCAAACCCGGGCCTAATCCCCGGCGGCGCAGGGATACGCAGCTCCTGCCCGGGCCCCATGAGCAATCGGATCACCAGATCGTTTATCGTAAAAAGCAGAATAAACCACCCTGCGATCACCGCTACCCGGGTGAAGCTGGTTTTAAAACGGATCACCTTCTTGAACAACCAAAGGCTGTTGCTATAGAACAGCAACATCAAAAACCCGAGCACTACCCGCGAATACCGGAACTGCAGCGAAGCGTTGACGGTTTGCATGCCCTTGTCGACGGTCTTGATCACCATATTGTAAGAAGTGCTCGTCAGCGCCTTCAATACATAATATACCCCCGCCCAAAACAAGACATGGATAATGACCTTGATGAGATATCTGATCCGGCTGCGGCCCATAAAGACGAAGATAAGAGAAGTGCCGGTCCAGCGAAAAGGATTGTTACAAACAGCCCGTTTTTGTGATCCGGCAGCCAAATAACAAATTTACCCGGTTCATCACATCGCTTTTGTCACGGCCGCGCCGTGCTATAATCTTGCCTGAAAATACAATCACAATGAAATGGTTAATTTTCCCGGCCGCCACGATCATCCTGTTCGCCCCGGCCGCCCGGGCACAACAGCCCGACACCGCGCTCCTATACATCCATTACAAATTCTCCCACGTCCGCGATACAGCGAACCGTGCAAACCCCTATAAGGAGGATATGGTTCTCGCGGTCGGTAAAAATGCCGCCGTCTATCGCAGTTACCAAAGGCAATTGCAGCTTGCGGAGGCTAAAAAGAACATCCAGCAACAGGTCAGCGCCGGCGGCCACGTCCAGGTCAACCTGCATTTAACCGGCTCGGGCTCCGAATACTTTCAATACCCGAACGACCACAAGCTCATAAGGAAAGAATCCCTGTTTGGCAATTTCCTGGTAACAGCGCCTTTGCCCGTCATACATTGGCAGATCACACCCGACACAGCCACCCTCGGCGGTCTTCATTGTCAGAAAGCAACGGCTCATTTCCGGGGAAGGAATTACATCGCCTGGTTCTGCCCCGATCTGCCACTACACGTCGGTCCATGGGAACTCAACGGCCTGCCCGGAGTGATCGTCCAGGCCTATGATGACCACAAGGAGATCCAGTTCCTGTTCGACGGCGTCGAAAAGGCCGCGCCGGCAGCTAAAACCGAAGGCTCTATAACAGCCTCCTCCGGCAACCCGGGCAATATGCCGCCACCACTGCCGGGCATGGAGGACATGAACAACGATCCTGCCCTGATCAAACTTCCCGATAATGCAACGAAGACCACCGATTCAGCCTTCGCAAAGCTACAGGCTGCTTTCCGAAAGGACCCCAATGCCTTTGCCCAATCCATGATGGCGGCACATGGCGGCGGCATGGCCGGAGACAATGGGCCAAGGCCAAAAATGGATCTAAGAGTAGCCCCGGCGCCCGTTATCAATAACCCCATCGAATTACCGGAAAAGCCATGAGCCGTGTCATCCTCATTGCAGGATGGCTGCTTGCCGCCATCCTGCTCTCGTCCCATGCCTCCGCCCAGGACCTCAAAGGGCGAGTCACCGACAGCGCAGGCCACCCCGTGCCGTACGCCAGCGTCAATCTCCGCAGCAGCTCAAATAACACCATCGTAGCTTTTACCACCACCGATACTAAAGGAACGTACACCCTGCATCTCCCTCCAAACCAGCCCTCCGCGGCCCTTTACCTGGAAGTACGCTGCATAGGCTACGAACCACAGACCAGGCCGCTTACCGGCTCACCCGGCTCACTCAACGCACCCGGCGCACCCGGCGCGGCCCCGCCCGGCCCTCCCGGCTCACCCAGCGCACCCGCTTCACCCGGGCCCGTCGATTTCAGTCTCGCAGTCGCTGCAAGCCAGCTGCAGTCTGTAGTCGTTCGAAACGCGAGGCCGAGACTCCGCACCAGTGGTGACACCCTGAGCTATAGGGTAGGGGACTTCAGCAGCGCGCAGGATCGGGTGATCGGCGACGTGATCAAACGGCTTCCGGGCATCTCGGTGGCATCCGACGGCACCATCAGCTATAACAACAAACCCGTCTCCGGTGTCTACCTGGGCGGAGATAACCTCCTCGACGATAAGTATACGATCGCCACGAATACCATTCCGAACGCCGCCGTCGACGAGGTACAGGTGATCGATAACCACCAACCGGTCAAGGTGCTGCAAAACAAGGTCATGAGCGACGACGTAGCGCTCAACCTCACCTTTAAAAAAGCGGCCAAAGCACAACTGCTGGGTCAGGAGACCGTCGGCGCAGGGCTGCCTGGAAATTATAATGTCGACCTCAACGCCCTTTTGGTAAAAGATCGCTACAAAGCCATTGATTATCTCAAAGGGAATAACACGGGCGACGATCTGCAGCAAGAGCTGTTGTCGCATAATCTCGCCGACTATAAGCTACGCATCGGCAATGACCCGCCGGCAAGCCTGCTTTCTCTTGGGGCGGTAAATGATCCCGCCGCCCTGTCACGCGATCGGTATTTTTTCGACCGGTCGGGTCTGTTGAATGCCAATAACCTGGTCAATCTGAAAAATGGCGTACAGCTCCGGGTCAATGCTTCCTGGCTGCACGATACGGAGAAACAGGATTATAGCCAGAACACACACATTTTCCTGCCGGGCGACACCGTCCAGTACACCGAAACCCAGCACAACCGGTTCAACCCCGATCTGTTACATACGCAGCTGACCCTCCTCGTCAACAAGGAAAAACAATACCTCGATGATGCGCTGCTGCTGGATGACAACCGCTGGGTCGATTTTTCGGATCTCAACACGAATGGCTCGATAGTACACCAGGTGCTCAGGGATCAGCCGCTCACTTTCTCAAACGAACTCAACCTGATCACCCCGCTACGGTCTACCGATCTCCTGCAGGTTTATTCCTATGCGAGTCATATGATGGAACCCGAGACCCGCTCGATAGGTCCCGGGATGCAGCGGGTCAATGTGCCCACCTGGTATACTAACGATTATCTTTCGTTGAAGATTCCCGGTAATCTCGGGACAAAAAGCCTCACGGCCGGGGGCAGCCTTCAATCGCAGCAGCTCACCTCGGATCTCAGTCCTGCCATCGACAGTTCGACCAACCACGTCACCTGGGATAAAAAAAGATGCTACGCCCAGGCAGCCTACGATATCCCCGGCGACAATCTCAAGGCGAACCTGACCCTGCCGCTGATCTTGCAGCAGATCGACTATTCCGACCCTGGTTATGCCCTCGACAAGCGTTTGTCCCGGCTTTATTTTAACCCGCAATTGAGCTTTAAATACAAGACGGGTATCGAAGACTTCGTAACCTTGCTTTGTCATTATCGGAACCAGTCCGGCACCATCGAGGATATTTATCATGGCTATATCCTTAAAGACTACCGGACACTCTATGCCAACAACGCCGATCTCACGCTGAAACAAGACCTGCTGGCCGCCGCCGGCTTCAGTCACCGCAGGGCGCTGAGCCTCTTCTTCTACAGCATCTCGGCGGCATATGAGCAAATTGCCGCCAACAACATCGCATCGGGCATCATCACCAATAATCTTCAGCAGCTGATCGTACAACCTTATGCCAACGCCACGAAGTGCTGGACGGCCGATGGCACCATCAGTAAATATTCCTTTGCCTTGCGTACCACCTTCAGCGGCGAGCTCAAATGGCAGGACAACCGCTCGGTTCAGCTACAAAATGGCGCCTTGTTACCCTTTAGCACCACCGTCCGGACGCTGATCCTGGGCGCCACGACAAAATTGAGCGACCAGCTGAACTGCAGCTATCAGCTCACGGGAACCCAAACCAATAGCCATTCTCCGGCGGAAGCGCCGGCAAACGCCATCGACCAGCTGCAACAGCAGGCCGCGCTGTATTATAATCCTGCAACTCAATGGCAATTCAAACTATCCGGCGAGCACTATTTTACGCACAGCCAGGGTAACCCCGAGCTCAGCTATTTCTTCGCCGATGCCTCGGTCAATTACCGGCTCAAAAAGTGGAAGCTCGACGTTCAGTTCGATGCGGCCAATTTCCTCAACATAAAGACCTATAAAGCCCTCTATCTCTCGGCCAACACCTTTACGTCCAGCTCCTACACCCTGCCCGGCCGGATCGTTCTGTTGAAGCTGATGTTCAATCTATAGCGGATATACGGTAATATTGTACAAATTGAAGGTTATGTGCACGATATGGATGCTTGTAGCGTTGCTCGGCTGCAGCAGCGCTATTGATACCTCACACCTGGAGAAAGATCTCCTTCACCTTGAGGCAAAGATACCGCTGTCCGGCGTCTCCGGTCGCATCGACCATCTCGCCTATGATCCGGTCGGGCGCCGATTATTTGTGGCGGCGCTGGGAAATAACACCGTGGAAGTAATAGACCTGGCGGCAAGAGGGGTGTCACATACGATCACCGGGCTCCACGAACCTCAGGGAGTCCAGTACCTACCGACCGAAAACAAGCTGGTCGTCGCGAATGGCGGCAATGGGTCATGCATATTTTACGACGGACACACCTTTGCGGAGCTGGGACACGTAGAACTCGGCGACGACGCGGATAATATACGGTATGACGGTAAGGAAGTATATGTAGGCTATGGCAGTGGCGGTATAGCAGTGATCGACCCGGCCACGATGAAACAGGTGGGTAGCCTGCCGCTCAAAGCACACCCGGAGTCCTTTCAACTCGGGGATTCGAACCGGATATACATTAACGTACCGGATGCGGGTGAGATAGCATCGGCAGATCTAAAGACCTTGCATGTGTTTGGCACCTGGAAGAACAGCGGCGCCTCGGCGAACTTCCCCATGGCGCTGGACCATAAAAGCGGCCGTCTGTTAGTCGCATACCGCCGCCCGGCACAACTCCGGACGGTCGACTGCAAAACAGGTTCCGTCCTCGCCTCTGCTGCCTGTGTAAGCGACGCTGACGATGTATTTTATGATGCGGTATCGGGACTGGTCTTCGTCTCCGGCGGCGGCGGATATCTGGATGTCTTCCGCGCGGGTGTCCTCGTCAACCACCTGTCGACTCGCCGCGGCGCGCGTACCGGGCTGTGGCTGCCACAAGAACGTAAATTCATTTTGGCAGTACCTCAAAGGGGCGGTGAAGACGCGGCCTTGTGGGTATATAGCCTGGCTAAAGATCGATAAACGACTGGACAAACACCTCAATTTATCGACTTCCGAAACTCGGTAGGCGAGACCCCCGCATGTTTTTTAAAATACTTGACGAAATAGGATGGATCATCAAAACCCAGCCGGTACGCGATCTGGCTGACATTGAGATTGGAATGGAGCAAGAGCCGCTGCGCTTCCAGGATGATCCGCTCCTGGATCATCAGCGAAGGTGTCTTGTTGAGGGTCTGATGTGTAAGATCCGAAAGCGAGCGGGGCGATAGGTGCAGCTTCTCCGCATATTCCGCCACCGACAACCCTTTTTTATAATGGACGTCGATCAGGTTGATGAATTCGATGAGCTGAAGCCGCTTCTCATTCACCACAAAAGGCTGTTTTCCCTGTTTTTCTTCGAATTCATTCTTCTTTCGCTGAACCTGGATCAGAAAAGCCTTCAGATAGGCGCGGAGCAATTCATCCTGGCCCCAGGGTCGTGGATTCCCCAACTCCAACCGGATCTGGCGGATATAGTCGTCGAGGATAGGTTCGATGCCCTGTCCGATACAACAAGACGGCTGCTGATACGGGTTGTTGAACAAGCTGCATTTTAGAAAGAAATCGACTTCATCGTCATTCTGAACGAGAAACGATTCATTAAAATGGATCAGTATGCCGTCATAATCACGGCCCCCGTCAAAATAATGCACCTGGTCCTTTGCTATAAAGAACATAGCATTGTCGATGACCTCGTATCCTTTAAAATCGACATAGTGTATTCCCTTCCCCCTCTTAAACCAAACGATCTGATAAAAGCTGTGGGTGTGCGCATGACCGGCCTTGTCATAGTTGTGGGCCAGATACTCCCGCAGATCAAAAAGGACAAATTGCAGCTTTTCCGGTTGAAGACGGTTGAGATGGTATTCCACTAAGGTGTCCGGCGCTACGCTCTTTTGCATGGAAACCCAAAGGTAGGCAATCCACAGTGGATGGAACCTGCCGAAAACTACCAGCTTTTTTCCGATACATACAGTGATGGATCGACCGCGACACCGCACCTTGCCGCCATGAAATCGACGAAAAGAGTCCTGATCGTAGGCGGCGGGCTGAGTGGATTGGCCCTAGCGCACCATTTGCACAAAAAAAATGTAGCCGTGACGATCCTCGAAGCGGCGCCCCGCCTTGGCGGAAGGATCATGACGGTCACCGGCGTCCTTGGCACGCCGCTGGAGCTGGGCGCCACCTGGTTCTCTGGCCTGCACACCCATTTAACCTCGCTATTGGAAGAATTAGGTCTCGAAAAATATCCCCAATTTTCCGAAGGCATCTCCCTATTCCAAACAAAGTCTTTTGAACCGGCGCAGCAGTTCTATGTTCCCGCGGGCGAGACGCCTTCCTACCGCATAGCTGGAGGAACCCAGGTGCTCATCGACTCCCTGGCGGCAAGATTGAATCCCGAATCGATCAAGCTAAATACCAGGGTGCGCGCGATCGGGGCCGAAACCTCCGTCCTCACCGCCGAAACCGTAACGGGCGAAGTCTTCACCGCCGACATAGTCGCCGTGTGCACACCCCCCCAGCTGGCCGCTGTGACCATTGACTTTGAACCGGCGCTGCCCGAAAACCTCCGGAGCATAATGGCCGGCGTCCAGACCTGGATGGCCGGAGCTATAAAATTCGTCGTGGAATATGCCGACCCTTTCTGGCGTGAAAAGGGCTACTCGGGGATGCTCTACAGCCATGCCGGCATCATGACGGAGATGTATGATCATACGAATAGGGAGGCGAACCGGTTTGGCTTTACCGGATTCCTGGCTGGGGGGGCGGCTGGCTATACGCGTGAGGTACGACAGGAGCTGGTGCTGCGTCAACTCACCGCGCTGCTCGGCGAAGCCGCAGGCCGTCCGGCGGCCTATTTCGATAAAGTCTGGAATGACGACATCGTAGTGTCGGGGGAACCGATGATCCTCCGGCCCCATCAGAACCAGGGGCATCCCGTCCTTCAAATGCCGTATATGGAGGGAAAGCTTTTTCTTTGCAGCACCGAAGTTTCCACCGAACATCCTGGCTATATGGAAGGTGCGGCAAGCGTAGCGAAATTGGTGGCGGAAAAGATTCACGTGCCGCTCTGCTGAAAACTACCAGCACTTCTCCCATTTGCCCATTTTCCAAACCCGCTCCTCGCCGGACCTTTGTCCTATAAAAAGACAAAAATGAAAAAACAAGCATTAATCGTCGGCGGCTCTACCGGAATCGGCCGGGCTACCGCTATCCTTCTTTTACAAAAGGGAATCGAAGTAGCCATTGTCGCAAGAGACAATAAGAATTTAAGGGATGTCGAAAAGGATTTGTCACCGCTGGGAAGCGTAAAGGTCTATAGTGTGGACCTGGCTTTGATGGAGGAGGTGAGAGCCTTTGCCCGCCGCCTGCCGGATGACCTGCCGGGTTTGCAGTACCTGGTAAACGCGGCCGGCTATTTTAGCCCGAGATTATTTTTAGATCACACGGAAGGCGACTATGATATCTACCAGCAATTCAACAAGGCATTCTTTTTCATAACCCAGGGAGCAGTGAAGATCATGCAGCGCAACGGCGGCGGCGCTATTGTAAACGTAGGCTCGATGTGGGCAAAGCAGGCGATCAAAGCTACCCCATCCTCTGCGTATTCGATGGCTAAGGCAGGCTTACACAGCCTTACGCAGCACCTGGCAATGGAATTGGCGGATGCCGGGATCCGGGTCAATGCGGTTTCTCCGGCCGTCGTAGTGACTCCCATCTACAAAGCCTTTATCGACCGCGATAAGATCGAAGAAACCCTGCAAGGCTTTAACGGATTCCATCCAATCGGCAGAATAGGCACGGCAGAGGACGTAGCCGGAACAATTGTGTTCCTGTTGTCCGACCATGCCTCCTGGGTAACCGGGGCTATTTGGGATATAGATGGTGGCGTGATGGCCGGAAGGAATTGAGGAGGCTATTCGTCATCTATCGGCTGCCACAACTCGATTTTGTTGCCCTCCGGATCGATCATCCAACCAAAACGGCCGAAGTCATAGTCCAGGATGTCGCCGGAAACGGTTACGCCCTTTTCCCGCAGCTCCGTGAGCAGGGCCTGCAGATCGGTGACCCTGAAATTGATCATATAGGGCTTTTCGCTCGGGCTGAAATGCGCAGAGTCTTCTTTGAAAATGGATAACGTCGTACTGCCCGGAGCCTTTACACCCTGCTCATCGGTCCATTTGAATTGGATGAAACCGTGTTCAAATTGAAGCCCCAGATGTTCATTATACCATTGCATAAGCTGCTTTGGATCGCGGGCCTTGAAGAAGACGCCGCCAATGCCGGTGATTTTCTGCATAAATATTAATTGATGAAGTTAATTCAACCGATAACGACCTCCGCACGAACCACCCGCCGCTTTAAGATCAATGCCGTGATCAGCGATATCACGATCCCCCCTCCCGTCAGCCCGGCGCCCTTCCGAAATGGGCGCAAGTCGCACCACGACCAACCCAGCCAGTGCTAGCCCATAAATAATGATATTCCGGTTCATTTCCCATTAAAAATACTAAGGAATGACCAGAACGAGACCGCGAATTCGATCGGAACAAAGGCCGGAATTAAATTAGAACGAAGCCCGGAATTCAAGCGGCGAAACACCCACCCGCGCCTTGAACATCTTGCTGAACGACTGCGAATGTTCAAACCCAAGCTCATAGGCGATCTCGCTGACGGATAGATCGGAGGTCGACAGCTTTTCCTTGGCCCTGTCAATGACCCTGTTTTGAATATGCTGCTGCGTACTCATACCGGTAAGCTGTTTCAGCAGACCACTCAGATAGCTGGCGGAGATATTGAGCTCTTTCGTTATATACTGGACCGTGGGCAATCCTTGAGTCGGCACCCCGTCGTCGAAATAGCGGTTCAGCAGCTCTTCGAGCCGGTCGAGGATCTTGTGGTTGGTCACCCTTCGGGTGATGAATTGTCGCTGATAGAATCGTTCAGAGTAGTTCAACAGCGTCTCGATCTGCGATAGGATGATATTCTGACTGAATTTGTCAATATTACGCCCGTACTCCGATCGGATGTTTTCCACAATGGTATCGAGGATAGCCTCCTCCTGATCCGATAGGAACAAGGCCTCATTGACCGAATAATCGAAGAATTCGTACTTCCTGATGCTCCTGGCCAGCGGAGTTTTCCAAAAGAGATCGGGATGTACCAGCAGCAGCCATCCCGATTTCTCTTTTTGCGGTTCTTCCGGAGCTTCGATGCTATAAACCTGGCCCGGCGCGATAAAGAACAGCATCCCTTCGTCATAATCATAGGCCTGCTGCCCATATTTCAACTTCGAGACGCAGTTCTTCTTCAACGAAATACTATAGAAATCGCATATCCAGTTGACATTATAGTCTTCCGGCGGAAGATATAACCGTGCGTAATCCAACACGCTCACGAGCGGATGTTGCGGCGGAGGCAGGTTTCTTGACCGGTGGAACTCAACCAACGTCTTCAGCTTACGAACTTGGCTCATAGTAAAAAATGATTTCCCCCGATAAATGTAGTGATTACTACCACGGAACTTCGCCATCCGCCTTAAAGAATTTGCCCGAAGGACCATCTTCTCCCATCATGGCCAGCCGCACGATGGGCTGGGCTCCCTGTTCCGGCGTCTTAAAGCCGGCAAATCCATTGAGATCGGTAGCGGTGTAGCCCGGCGTAACGCTGTTGATCCTGAATTTCGTGCCCCTGAACTCATGAGCAAGCAGGATGGTGAAGACATTCAGGGCCGTTTTCGTGGAACCATACGCATGATAATTGTCAAAATTGGGATTTCGGCCTTCGCTGGTCTGCATGGCCAGTGAACCCAGCTCGCTGGAGACGTTCACGATTACGGGAAGGTCTGCCTTCCGTAAAAGCGGGAGCATCGCCTGTGTCGTTTGGATGACGCCGAAATAATTCGTATCGAAGACCTCCCTCAAATTAGCCATCTCGCATTGCGAACTATTTTGCGGCTGCCGGCCCGCGATGCCCGCATTGTTGATCAACACGTCCAGCGCATCGATCTTCGACGCCAGTTCGCCGGCGGCCTTTGCCACGGATGCGGCGCTCGAAACGTCGATAACCAATAGCTCGACCGTAGTAATTCCCGATTGCTTCAATTTTTCGACGGCTTCCTTCCCTTTTTGCGGGTTCCTGATTCCCAGATAAACATAATGTCCTAATGCCGCCACTTGCCTGGCTACTTCATACCCGATGCCTTTATTGGCCCCGGTAACTAATACCTTCTTCATTTTTTTCGATTTAAGGATACAAAGTTCGCCCGCTGACAAGAGAACGAAGTATCCCAATCTACTTTTGTTGTAGCCGGAAATGAGGTGGACGTCCCACCGCCGCCGCCGGATCACCGACCCTCCGGCCCACCGCCGCCGCCGAATCACGCGCTCACCGGCCGGTATTCGAGCAGCAAAACTCCGTTGTCGAACGCATGCGAGTGGTTGAGCCCGAATTTCTTAAGCTCCAGGTTGTCGTCAAAAAGCCTCACGCCCCCGCCGATGCTCACAGGATAAAGCAATAGATGCAGCTCGTCCACGAGATTATGATGCAGCAAGGCCTTGGCGAGTGTCGCGCTCCCATAAACGAGGATATCCCCGCCATCGGTCTTCTTCAGCGCGGCTACGTCTTTTGCCACATCACGAAGGATATGACTGTTCTTCCACTCGGCCTGTTGCAGACTCCGGGAGACGACATATTTCGGGTATTTATTGATGGGGGCGCCAAAACCGGCGTCGGTCTGTGTGGGCCAGTACCCGGCGAACACTTCATACGTCTTTCTGCCTAACAGCAAGGCATCCACGCTTGCCAGCTCCTCGACTTTGTATTTCCCGGTTTCAGGATTGTGGTATTTCATCTGCCAGCCGCCATGAGGATGTGGGGTTTCATTGCCACCCGGCGCCTCGATGACTCCATCGAGCGTGATGAATTCAGTAACGATAATTTTTCGCATAACTTTTTTTTATAAAGCTAGGAAACATCCGCTACCCAGGGAGGGGGAGAAAAAGACATTCAATAGGGGCAAATCCGCCGAGCCCCCCAAGGGACCCGGCATCCCCACGCGATCGCATCCCGCCCTAGTGCGCCAGCGCCTTTTCAATCCCCTCCTTCACCAAAGGCTCCATCATCTTATAACCGCTGAGATTGGGATGCACCAATCCATCCAAGGTAAGTTCCGGCTTCATGCCTTTTTGATCATCCATGACCAGGGCACGCCAGTAATCGACATAGACGAGATGATTCCGGAGGGCATAAGCTGCAAGCATCCTGTTCAGCGTTTTTATCTTTTCCGCCGGCTCGAGCCCGCGATGCCAGCTGAAATCGCTCGCCGGCAACACGGAACCGATCACTACTCTGATACCGTTGGCCTTCGCCAGCTCGCACATCGAGACGATATTACCGAACACGTTTTCGAGCGAAATGGGCCCCCTGTTCTCCGCAATATCATTGGTTCCGGCTTCTATGACTACAACTGACGGATGCAGGTCGATCACGTCCTCGCGGAAACGAACCAGCATCTGCGAAGACACCTGTCCGCCGATACCGCGGGAGATATAGTCGTTGCGTTTAAAAAAATCAGAATCCATATTACCCCAGTTTTCAGTGATCGAATTCCCCATAAACACGACGCGCTTCTCACCAGGCGCCGGTGGCGGCACGGTAGCATTGGCATCGGCATATTTGCTGAGCCAGGGCCAGTCGGTCTTCAGCAGGTTCTCGAAATATTTCTGAAAATTGGCGAAATTCTCGGCCTGCTCCATAGCATGCGGCTTTTTGTCGGTGATGGGCTTCAGATATCCCTCCAGCTTGAGCCAATCGGCAAACCGGTCTCTCCAGCTATCGGAAGGCAGTCCCTGCTCATTCATGCCAAACCCGTGGCCACCTTTGGAATAAATATGGAGCTCGGCGGAATGCTTGGATTTGATCCAGGTCTCATAGAGCGAAGCGCTGTGTGTCTCCAGCCCGTAGGTGTCATCGCTGGCCGCAGCGATAAAGAGGGGCGGCGCGTCGGCGGGAACTGCCCCTTGCATCATAGGGGGGAAATAAGCATAGATGGGCGCCACGAAATCAGGCCTGTCCTCCGGCGTGAAATGATAGGCACAGGAGGCCGCGATGGTGCCGCCCGCCGAAAAACCGATGATACCGATATGATCGGGCAACACCCCGTAGTCGGCGGCATGCTGCCGCACATAGGTAATCGCTTTCCGGGCATCCGCTATCGCCATGGCCACGACTTCCTGTCTATCCACATTTTTACTGCGATCCTCGTTTTCCTGTTTATAAGGATCACCGCCTATGGTATGAATGAGCCGGTATTTCAACAAAAAGGCCGTAATCCCTTTATGCTGCAGCCACTTCACCACAGCATAGCCTTCCTGCATGATCGATAGGGAATGAAAACCCCCGCCGGGACAAACAATTACGGCCGTA
>JAICXX010000118.1 GCA_025934485.1 Chitinophagaceae bacterium
ACCGCGATGCTGCGCATCAACGCCACACCAGGCTCATCTACATATAAATAATTAAGAAAAAAGGTGAGGACGGCGAGACCCAGTACCGCAGGCACAAAAACGGCGCTGATCCGGTCTGCCAGCTGCTGTACCGGTGGTTTCTCACCCTGCGCTTGTTTTACCAGGCGGACGATACCCGCCAGCACGCTGTCCGCCGCCGCGGCGGTGACTTGGGCCTTCACGCTGCCCGATACCAGCAGACTCCCGCCGATAAGCCCATCCTTGGCCTTTTTGACTATCGGCAGGCTTTCACCCGTGAGTATCGACTCGTCGACTTCGGCCGTTCCCCAGAGGATCTTGCAGTCTGCGGGGATCTGCTCGCCGGTGCGGATCAGGATCAGGTCGCCGCTGTGCAGCTGGGCCGCTTCTATAGGAAATAGGATCTCCTGGTGCTGGTCGTCGAAGGCGATCATGGTGGCCATCGTCTTTTGTGTCGAGGCCAGCGACTGCAGCGACCGCTGGGTAGCCCGCACGGAGGCATCCTCCAGGTAATAACCGAGAAAAACAATGGTGATGATGGAAGCCGTCGTCTCATAAAAAAGGTAGCCGGGCCCCAGGTTCAATAGCGTGCCGGTGAGACTGTACACGAAGGCGGCGGTAGCACCGAGTGCGATAAGCACGTTCATGTTGGGGAGGCCGTTTAACAGACTCTTCACCGCGCTGCGGCCAAAGAAAAGCATGCCGGCCACGAATACCGGCAGACACAGCAACAGCTGAACTACGGGATGCATAAGCCAGTGGGGAGCATTGCCGCCGAGCATGTGTCCCAGCAACACAATGGTAAAGGGCAGGCAGAAGAGAAAATACCGGAGATGCCGGTTCATGGGCGGGCGCCGGTTGGCCGGGGCGGCCCCTTCTTCTTCCGCGACGACCGAATAACCAAGATCGGCAATACCTTTCTGTAATTGTCCGCGGTCGACATTGCCTGTGACATCGAAGCTGACGTCGCCGCTGGCCAGGCTGACCTTGACATTCTGCCCGCCTTTTTTCTCGAGGTATTTGCCTACGGTAAGTGCGCAGGTCGAACAACTCATCCCTTCTATTTTCCAGTTAATGGTTTCCATATATCTCTAATGTCCGGCCTTCGGCCGGCGGCAACATGCAAAGTTACATATCTTTGCGCCCATGGAGCTCCGTTTTCAATTGCAGGACATCGCACACGCCGCCAGCGTTTTTTGGCAAGTCTATCCCCTGCAATCCGTATTTGCCTTTCATGGGAACATGGGAGCTGGAAAAACGACCTTTATCCACGGGCTCTGCGAGGCTAAGGGCGTTACCGACACAGTAGGAAGTCCGACCTTTTCCATCATTAACGAATACCGCTATCCCGGGGGACGCATCTTTCACATCGATCTATACCGGTTGAAGGACGAAGAAGAAGCCATCCGGGCGGGCGTTGAAGACGTCCTCTACAGCGGTGACATCTGTCTGGTCGAGTGGCCGGAGCGGGCTCCGGATATTTTTCCGCCCGATACCGTGCAGGTCCGGCTGGAGGTCCTGGACCCCGATACCCGCAAAATTATCGGGTGAAGGTGGGTTACAAGGGTTAAAATCGAATTTTAAATTGTAATTTGACGGACTTTACTATATGGCGCAGCAGCAAAAACCAGTTATTAGCACCTCGTTCAGTTACGAAACCCTGGAAGAAACTTTGGACATCAAGCCCAAGGGTATTCCTTTGCATATCGGCATTCCCAAAGAAACGGCTTTCCAGGAGAATCGTATTTCGCTGACGCCGGACGCGGTTGGCGTACTGGTAAGCAATGGACACGAAGTGCTCATGGAACACAATGCCGGCGAGGGTTCCCATTACCGGGACAAGGACTATAGCGAGGCGGGCGCACGCATCTGTTACGACAGGTCCGAAGTTCTCAAGGCGCCTATCCTCGTGAAGAGTGCCCCGGTGATCGAGGAAGATCTGCCGATGCTGCAACTGAACCAGATCATCATCTCGCCCATCCATCTCAGTGCAATGAAAGCGGACCTGCTGCAAAAGATGATGGACAAGCGGATCACGGGCATTTCCTTCGAGAACCTCAAGGACGATAGCGGCACCTACCCCATCGTGCGCAGTATGAGCGAGATCGCCGGCAGCGCGGTGATGCTGATCGCGGGTCAATACTTGAGTTCCGCCAATAGAGGTAAGGGAGTACTTTTGGGCGGTATTTCCGGTATTCCGCCAACGAAGGTGATCATTCTTGGTGCGGGCATCGTCGGGGAGTTCGCGGCACGGGCGGCACTGGCACTGGGCGCCTCGGTGAAAGTGTTCGACAACAGCGTGTATCGTTTGAAACGGCTGCAGAACAATATCGGCCAGCGGATGTGGACCTCGGTGATCGAACCACGCATCCTGGCCAAACAGATCAAGACCTGCGAGATCGCCGTAGGGGCGCTTTCTTCGCAAAGCGGCCGCACGCCGGTGGTCGTCACGGATGAGATGGTGAGCAATATGCGGCCCGGGAGCGTGATCATCGACGTTAGCATCGACCGCGGCGGTTGTTTTGAAACTTCTCAGATCACCACGCATGAGCATCCCGTATTCATCAAATATGGCGTCATCCACTATTGCGTGCCGAACATTCCTTCCGGTTTCGCCCGTACTGCCTCGCATGCCATCAGCAACGTCCTGATGCCGTTGTTATTGGAAGCCGGGGAAGAAGGAGGATTCGAAAACCTGGTGTGGCACAAGATCCATCTGCGGAGCGGTATCTATCTGTTCAAGGGAGCGCTCACGAATTTCCATCTCAGTCAGCGCTTCGATCTGAAGTACACGGACCTCAACCTGCTCATCGCGAGTCAGCGGTAATCGCGGATGTCGATCCTTTCCTCGCAAAAATCATATTCCTGCAGATCGTTCGAGCTGACGATCACGACCCGGTCCGTGGCGATCTCGGGGATCAGTCGGCGATAGAGCTCGATGCCATCGGCATCGAGATTGGTACAGGGCTCGTCGAGCAACACCACGGGAGTATCGGAGAAAAGCGCCTGGGCAAGCCGGACGCGCTGTTTCATTCCCGAGGAATAATAGCGGATCTGCTTGTGGGCTGCCGGCTCGAGTCCTACCAAGCGGATGATCTCTGCCGCGGAGCGACCAGGCAAAAAGGGCTTGAATGCCGCGTGAAAGCGCAGGAATTCAGTGACCGTCATTTCTTCGATGACTTGAAGATAAGGCGCGGCAAGTGAAAGATGCCGATAGATGTGTTCGGGTGCGATGGAATCGTAGCCGATCCGCCCTTCGCTGACGCCGATGGCGCCGGCAATAGATTGCAGGAGGGTAGACTTTCCGGAACCATTGGGCCCGGTGATCGCATAACTATGTCCAGTGCTGAATTCGTAGCTAAGATGACGGAAGATCCAGTCGCGGTTGAACCGTTTACCGGTATCAATCAGCGTAATCTTCATCAAAGCTAGATTTACTGTAGCGTTTGATAATGCCGCGACCGCTCTCCCGGATGAAGCCAACGATCTCGTCTCGTTCGTCGCTGGCCGGGAACTCTTCTTCGAGGAATTCAAGCGCCTGGCTGGTATTCATCCCTTTGTTGTAGATGACGCGGTAGATATCGAGGATATGATTGATCTTGTCGATCGAGAAACCGCGACGCTTGAGGCCCACGGAATTGACGCCGGAATAGCTCAGCGGCATGCGGGCGGCCTTGATATAGGGGGGAATGTCCTTTCCGACCAGCGAACCGCCACCCAGGAAAACATGGGAACCCACCCGAACGAACTGGTGGATGGCACACATTCCGCCGAGGATGACCCAGTCGCCCAGCACTACGTGCCCTGCCACCTGGGAGTTATTGCTGAGGATACAATTGTCGCCGATGATGCAGTCGTGGGCGATATGGCTATAGGCCAGGATCATGCAATTACGCCCTACCTTGGTTCTCCACCGGTCGCGGGTACCGCGGTGAACGGTTACGAATTCGCGGATGGTGGTATTGTCGCCTATTTCTACCGTGGTGTCTTCGCCGTCAAACTTAAGATCCTGAGGATCAGCAGATATTACGGCCCCGGGGAAGATCCTGCAATTTTTTCCGATCCTTGCTCCCGGCATAATGGTGACATTACTGCCGATCCACGTGCCTGACCCAATTTCTACATTTTTGTGAATCATCGTAAACGGGTCCACTTTTACATCATGCGCCAGACGCGCGTCGGGATGAACAGACGTAAGAGGGTGGATCAGTCTACTATCAAGTGATTGATTTTCAGTTTCTTGAATCATTATTGCGGCTTCCTTGTGGATTGCTGTTTTCTTCATAATTAGTACTGAGAACGCTCCCGCCAGCTACGGCGGCGTAGGCAGGCATCCCACAAAAGTAAACTTATTTGACACAATTAGCGGAAATAAACTTCTGTTCACGACCGCTTAACCAGTTGGGCCATCAGGTCCGCCTCGGTAGCGATCTTATTTCCTACATACACTGTCCCACGCATTTCGCAAATACCTCGCCTGATGGGGTTGAGAAGCTCCATTTTCAGGATCATCGTATCACCGGGGACCACCTTCGCCTTGAACTTACAGTTGTCGATCTTCAGAAAGTAGGTGTCGTATTCTCCCTGCGGCATGGCATTGATACAGAGAATACCGCCGGTTTGCGCCAGCGCTTCGATCTGCAGGACGCCGGGCATCACGGGGTTACCGGGAAAATGGCCTACGAAGAACGGCTCGTTGAAGGTGACATTCTTGATCCCGACGATATGCCGGTCCGTAAGCTCGATGATCTTATCTACCAGCAGGAAAGGAAAGCGGTGCGGCAGGGTCTTTTCGATCTGCTGGGTCGTGAAGACCGGCGGCTGGTTAGCATCGTAAACGGGGGTATTCTTGAGATGCTTGTTCTTCTTGATGTAGTGCTTGATCTTTTTGGCGAACTCGACATTGGTCGCATGGCCGGGACGATTGGCGATGATATGCCCTTTGATGGGATAGCCGATTAGCGCCAGATCGCCGATGATGTCGAGCAGCTTGTGACGGGCCGGCTCGTTGGGGAACCGCAGTTCGAGGTTGTTGAGATAGCCTTCGCTCTTGATCTCGATCTTGTCCCTTTTGAACGCTTTGGCAAGACGATTCATTTCCTCCTGCGTTACAGGCTTGTCGACCACTACGATGGCGTTATTGATGTCGCCTCCTTTAATAAGATTGTGCTCCAGCAGCATCTCCAGCTCGTGCAGAAAACAGAAGGTTCTGCAAGGCGAGATCTCCGCTTTAAATTCCTTCATGCTTTTCAGCCCTGCATGCTGTGTTCCGAGCACAGGGCTATTGAAATCGATGAGCGTCGTGACCTTGTATTCCATCGACGGCATCACTACCATTTCCACGCGTTTCTTTTCATCGTAATAGGAGATATTCGTGTCGATGGTGTACCAGGCCTTGGCAGCATCCTGTTCCATGACACCCGCTTCTTCGATGATCTCCACGAAAGGCTGAGAGCTGCCGTCGATGATGGGCACTTCAGGGCCGTTGATCTCGATCAGGCAATTGTCCACACCCATCCCCACCAACGCAGCCAGGATATGCTCCACCGTACTGATCCTGGCGCCGTTCTCTTCGAGGGTGGTACCCCGGGACGTGTCCGTCACCAACTCACAATCCGCTTTGATCACTGGCTGACCGGGCAGATCGACGCGTTGGAACTGGAAGCCATAACCAGGATTGGCGGGCTTCAGGGTCATATCCACCTTGATGCCGGTATGAAGGCCCGTGCCGGAAATGCTTGTTAATGAGGCTAATGTGTGTTGCTTGTCTGGATTGAAGTTTGCGTCCATGCTTGATTTATAGTATATAACCGGCCTTTAACCGATCCGGCCGACAAAGATAGGGGATTCACATCAGTGGGATGCATAACGGCAAAATTACGATGGTTTAACAAAACATTATTGCGACAGGCTGATAATCAGGCAGTGAATTGGTTTTATTTGTATACAAAATCATGATATATGGAAGGAAAGAAACCCAAAATATTGTTGTGTGAAGACGATCCCAATCTAGGTATGGTGTTGAAGAATTATCTCGAATTAAGCGATTTCGATGTCACGCTGGAAAGAGACGGCCGGCTGGGGCTGGCGGCCTTCCAACGCGAAAAGTTCGATCTCTGTTTGCTGGATATCATGATGCCACATATGGACGGTTTTACGCTGGCCGAGGAGATCCGTGACGTCGATCCGGACATTCCACTTTTCTTCCTGAGCGCCAAGACCATGAAGGAGGACATCATCCAGGGCTACAAGCTGGGTGCCGATGATTATATCACCAAGCCTTTCGATAGCGAAGTGCTGCTGTTGAAGATCAAGGCGATCCTCAAACGCAACGACGACCTGAACAAAGAGTCGGACAATAAAGAGTTCGATCTGGGTTCTTATCATTTCAATCCCAAGCTCCGGGAATTAGGACATAAAGGTCAGACGCAAACGCTTTCTCCCAAAGAGAACGAGCTGCTGAAGATGCTGGCCGAACACATGAACGACCTGCTGCCGAGGGAGCAGGCGCTGAAAAAGATCTGGGGCAGCGATACGTATTTCAATGGCCGCAGTATGGATGTATATATTGCGAAGCTGCGCAAGTATCTCAAGGACGATAATCAAATCGAAATTGTAAACATACACGGTAACGGGTTCAGGCTGGTCGTGCCTGTAAGCGCTGAAAAATAATTAAAATAATTCGCCTTCTCTGCCCGGCTTTTTCTTGCCCAGGTGTTCGTAGGCTTTGTGGGTCACCTCACGTCCCCGTGGCGTCCGCATGATAAATCCTTCCTGGATCAAAAAGGGCTCGTATACTTCTTCGAGCGTACCCGTTTCTTCGCCAACCGCCGTAGCGATGGTGGTGATCCCCACGGGGCCGCCCTTGAATTTTTCGATGATGGTCGAGAGGATGCGGTTGTCCATCTCGTCGAGCCCATGCTCATCGACGTTGAGAGCGCGAAGCGAATGCTGGGTAATGCCGAGATCGATGACCCCATTACCGAGGACCTGCGCAAAATCCCGGACCCGGCGTAACAAGCCGTTGGCGATACGGGGGGTTCCGCGGCTGCGGCGTGCGATCTCGGCCGCTGCGTCCGAGGTGATCTTTGTCTGAAGTATAGTGGCGGAACGGAGGATGATCTTTTGCAGCGTATCGGCATTGTAGTATTCCAGCCGCGATTTGATACCAAACCGGGAGAGTAGCGGCGCCGTGAGCAAGCCACTGCGGGTGGTGGCACCCACGAGGGTGAAAGGGGAGATGGACAGCTGGATGCTGCGAGCGTTGGGTCCGCTGTCGATCATGATATCGATGCGATAGTCTTCCATCGCGGCATAGAGATATTCTTCTACCACGGTGCTCAGCCGGTGGATCTCGTCGATGAACAGGACATCGTTGGGCCCCAGGTTGGTAAGCAGGCCGGCCAGATCACCGGGTTTCTCGATCACGGGACCCGAAGTCTCTTTGATGTTCACACCCAGCTCATTGGCGACGATCCGGGAAAGTGTCGTCTTGCCCAGGCCGGGGGGGCCATGAAAAAGGATATGATCGAGGGCTTCGCCACGCAGCTTGGCCGCTTTGATAAAGATGCGCAGATTTTCAATCAGCTGGGGCTGCCCGGAAAATTCCTCGATGGCTGCCGGACGGATATTGTTCTCAAACTCCCTTTCCGAGGCACTTAAACCGCTTTTTTCATTGTTGAGATTGAGATTGGACATGAGCAAATATACCTTATCGGCGGGGTTGGGAAGGGGTGTTTTTAAATTTCTGCGACATTTGTATATACAAATGCCTTTTTTTGTCACCGCAGAGACGCATAGCAAAAACAAAACATTGAAAGTTAAGAAGATAGTTCAGGCTGCAATCGGCACCGTATCAAGGAAATTGATTTGTATATACAAAGATGAAAAAGTAATTTTAAAACACCTGTTCGTATCCCAGTTAGATGTTCTTGCAAGCGGGTGAAGATAAATGTGCATATGGAAGCGGTAAAGAAGATAAAAGCGGTAGAAAGTCCCTTTGCAGATTCTCTTTTTTTTGCTGCAGGTGCCCTCGCGCGGGAAATTGAAAAGCTCGCTCTGGAATGCTGGAAGCCCACGGGCCTTTCTCCCAGCCTTGCCCAGGTATTAACCCCAGCACGGTGACCAGGCTTTTGGAAAAGCTCGAAAAAAAGGGACTCGTCCTTCGGTTCACTTACGACCGTGTACGCGTGGTGCAAGCCACACAGAAGGCCTGGCAAATGGAACCACTGATAGCGGAATGCGAACTTTTATTCAGAAAACGATGCGACGCCTTGCTGGGAGAGCGAACCAGACATAATATATGCCCACTGCTAACGGCAACTGCCGATAAGCTCAGGGCGGGGATAAATGTCCGAAAGCCGACGGAAAAGCCCGCGGAGAACACCGACCTTCACAATGAAAATTAACCAGATGGAAACGCGCAATGCTGCCCAAAAAATAGAACCTGCTTATCTTGAAAAAGCCATCTCCTATGAGGCCTATATTGCATTGATCGCCGGTCTGCTGGCGCAAGGCCGCACCACGGGTCCGGATCAGTCGGAAGCGATGGTTCATTATACACAGCTCAACCAGCAGCGGATGCACCGGCTGAACAAAGTGACCGAAGTGTTGCCGGAAGCCGAAATGCTGATCAGAAGCATCTCCTCGCCGCAAACCTGGTTAGTACTCACGGAGGCCTGGTGCGGTGATGCGGCGCAAAGCGTTCCGGTAATGCATGCGTTGGCGGCCCTGAATCCCCTGATCGAGCTGAAGTTTTTGTTACGGGATGAAAATCTTCCCTTGATGGATCGCTATCTCACGGGTGGCACCAGCCGGAGCATTCCGAAGCTTATCGGCCTGGATACCACGACCTCCGAAGAGCTTTTCACCTGGGGCCCCCGCCCTGCTCCTCTCCAGGCCATTTTTCTCCAAATGAAGGCGGACGGGGTCGAATACCACCACGCCAAAGAAGAGCTCCAGCGCTGGTACAACAAGGACAAAACGGTGACCATCCAGCGGGAGCTGTCGGCTATCGCCGGCGCCTAGATCACGCTTGCCGCTGCCACAGCACGTCGGCAAACCACTTTTTGCTATCGAAGAACGTATGGATGGGCTCGAACCCAGCCTGCACCGCCATCAGCTCCGTTTCTTCCAGACTGTATTTTTGCGAGATCTCCATATAGATCGGTTCGTTCTCCCGGAAGAAGATCGTTTTATCGCCAATATGCACCTCCTGCGCGATCCGGCTGATGAGATAACTTTTGCAGGCGCCGGAACCCGGATCGTACACGGGATAATGTTCGAACTGATCCGGATCGAAGTCGGCGGTGAGCTCATCGTTGATGCGTCGAAGCAGGTTCAGGTTGAAGGCTCGCGTGATCCCCTGGCGATCGTTGTACGCGTCCAAGATCGTGCGGGGGTTTTTTTTGAGATCGAAGCCTATGAGCAGCAGATCACCGGGCTGCAGATGATCGTGCAGCTGACGGCAGAACTGGGTTGCCTGGGTAACGTTCATGTTCCCGATATTGGCGCCCATAAAAAGCACGATCTTCCGGTTCGGAGAAAAGGTATTGACCTGGTGCATTTTTTCCATGTACTCGCCGTTGAGCCCCCGCACGTGTATCCCCGGGAGCGTCACGGGCAATTTGTCTTCCAGCCAACCGATGACCTGCGACGAGATATCGATGGGATAGTAGGTGAAGGCCGCGTTTTCTTTTTGGAGCTCGCGCAGCAGGAACCAGGACTTGGAGGCGTCGCCGGGGCCGAGTTCGATGAGATCGAAAGAGGGACTGTATTCGGCGAAGAATTGCGCCATCCTGCCACTCTGGTGTTGCATGATCTCCATTTCGCAGCGGGTGGGATAATACTCCGGACAAGCCATGATCTGCTGGAAGAGCTTGTCCCCCGTCTCGTCATAGAAATATTTGGACGACAAGTATTTATTCTCTGCCCGTAGTCCGTCCAGGACGTCTTTGCGGAAATGGGCGCTCCGGCGCGCGGCCGGCGTGGCGGTGGTAACAGACAACATAGACCTTTGGTTTATTTTTTTATTATTCGGATTTCCCCAGTGCCAGTTCGTAGGCGCCTTCGGCGCGGAAGGTCGGCCGGGGCTAATGTCGGGCCTTCGGCCGATGAGCTTCCAGCTCATCAGGTCGCAAGCCTTATGCCAGTGAACTGCCACCTCAGCGACGGATGAAAAAAGTTACGATATGTTTTTCTACTGTGGTTTTCCGGTGTGGCGACGGAAGCCCCGCGAAGCACCATTTGGCTGACCATGAACTTGCCGTTGTATTCGCCGATCGCCCCCGGAGCCTTTTCGAATCCCGGATAAGGCAGATAAGCGCTCTCCGTCCACTCCCACCGTTTCCCCCAGGCGAATTCATCCGATGCGGCCTCCCACTCGAATTCCGTGGGCAGCCGGCACCCTTTCCAGGCCGCATAGGCCACGGCTTCATAATAGCTGATATGACACACGGGCTGCTGCCTGTCGAGGGGCTGCAATCCCGCCAGCGTATATTGCTGCCATTGTCCGTCGATCCGGTGCCAATACAACGGCGCGCCGACCGCGTTCTTTTTTACCCAATCCCAGCCTTCCGCATGCCACCACCCGAAGTTGCCGTATCCACCCGCCTCAATGAATTCCAGGTACTCGCCATTGGTGACCAGGTCGCGGGCAATACGAAAATCGTTGAGATAGACCTTGTGACGGGCTTGCTCGTTATCGAAGCAAAAACCTTTCCCGCCATACCCGATCTCATAGATGCCGGCCGGGATAAAAAGAAAGGTGGCAGGTTGCCCACCCGAGATCTGCCGCGCGGCGACCACCGGTGACACACCGGCTTCCGGTTGCGCCGGCAAAGACTGCGTAGCTCCCACCAGGTCCTTGTCCGAATAAGCGGGGAAAAGGGGGTTATGCCCGAGGATATATTTGATATCGGTATAGAGCAGCTCCTGATGTTGCTGTTCATGGTTGAGACCAAGGATGATCAGCGACTCCAGCTGGGGGCCCACGCCGCCGGAAATGAGCTTTTCCATTGCTTCGTCTACATATTTCCGATAGACATAGATCTCGTCTACCGAGGGGCGGCTTAGATTACCGCGATCCGTGCGCATCACCCTGGCGCCGATGGTCTCGTAATAGCTGTTGAACACGAAATTGTAATCGGGGTTACAAGGGCGATAACCCCGGGAATGGGGGATGAGCACGAACGCCTCCCAGAACCAGGTGATATGCCCCAGATGCCATTTAGGCGGGCTCACATCTACCACGGGCTGCACCACATAGTCCTCCTTTTGCAGCGGCCTGCAGATGTCTTCACTGGCCTTCCGGACGGCCCGGTATTGCTCTAAAAGGCTCATTATCGTTCTTTTTTTAGGTAATTGACAAGATCGGATATAGACAGGATGCCCAATTGCCGGGCCTGGCTGCGACGCATCATCAGGGCATAGGCATTGTTGAACCCGATGGGCTCCAGCCATGTCAATCCATATTCGCGGTCGAACCTTTGGCTGACATAATTGTATACGCTGTCCCTGTTAGCAGCCAGGCGGGCGGCCACATCGGGAGAAGGCTGTAAAATAGCCAGCAGCGCGGTTCCGGTGTATTCTGGATACATATCTATTTGTCCATGGGTTAACGCTTCAAAACAGATTTTTGTTCCGCCGAGGCCGGTTTTACTTTCCACCTTCAGGTCCGTATACCCGCGGATAAGCATGGCATACATATCCGTCAGGATATATTGCTCGGGGAAGATCTTGGAACCCAGGACAACCGTTCCTTTATCGCCGGTTCCCGGCACGTGGTAAAGTCCCTGCCCCGTGAGAAAATCTCTGGCAATCTGTTCGGGAGACTGCCCCTCATATTCGGCTTTATAGTTCAGCAGCGTCATGAGAGAATCGTTGATCTTGCCGGCCAGCTTATTCAGCACGGGTCCTAACTCCGGGTATTTGGTCAACACCTCTTTCCGGATCACGGGAGCGGCATAGTAGGGTGGGAAGATCTTTTTGTCGTCATTGAGAACAATGAGGTCATAGGCTTTCAAGCGGCCGTCGGTACTATATCCGCTGATCACATCCAGTTTATGATTGTAGATAGCCTTGTACATCACCGCATCGCTGATGACCACCGTTCGGATATGGAGACCGTATTCGGCGCGCAACCCGATATCGCCGTCCCTGCGGCCCATGAACTCGGGGGTAAACCCGGCCAGAAGACGGGAGCCACCACCAACGGGAAGCACATAAAAAGAAGAAAAGACCAGCAGGGCTACGGGCAGGAGAGCTATAGCCCGGCGCCGGCCCCGACCACCGGTATGCTGAACGAGCGACAGCAGGAAATCGAGCACGATCGCGAGCAGGGCCGCGGGGATGGCCCCGGCGAGGATCATATTGGTATTGTTGAGCGCGATGCCGCCAAAGATAAATTCCCCGAGGCCGCCGGCCGCGATATAGGCGGCCAGGGTGCCCACGCCCACGTTGATCACCGTGGCCGTGCGGATACCGGCCATGATCACGGGAAACGCCAGCACCAGCTCGACACGCACCAATCGTTGGAACGGAGTCATGCCCATGGCTATCGCTGCCTCTCTGACCCCCGCATCGACGCCATTGATGCCTTCGTAGGTGTTGCGGATCACGGGCAGGAGCGCATAGAGAAAAAGAGCGGTGATGGCGGGGATAGGACCAATCCCTAAAATGGGGATCATAAAGCCGAGTAAGGCGATGCTGGGTATCGTTTGAAGGATGCCGGCGACGCCCAGCACGATGCCGGCCAGCCGCCTATTGCGGGTGATATAGATGCCCAGCGGCAGCCCGATGAGTATGGCGATCGACAGCGAGATAAACGTCAACCCGATGTGTTGGATCGTCTGCTGCAGCAGTTTGCCGGATTGCTGTTGCATGAACAGCCAGAGGCTTTCGTGTTGCTCCATCAGCTTTCCCTGGTCTTGAAGTGATCGAATGCGCGGATGAGAGCTGGATAGTCGCCCGGAGCGATGCGTTCTGCTTCGAGCTGAAAACGTTGCTCCTGCAGGAATTGGCGCACATAGTCGCTACCTGGCTTAAAGAGGAGCTCGTCGGGTGTCCCTTGCTGTACGATCCTGCCTTTGTCCATCAGGAGAATGCGATCCGCGAGCTCGAAAGCCTCCTGGATATCATGCGTCACGAGGACAATGGTCTTGGAGCGGAGCTCGTCGAGCTCTTTGAAGTCCTTTCGGACATTGGACCGGGTGATAGGATCGAGTGCGCCAAAGGGTTCGTCCATCAGCAGGATGGGCGGATCCGCGGCCAGTGCGCGGGCGATGCCTACCCGCTGTTGCTGGCCTCCGCTTAACTCGCGCGGATAGGCGGCAAGGTATTGCGCCGGAGACAATTGCAATTTTTCGAGGAGCGTGGTCGTGCGTTGTTCGATCCGTTGCCGGTCCCAGCGTAACAGCCGGGGTACGGTAGCGATGTTCTCGCCGATCGTATAATGTGGAAACAAACCCGTATTCTGGAACACATACCCCATCTTCCGTCGCAGGTCCTCTGCCCGCTGATCGACGATGCGGTGGCCGTCGATGAGGATCTCGCCGGAGTCGGGTTCGAGGAGACGGTTGATCATCTTGAGCAGGGTAGTCTTCCCCGAGCCGCTGGAACCAAGAAAGACGACGGTCTCTCCCTCTTCCACCGTGAAAGAGATATTGTCTACGGCAGTAAAGGCGCCGAAAGTTTTGGTGATATTTTTTATCTCGATCATTTGTCCAAATGGGCAAACAAATTATTGAGAGATTCTGCGAACGTGGGATGAGCGAACATGGTGTCCCGCAATACGTCATAGGTGATACCGCCCATCATAGCCAGTTGTAGCATCGTCATCAGCTCACCGCCGTTCTCCGACAGCATCGCCGCCCCCAGGATCTTGCCGGTATCTGCGTCGATTATGGCCTTCAACAGCCCTCGCGTTTCATCGTTCTCCCAGGCCCGCGCAATATGGGAAGCCGACATCGTGGCCAGCTTTATCCTGAACCCCTTGGCCCTGGCTTCACTCTCGGTAAGCCCTACCCTACCCAATTCCGGGTCCGTGAACATACAGTAAAGTTGCGGCCTTGCGGCGATACTCTCGTTCCCATTTTCAAAAAGATTTTTGTACACGATCAGGTGATCGTTGTACGAAACGTGGGTGAACTGCGGCCCGCCTTTGACATCGCCAATCGCATAGATGCCCGGAACATCGGTCTCCAGCCTGTCGTTGACCTTGATGAACCCGCGTTCGTCCACAGCAACGCCGGTACCCGTCACATTGAGGGCAGCGGTCTCGGGGAGCCTGCCCGTAGCGACCAGCAAGTGGGACGCGGTAATCTTTTTCGTTCCGAGATCGAGCCCGATCGCGTCACCTTGCGGGCTCACGCCTGCCACCTTCGCACCTGTGAGGATGCGGATGCCGTCCTCTTCCAATATCTTTTTGATGGCTGCGGCGATGTCTTCATCTTCCTTGCCCAGGAAACGATCACTCGCTTCCACGATCGTCACCTCGCCGCCCAGCCTGCGATAGAACTGGCCGAACTCCAGCGCTATATAGCTCCCGCCAATGATCGCGAGATGCGTAGGAACTTCCATGAGATCGAGGATCGTATCCGAGGTTAGAAAGTTTACCGAAGACAACCCGGGGATCGGCGGGATAACGGGACTGGTCCCGGTATTGATGAAAATATGCTCCGCCCTGATAGTGCCGCTCGAGCCGTCGTCACGACCCAGCATGATTTCTTTTTGCCCCGTGAAGACGGCCGTTCCAAAATGAACATCGAGATTTTGTGTTTCCAGCAGACTTTTCGCGGAAGATTCACGGGCCTGCAGGACATGCGCATTCTTGCGGCGGATCACCGCTTCGATATCGACAGACCAGTCTGTCGTGTAAATTCCGAAATCCGCACTTCTGTTTACGAGGTAGGCGATGCGGCCGCTGGCAATCAGTGTCTTCGTAGGGGTGCAACCTGTGTTGAGACACGTTCCACCGATCCATTTCTTTTCTATCAGGGCAGTTTTCCAGCCTGCAGCGGCCAGCTTTTTTGCGAGTGGGTTACCGCCCTGCCCCGAGCCGATTATGATAGCATCATATTTAACCATACCATTGCTGAAGGACCACCGCCGAAGGGGCGGAGTCCTCTAAGTTAAGCAATAATTATACCAGTGGATGTGATGTTTTTGTGAGGTTTCCTTCTCAACCACCAGATAAGAAAACCGGTGACGGGGAGGCTGGCGCAGATGAGGCTCGCGAAAAACGCGATAATCTTCCCCGTTAGTCCGCCGATGGCGCCGACGTGGACATCATAATTCGTCTCGACGAGCCGCTGGAACCTGCTCTTTATGCCGTTTGGAAGATGATCGGGCAGCCGGCCGGAATAGACCTGGGATTTTCCAGATTTTTCAGCGGCATTTTGGACACATAGTCGCTGCTGCTGCGCGAGAACTTTTTGATGCCGCCGGTGACCACCGCCTGTTCCAGCTGTTTCGCTGTATCTTTGACTGAGGGTTGCTGCTCGGCAAAGAGATGATTGCTAAAGCTAAAGCTTATCGATAGTGCCTTAAGCGGAAATTCGGTTTACGCAAAACGGAACAAATGACATTCGACGAATTCAAAGCCAGTATGGCAGGCGAGTTACCGCCCAGGGATATTACCTCCAGCCTGGCGGCGTTATGGAAAAAAGATGCCTGGTGTCAGCCTCGAACAAGAATGGGAAGATATTGTCAAGGCTTTCTTAGGTTAATGGCTAATTAAGCGAGAATTAAGCGGGAATTAATCCCGTGAGCTTTCTTTTGTAGTATGAGAAAAGCCATTCGGTTAGCCTGCCTGTTCCTGCTCTCCACTTCTTTGCTTCGTGCGCAAAAATCCGCGGTCATTTCCGCCACCGCCTCCGTAAATGCCGCCGGTGATCAAACGCTCCTGCTCACGCTCCGGACGCCGGGGAATATCGACCGGATCTCTTTAGATATTCCGGACCTCGCCGCAAAGCGGCTCCGGCGCCGGGTCGAGCTCTATATCACGTACGACCCGATGAACCCCGGCGCACCCGTCGATTATACCGTCGCCGGCGGACAACCGCTGGTGCTTACTTTCCCCGCCAAATATGGAGCATATGTGAAGTTGCTGATTCATGACGGCAGGATCCGTCGGAAACTTACGGCAGACCAGGTGAGTGTACACCAGACAGACGCCGATGCGGCCGCGGGCGGTGTCGTTGGAAATCGTCCCTGGATGGACGCATCGATGCCGGTGGACACACGGGTGGAAAGTCTGCTGGCAGCCATGACGCCCGCCGACAAGATGGAACTGCTGCGGGAAGGCTGGGGCATCCCCGGCATCCCGCGACTCGGCATCCCTGCTATGAAGAAGGTCGAGGCCATCCATGGGTTCTCCTATGGCAGTGGGGCAACGATCTTTCCGCAGAGCATCGCCATGGGCGCAACCTGGGATAAGGCATTGATCGAAAAAGTGGCGATGGCGATCGGCGACGAGACAGTGAGCGCACATGCGGTACAAGCCTGGTCGCCGGTGTTGGATGTCGCGCAGGACCCGCGGTGGGGCCGGTGTGAAGAGACCTATGGCGAAGACCCCGTGCTGGTCTCGGAGATCGGCGGCGCCTGGATCAAAGGATATCAGTCGAAGGGACTCATCGTCACGCCGAAACATTTTGCGGTGCATGGCGCGGTGATGGGTGGCCGCGATTCACACGACATCGGACTCTCGGAAAGGGAGATCCGCGAGATCCACCTCGTCCCTTTCCGGCATGTCATCGAGCAGTACCATTGCCAATCGATCATGATGGCCTATTCCGACTTCCTGGGCGTACCCGTGGCCAAGAGCAAGGAACTGTTAAAAGGCATCCTGCGGGAAGAGTGGGGTTTCGATGGCTTCATCGTCAGCGACTGCGGGGCCATCGCCAATCTCACCAGCCGCAAACATTATACGGCTCATGATCAGGTAGAAGCGGCCAATGAAGCACTGGCCGCGGGTATTGCGACAAACTGCGGCGATACCTATAACAATCCGGCGGTGATCGCCGCGGCAAAAAATGGGGGTATCAACCGCGAGGATCTGGATTTTACATGCGGGACCCTATTACGGGTAATGTTTCGAAACGGCTATTTCGAACACAATCCCTCCCAGGCACTCGACTGGAACAAGATCTATTCAGGTTGGAATAGTACAGAACACAAAGCGCTGGCGCGGCAGACCGAACGGGAAGCCATCGTCCTGCTGGAAAACAAAGATGCGTTGCTGCCGCTGTCGCCGGCGACAAAGACCATTGCCGTCATCGGTCCCGGCGCAGACGATCTCCAGCCGGGAGATTATACGGCGAAGCTTCAGCCGGGGCAACTGGTATCCGTACTCGCAGGCATCAAAGCAGCGGTGAGCCCGGGCACGAGGGTCCTCTATGAAAAAGGCTGTGATTTTGCCTGGGGCGACTCCCTCGATCCGCACAAGGCCCTGGCCGCAGCCGCGCAGGCCGATGTAGTGGTCATGGTCCTCGGCGATGCCTCCACCAGCGAGGCGATCCACAATGTCCGCAATACCTCGGGTGAGAACCGCGACTACGCCACCTTGATCCTGCCGGGCGAGCAGGAGAAACTGCTGGAAGCCGTGTGCGCGACGGGTAAGCCCGTGGTGCTCGTGTTACAGTCGGGCCGGCCGTATAATCTGAGCTATGCCGCGACGCATTGCCAGGCCATCCTGGTGAACTGGCTGCCCGGCGAGGAAGGCGGCCCCGCGACGGCGGATGTCCTGTTCGGCGCCTATAACCCTGCGGGACGGTTGCCAATGACCTTTCCCCGCGATGCCAGTCAGCTCCCCCTCTACTACAATTTCAAGACCTCGGGCCGCGGCTACGATTACGTGGACATGCCTTTCAAGCCGCTATTCCCATTCGGTTATGGGCTGAGCTATACCAGTTTCCGCTATTCGAACGAGAAGATCACGACAAATGCCGATGGCACTGTCGAAGTCCGCGCCACGGTCACTAACACGGGTAAACGCGAAGGCGACGAGGTTGTCCAGCTTTATGTCACGGACATGTATGCGAGCGTCAAGACCCGGGTCATGGAGCTAAAAGATTTCCAGCGTATCCATCTGGCTGTGGGCGAGTCGCGCGAGGTCGTGTTCACGCTGACGCCTTACCAGCTCTCGCTGTTGAACGATAATATGGACCGGGTAGTCGAACCGGGGCAGTTCCGCATCATGGTAGGCGGCAGGAGCCCCGAGTTTACGGCGGCGGACCGGATCAAGAACAGCGTGGGTTATCGGGATGCCTCCGAAGGTGTCAACGACTCGCTGGAGTATACCCGTGCCTACAAGGCCGAGTTTACATTAAGTCCCGGTGCCGTTCGGCTGGACTCGATCACGCACCGTTCCGAGGCGCCGGTAGTCGTCACGAACCACGGCAATCTCACCGATGTGGGCAAGGTCACCTTATATGTCAATGGGGTCCGGCGGGGCGATGTGCATCATTTCGAGCTGGCGCCGGGTGCCTCGAAGACGATCTTCTTCCCGCTGGAAGGGTCCGGAACCGTCGATTGCATTTTCACCACCAGGTACAAGAGTGCTTCGCGGAGATATATGCTCGTGGCGCCCAATGCCAGCGCTGGGCCTGGGCCCGCCGGCGGTTTATAACATTTGAAGGATGATATTCGGGTCGGGGCAGCCCGCGAGCCATTGCATCCGCTCGGAAAAACGGCAGACGCCGGGATAGTCGCCCCGCCAGCCCTGCATATCGGCGATGAGCTGAAAGTGGAGATGCGGGGGC
>JAICXX010000221.1 GCA_025934485.1 Chitinophagaceae bacterium
AAAAGCAGCTATGTCCGTACCGACAATAATGCCGTCTATACCCTCTTCGACGAAACGACCAACACCTGGGTCGCGGATACGGGGATCAGCAATCATTTTATCTATAAAGAGAACATCAATGCCGCCTACCTGAACTGGGAGCAGAGTCTCGGCAAGTTCTCGGCCCAGCTCGGACTGCGCGCCGAACAAACCAATGCCAGCGGCGACCAAACGATCAAGAGCGTAGATTTCCACACCAGCTATCTGCAGTTCTTTCCCACCACCTATTTTACGTACAAGCTCGACGACAACAATACCATCGGCATCTCCTTTGGCCGGAGGATCGAACGTCCGTCTTATCAAAGCCTCAACCCTTTCCGGTTCGAGCTCGACCGCTATACCTATCAACAGGGCAACCCCAATTTGCAGCCACAGTTCAGCAACAATATTGAACTGAGCTATAATTTTAAAGGTCAATGGAATGTCACGGCTAACTATACGATGACCACGGATATCATCAGCGATGCGGTGATCACCTTCAAGGAACCCGGTGATTCGAACTACACGACCTATCAGACGTCCGAGAACCTGGCGTCGCAACGAAATATCGGGCTGGCGGTCAATTACAGCAAACAATTCACGCGGGCCTGGACCTTCAATGGGTCGTTCAATGTATACAACAACCATTTCCGCGGTGTGGTGGATAGTACGAGTGTCGATGTGAGCTATACCTCGTTCAATGCCAGCTTCAACACCCAGTATCATTTCAAAAAAGGCTGGGCGACCGAGCTCAGCGGATTCTACTATGCGAAGAATTATATCAGCGGGGTGGTGCTGGCGGATGGCCGCGGGATGTTTTCGCTCGGAGGTTCCAAACAGATCTGGCATGGAAAAGGCTCGTTGAAACTAGTCCTGCGCGATCCGCTCTACCTGATGAGCTTCACCTCGCACTCCGATCTCGCCCAGGGATTGATCAACAACCACTCGATATGGGATAACCGCCGGGTCATCATGACGGTCGTCTATCGTTTTGGTAAGAGTAACAACCAAACCCAACGCCGGAGCAGCGGCGCCAGCGACGAACAAAGCCGCGTTGGCGGGGGGAATGGGAATCAGTGAAGACGGGATCATTTCATCTTCCACAACACCCCATTCCCGGACTCGATCTTTTCGATATACCCGTCCTTGTTGAGTTGCTGCAACAGCGTCCGCGCTTCCTTTCGCAGGAGATTGCTCAGCAGCGCGAACTCCGCATCCACCATCGTGGGGAATTGCCGGAACAGGCTCGTTGGCTCGTGGTTGAAAGGCGCTTTGACAGCCCCCGGCATCAATTGCAGAATGACTTTTTCAAAATCCTGGTAATACTGATAGCCCTTTAACCGGATGGTTTGTCCGGATGGATCGGTAAAGATCAGCGTGGGGAAGCTCACGACGCCCAATTCGGCGGCCAGGGCCAGGTCGGCTTCAAAAGCCTCCCGCGCCGCACCCATATAGTCGCTGCGGAATTGGATGGTATTCAAACCTACCTCCAGCGCCGCCGTTTCGAGGAACCGCCATTTCATGATGTTCTTCTTTTCCAGGAAGATCATCTCACGCACCCGCCGCAGGAAAAGCTGGGCCTTCTGCCCATCCTGAAGCTGCGCCGCCTTGAAACCTATCGACGGCGGGAAACTGGAGGATAACGGATCTTCGGTCCACACGCCCGCATCCAGTGGCATCTTATACGAATCGGCGATCTCTTTCCAATGCATCGCCGCATCGCTGGGGCTTTGGATCTTCCCCTTGCATTCTCTCCAGGACGGCAACAGCCCGCCCATGACGTATTGGATGTCGAGACAATGGCCGTATTCGAGGATCAGCTTTTTCCACGCCGGCTGAATGATCCAGCACGTAGAGCAAATGGGATCGGTAAAATACTGCACCCGCAGCCGTTGCTCGCCGCCCGCCGAGTTCATAAAAGGCAATGGCGCCTCCGCCTGCTTTGCCGGTGACAGAAAGACCTTTTTCAATTCCCGGCCCAGACGGATATGTTCGCCGATGATACCCGAACGTAACCGGTAATAAGCACGAAACGCCTCTTCTCCGCAAGCCCACTGGTCGATACAACTTGCAAGGACCTTGGCGTCGACCATGGCGTTGGTGGTACCCGCACTGGTGAATGGCAATGTGAGATGCGCGGCATCCCCGATCAGCACCACGTTCTCTTTGTGAAAAGCAGGCAGCAGATCGAAGTCCCTCGTATGCCAAATATAGGTCTTGCTGAAGTCGTTGCCGCGCAGGATGCTCTGCACCTCCGCCGGGAAATCCGCCAGCATCGCCTGGCAAAAATGCGCAAGCGCGGTGGCGTCATGCTCTGCCACATCTGACATCGACGGATCGTATTGCATAAACCACACGATCTCCTCTTTTCCCGTGGGGATCATCCCAAAGGCCAGGCCGCAATCGGCTTGCTGGTATTTGATAAAAGTCCCGGCATACCGCTGGGCCAGTGTTCTATTCATCGTCATGCCGACGACCTCCTTGACGGCGATCTCGCTCATCCGCACCTCGCCGAAGAGAGCCTGCCGGACCTTGGAGTTACCGCCATCGGCGCCTATAAAGAGATCGCCGTGCTCGATTTCTCCGTTCGTAAAGACGGCCGCTACTGCTCTGCCCTGCCCGTAGAGAAAATGTGAGAAGACCCTACCCCCTTTGATCGTGTCTGCCGGCAGCAAACTTTCCAGGTAGGCGGTAAGCGTACACCGCTTCAAACAGCGCCAACCGTCCAACGGCGCTTTTTTGACGAACTCCCCATCCGGGCGAAACAGCTGAAACCCTTTTACTTCGCTGCCGGGCATACCGGTACCGCGGTTACCGTCCAACTCCGAGAGGATGGCGATAGCTTCGGCATGCATCAGGAACGCATGTCCGCGTTCGGTGATGCCCGTGAGCTTTTCACAGATAACGGTTTCGATCCCCTTCCGTTTTAAAAAGGTACCCATGGCCATGCCCGCGATGCCACCACCGATGATCACAGTCTTCATAACCGTTGTATTGTGTTTGTTATCCGTTCCATGGCTTGCGTCAGGATCTCCGCCGAAGTGGCGAAACTGAGCCGGATATGACCATTGGCGCCGTCACCAAACCATTCCGGCAGACCGGGTACGACGGCTACCCGCGCCTCATTGAAAAGCAACTCCTGCATCTCGCCGGGGCTAAGCCCCGTACCGGTGATATCCGGGAAGGCGACATAACATCCAGCCGGCGCCAGGCACCGAACACCCTCGATACGATTGAGACTGTTGACGCAGAGGTCTCGCATCCGCTGCAGATGCTGCAGGAAATCGTGCAACCAGTCCCCGCATTCAGTCAATGCGGCCGTGGCAGCCACCTGCGAAAGCAGGTTCGCCCCGTGTACCGTGGACTTGTGCAGCGACGTATTGAACAAAAGGTTATAATGCTCTCTGCAGGACGCCATTACGGCGCCGATACGCAAACCCGCCAAGCCATAGGATTTGCTGAAACCGGTGACGGTGATCGTCCGGTCGCGGACCTCCTTGCCAAGCGAGGCCATACTTATATAAGCGTTCGGGGAATAAACGATATCGCTCCAGATCTCATCGCTGAGAATGATGAGATCGTACTTAACGGCCAGTTCTGCAACCTGCTGTAACTCTTGCCTTGTAAAGACCTTACCCGTCGGATTCAGGGGATTGCACAAGCAGATCATCCGGGTCCGTTTGCCGATGAGCTGCTCCAGGCGACCGAAATCGACAGGCGCTTCCCCCGGCGGGATCGCAAAGGGCACGGCCCGGGCCTCTGCCGCCTCGATGCCATAACGGAACAAAAAATCCACGGGATCGAAAACAATGGCCTCGTCGCCGGCTGAGAGAAAGGCTTTGCAAGTGATATAGATGCCGAAAGCGGCGCTGTCTACAGGAAAGATCCAACCAGGTGAGGCAGGTATCTGCCGCCTGGTCTGGAAATAGGCCGCCATGCTTTCGCGGAACTCCGGCATCCCTTCGGGGGGCCCATAGCTGAAATAGCGTTCGCGGGCAAATCGCGCGATGGCCTCGGCAATCTCCGGAGCGCAGGGCATATCCGGATCGGCGGCTGTGAGCGGAATGACATCGGCAGGCACGGTCGCCCACCGGAGGTTATAGGCTCGCCTCCGCAGGATCGGAAGATCAATAAGGGCAGGATCGAACATATATAGGGTTTAGAGTTTCACATTGTCCATGATCTCTATGATCTTCCTTTTCTCCACCGGCTTGATCAAAAAATCGGTTACGGCCCGGTAACCCTTCGATCGCTCGACCTCCTGTGGGGAAATGGACGAAGAAACAATGAACAACGCGATATCCTTCTTCAACTTAGGCTTCAAATCAGAATATTCCTTGAGGAACTCCCATCCGTCCATCACCGGCATGCTGAGATCCAGAAAGATCACATCGGGTAACTTCTCCGCCTGATTGCCGATCGATGCAAGATGGCTGATCGCCAGCTCTCCATCCGTAAATTCATTGATCTGGCAGGGACAGTCGATCGAAGCAATAATCCTCCGTGTCAAATACACAAAAATGGGGTCATCATCTATGAGGAATATACTTTTCAAGACGCTTGTTTTATCCGATGGTCGAATTCAATATAAAATACCGATCCCTCGTCGGGGACGCTCTCCACCCAGATCCTTCCACCCATCGCTTCTACCTGGGTCTTGGTCATGTACAGGCCAAAACCTTTGGCATTGGGATGCCGGTGAAAGACCTTCCCGATCTTAAAGAAATTCTCCTTGTGTTTCACCAGGTCGATCCCCAATCCGTTATCCTGGACGCTAAGGATCACCTTCTCTCCTTCCTTTCGGGTCTTGATGGAGATCAACGGCGATCTGCCGGGATGATGATATTTCAGTGAATTGCTCACCAGGTTATGAACGATGCTATTTAAATATTGCGGGGGATAGTTGATCACGTCGACCTGCGTAAAATCCGTTTCGATCTTCGCGCCGAGCTTATTGATCTCGGTTTGCAACCCGTCGATGGTCCGTTGCAGACAGTCATCGAGACAGACATCCTCGCATTTGATCTCGAGGTCCTGCCGGATCTGAATGGACTCTACCAGCTCGTTGAATGTCGCGTGCAAATTGTCGATCACCGGCCGCAATTTGGAGATGAGCAGCTTCTGCTCCACGGGATCATCGGTAGACTCGATGAAATCGGTTAACATTGACATGTTCACCAGCGGCGCCCGAAGGTTATGCGAAACGATGCTGCAGAAATCCGTGAGCTGACGGTTTTGAGCTGAGAGCTGCTTCACCAGCTCCGCCTGCGTCTCCTCCATCTTCTTACGCTCCGTGATGTCGATCCCGAAGCCGATCACCATCGAAAGCTGCCCATGTTCATCATACACCGGGTACATCCGCCGCAAATGCGTGATCATATTGCCCTTGGGATCGGGCAGCGTGTCTTCCCAACGGATCTCCTTGCCCGAGTTCTTTGCTTCCAGGAATTTGGCCCGCCGCTTATCCGCCACGGAGGCCGGCCGGTTACGGTAAGCCGCATATTCATAGTCGTCCTTCCCGATGATGAATTTGCGGTATTCTTCATTGCTGATGGCGCCGGGATTGACAAAAAGATAGCGATGATCGGGGTCGAAAACGGCGATGTCGGTGGGGAGCTTGTTCAGGATATTCTCATAAAAGGCCTTCTGCCTGTCCAATTGTTCCATTAACAATTTATGGTCAGGTTCCTCCGCCGTGGCTAGCGAATCTTTCCCTTTTAGGGTTCTATATTTACCGGATATTAGTTTATGTAAAAATGGAATCATGTATTATTCCTTTACAATCACCGCATTAATGCGACGCATGTGCACCCGCAGTGTGATGATATGTAACGTATAATCAAGGTACTCTATTGTCCCTTTAATTTTTACCTATTTTCGCGAATGCCGGAAACTGCTCTCGACCATAGCATCGTATTCGCCGCCCGCCACGCCGTTGTGGAGGTGCATTATCATCAATGTTTTCAGATCGTCATTAGTCTGGAGGACCCGTTCGACTCGACCATCGATGGTACCGACTATTCCCAGCTCACCGGTTTCCTGATCAACCAGGGTATCTCCCATTCCTGTAAAGCGCAGGGCACCGAGGCGCTGGTCTATTTTGTCGATGCGGACAGCTATCAGGGCTGGCAGCTCAGGGCTGTGCTCAACGGCAAAGCCTTTGTCCGGATCGAGCAGTTGCTTACGGCTCGGGAGCTGGAGGATGCCGCCCGGGAATATCGCCTGACCAGGGCTACCCCCGATCTTCGCGCCACCGCGCTAACGTTGATGGACAAGATCCTTCCACCTCCGCCGGATTCTCTTCTCCGTCCGGTGGATACCCGTCTGTCTACGGCCCTGGCCTATATCGACGCCAATATCGACAGCCCGCTTGCCCTCGAAGATCTCGCCGCGCAGGTCTTCCTCTCAACCGAAAGGCTCCGGCATCTCTTCGCCAGCGAGACCGGCATCCCTTTTTCTCAGTATGTGCTTTGGCGGCGCATGAAAGGTGTGCTCAGCCAGGTCGTGGAAGACGGCGCGTCCATGGCTACCGCCGCGATACAGCATGGATTTACCGATCAGGCGCATTTTACCCGTCTGTTCAAACGGACCTTCGGCGTCTCGGCCAAACAGCTGCTCAAGAATAGCCGTTTCGTACAATTCCTTTCCCCCGCCCTGTAGCTAGCTTTGTCCTCATAAAAATTAGATTTATGAAAGCAATACAGGTACATCAGTATGGCGGGATCGAGGTTCTGCAATTGGAAGAAGTCTCTATGCCCATTCCCCAGAACGACGAAGTGCTCATACAGGTAAAGGCCGCCGCCCTGAATCCGGTGGATAGCAAGATCCGCAATGGTTATTTGAAGGACGCATTCCCTTCCACCTTTCCATACATTCCGGGCTGGGAAGCCGCCGGTATCGTAAGCGCTGTGGGCAAAAAGGTGACAGGATTCGCCGCCGGCGACGAGGTGATCACCCGCACCCCCTTTCCCAAAGGCGGCGGCTATGCCCAGTATATGACGGCCGCTGAAACACAGGTCATCCACAAACCCGCCGCGCTGTCTTTCCCCGAAGCTGCCTCGGTCTCCATCGTAGGCGCCGCCGCCTATACCGCCTTATTCCAGGTAGCCAGGCTACAGGCAGGCCAGAAACTCTTTATCCTCGGAGTCTCCGGGTCCGTGGGTTCCCTGGCCGCCCAAATGGCCCAAAAGGCCGGCGCGACCGTGATCAGTACCGCCAATGGTCATACGGATATCGACGTCGCCCTCGACCTCGTAGGCGCGCCAGCACAAGACGCGCTCTGGCCGTTGCTGAAAAAGGACGGGTTGCTGGTCTCTTCCGCTACGCCGCCATCACAAGAAAAGGCAAAACAATACGGTGTCAATGCCACTTTTATGATGACCTCACCAGACAGATCCATCATGGAGCTTGTAGCAGGCATGGCCGCCAAAGGGGAGATCAGCCTAAAGATAGGTAAGGTGCTGCCCCTCGATCAGGCGAGGGAAGCACAGGCCCTTATGGATGGCCGGACGATCAAGGGAAAGATCGTGCTGGAACCTTAGTATATTAGCAATATGAAAAATCTATGCCTGTTCCTTTTGGCGGCCGTGGCTTACCTCACCGCACCGGCTCAGCGCCTGCTTACGGTCAACTACACAACGGACAATCAAAACCGGTATATCTTTACCTGCACCAATAAGGATTACTGCCCCTATGTGGTGCAGGTGGATTTTCCGACCCTCACCAACGCACAGGCCGATCATCCCCTGCCCTATACTACGGAGGTAAAGCCCGGGACGGTGAGGCTTATCACGGTTTCGCCCATTGACAAGACCAAGGACATCAAACTGAATTTCAAGACCAGCAACCGCAAGGGGGTTTTGAATCCCGTGGTCAATCTCCATTTCGTCTATCTTCTGCCCATCACGCCCGGCATCGAGACCCAGGCCTATCGCGTCACCAATGCCAAAGGCTCCGCCAGCCCCGGCGCGCAGGACACCGGCTATGCCATCCGGCTGCGGGCCAAACCCGGTGATACCATCTATGCCGCCCGTCGTGGCGTGGTTACCGCCGTGGATGTAAGCAATACCGAGAATGACGCCGGCGCGAATGCCACCAACGGCTGGAATTATATCGAGATCTATCATGCCGATAACTCCTTTGGCCAATATGGTGTCATCCAAAAGGACGGCGCCTTCGTTCACCCGGGACAGACCGTGGAAGCCGGCACCCCCATCGGCCTCGTCGGCGGGGATCGTTATGGCCGCGGCGCGGAGGTCCGCTTTTCCGTATCGTACTACCCCGGTGTGCCCAATACCAATATCCCGCTGATCTTCTGGACCAAGGATAATGGCAAGGTCGCGCTCCGCCATGGCGGCGAGTATACCAGCGAGTTCCCCAAGGCCATCCTCAACCAGGAAAAGCCCAAAGGCAAGACACCGGTTAAAAAACCCGTGAGGCATTAGGTTTGGTTCCGCTGCTTGGCATGATCCCGCCCCGGCCCGCGCGATCGCATGTTTGATTTTTGTATCTTCGTGTCATGGAGACACCGATGAGCCTCGAGGAGCTCTACAACGAAAAGCCGCATTGGATGCCGGCCAACCTGCAAAAAGAGATGGGGCATTTCAACGTCTTACGGCTGGCGGACGTACTCGGCAAGCCGCATGGCCCTATGCCCTACCGGCGCATCGATTTCTATAAGGTGACGTTCATGACGGGTCTCAACCGCATCAGTTATGCGGACAGAGTCCTGGAGCTTAGCGGCCCTGCCCTCGTATTCTCCAACCCCCTGATCCCCTATAAATGGGAACACGGCGACGAGACCACCGGTTATTTCTGCCTCTTCACGGAGGCCTTCTTTAGTCAGTTCGGCCATCTCCGCGACTACCCGCTGTTCCAGCCGGGTTCCACGCCGGTCTTCAACCTCTCCGACGAACAGGCTGCCGCCATCGTGAGTACCTATGAACGGATGCTGCAGGAGCTCGGCTCCGATTATGTCTACAAATACGATGTCCTGCGGACACTGGTCTTCGAGCTGGTCCATCTGGCGCTCAAGATGCAGCCCGCCGACTCTTCGATCTACGCCAATTCCAATGCCTCCGTACGCATCTCCTCGCTGTTCATGGAATTGCTGGAGCGACAGTTTCCCATCGAATCCCCCGGTCAGCAGATCGCCTTGCGGTCGCCCTCCCAATATGCTACCCAGTTGTCCGTCCATGTCAACCACCTCAACCGCGCCTTGCGCGAAGTATCGGGCAAGACGACCTCGAAGCTGATCGCGGAACG
>JAICXX010000377.1 GCA_025934485.1 Chitinophagaceae bacterium
CATAAAAATCTCAAACCTCCCTTCCCCCGCAAATAAAAAATGTTATATTTACATTTATTCCGCCGTGACGGACCACAAACCCGCACACTAAAACAACAGCTTATGCCGATTCGATTGTACATTGCCTTCGCCGCCCTGGCCATTGCCTCCGCCCTGCAGGCCCAACAGCCCACCCTCACCCTCCATCTCAACCAAAACAGCCCGGCCGTAAGCCCCGGTCTCTACGGACTGATGACGGAAGAGATCAATTTTTCCTACGAAGGGGGTTTATACGGCGAGCTGATCCGCAACCGTTCCTTTAAAGACAGCAGCCATATCCCCGCCTTCTGGTCCCTGGTGCATGACAACGGCAGTAATGACTCCATGAGGCTCGAAAAAACGGGCGGCATCAGCGAAGCCCTGCCCGTATCCCTGCGACTCGACGTCCACAACGGCGACGGCCGAAGCGGCATCGCCAACGAAGGCTTCTGGGGCATCGCCGTCAAGCCGGCAACGACCTACCAGGGCAGCTTCTATGCGAAATATACCGGGACGACCACCCCGAATCTCACCGTATCCCTCGAAGGCCCCGATGGCAAAACGACTTATGCTAAGGCGACAGTCAACGCAGCCCAGCCGGAGTGGCATCGCTATACCTTCGCCCTCACCACCACCGCGGGCATCACTCCCACAAAAGACGCCCGGTTCGTGATCACCACCCGCCAACCCGGCAGCTACTGGTTCAGCCTCGTCTCGCTCTTCCCGCCGACCTATAACAATAGAGCCAACGGCAATCGCGCCGATATCATGCAGCTCCTGGCCGATATGAAACCGGCCTTCCTCCGTCTTCCCGGCGGCAACTACCTCGAAGGCAATACTTTCTCAAATAGATTCGACTGGAAAAAGACCATCGGCCCGCTCGAGGACAGACCCGGCCATCTTAGCCCCTGGCACTACCGCTCTACGGACGGACTCGGCCTGCTCGAATACCTCGAATGGTGCGAAGACCTCAAGATGGAACCGCTCCTGGCCGTTTTCGCCGGCTATGTCCTCGACAGGGACTATCTCGACTCAGGTCATTTCCTCCAACCTTTTGTTGATGACGCACTCGATGAAATAGAATATGTGATGGGTGACGCAAGCACCCGCTGGGGCGCCGAACGCGCCAGAGACGGCCATCCCCAACCCTTTCCCCTGCACTATATCGAGATCGGTAACGAGGATGGCTTCGATGCCTCCGGCAGCTATGGCCGCCGCTATGCCCAGTTCTACGACGCGATCAAGGGAAAATATCCGAAGCTGCACATCATCTCCACCGTGGGCGGCAAAGATGGGCTCGGCTCCAGGTTCCCCGCACCGGAAGGTCGCACGGAGATCGTCGACGAACACTATTATCGTAACGCCTCCCAAATGGAGGAGAACGCCGGCCAGTATGACCATTATGACAGGAGGGGTCCCAAGGTCTTCGTCGGCGAATGGGCCACCCGCGAAGGCGACCCCACGACAAACTTCAACGCGGCACTCGGCGACGCGGCATGGATGACGGGCATGGAACGCAACTCCGACCTCGTGATCATGGCCAGCTACGCCCCGCTCTTCGTCAACGTCAGCCCCGGCGGAATGCAATGGAAAAGCGATCTCATCGGCTACGATGCGTTGCATGTCTTCGGCTCGCCATCCTATTACGCGCAAAAATTATTCAGCACCCATCTCGGCAATAAGATCGTTCCGCTCACCACCGCGAACATGCCCACGCAGCTGACTAAGCTCACGGCAAGAGAGACCTCGGAAGGGTTGCAGCCCAAATCCATCGACGCGCTCTTCTTCTCCGCTACCCTCGACAGCACGAAGGACATCCTTTATCTAAAGGTCGTAAACACCCAGTCCACCCCGCAGCCGCTGAAGATCGACCTCTCCGGCACGGCGAAGACCGCCCGCGAAGGCGACTCCTGGACCCTGAAGGCCGACAGCCCCACCGCCACCAACTCGATCACCGATCCGGAAAAGATCATCCCGGTCGAAACACCGGTCCGCGGCCTGGGCAAAACCTTTACCCACAC
>JAICXX010000192.1 GCA_025934485.1 Chitinophagaceae bacterium
GCCGGCCCGGGCGCGGGCCGGCTTTTTTGCGTCTCCACCGAAAAAATTTTTAAAAATTTTTTCGTCATATTAATCAAATATGTAATTTGAAATTTTATCCCATTACAGCCCTAACTGACTTTCCCTGTTAAAATGAAAATGTGTTTTTAAAAAGACCGTCTCATTTTTTTAACCGGTCGCCTCCGGAAATGTGCTTTTAAAGCACCTACGTATCCTTTGTAACCCTTTACTGGCAAGGATTTCAGAGCCCTTGCGCATTTTGGCATCGCGTATTTAGTACAATAATTGTTTTAGCTTTACGTCATTAACGAAAGCATTTGTAAAAAACTTAAAATTGTCAAATATGCGTCAGGACCTTAAACATCGCTTAATAACTTGGAAGAACGACGTTCACAGCGGTGAAAGCAAAAAAGTGTTTGTCTCTGAAAGCCCTGTAAAGAAAGGTGAATATATCATCAAGCTCGAAAAAGGACTCTCTGAAAATCTCGCCGGTAAGCTTAACCAGGTGACCGTAACCAAGAAATACCTCACTGTCGCCCAGCAGGATACCCAAAAGGACCCCGCCAGCGATATGTACCACCTCAACAGGGTCATCGATTCCCTCGAAAGAGAATTCAATGACAACTACGATCAGGCTATCAACGACGCCTTCAAGGACGAAGTAGTTCGCTTCTCCGAAATATAACAAGCGAGAAAGGGGCCCCTAAAAGGCCCTTTCTTCATTCTTAGATGATCCGTTCCATTCAATTCAATCCATACTCTTCCATCTTCCGGTACACCGTCGTCAATCCGATGTTCAGCAGCCGGGCAGCTTCGACTTTATTACCCCGTGTATGATCCAGCACCCGCCGGATATGCAGCTTTTCCATGGTAGCCAGGTCAAAGACCGGAATTTCCGACTTGCTCCAACCACCCGAACGCAGATCCACCGGTAAACATTCCATACCGAGCTCCGTCCCCTCGGCCAGGATCACCGCCCGCTCGATCGCATTCCTCAGCTCGCGGATATTGCCCTTCCAGGTCTGCCGCTCGAGGGCCTCGAGGAACTCCTTGCTCATCCCCAGGATGGTCTTGTTCATCTTGTCTGAAAAGTATTTCACAAAATATTCCGCTAACAAAAGGATATCATTCCTCCGTTCCCGCAATGGAGGGATCTGGATCGTAAATACATTCAGCCGGTAGTACAGATCTTCCCGGAATCTTCCTTCCGCCACTTCGACTGGCAGGTTGCGGTGCGTCGCCGATATGACCCTTATATCTGCGATCGTTGGAGCGGTAGCCCCTACCTTGAAAAACTCACTGGTCTCCAGCACCCGCAGCAATTTCGACTGCAGGTCGATATGCATCTCCCCGATCTCATCCAAAAATAAGGTCCCGCCCCTTGCCTCCTCGATCAATCCCTTCTTATCCTTTACCGCACCGGTGAAAGCCCCGGCCTTGTGTCCGAATAATTCACTTTCCAGCAATTCCCTGCTGAATGCGCTGCAATTGAGCGCTATAAAGGGATGCTGAACCCTCCGGCTATTGCCATGGATCGCTTTGGCGAACAATTCTTTACCGGTACCCGTCTCACCGAGCAACAGCACCGTGGTATCCGAAAACGTCACTTTCTTCGCCAGCGCGATGGTACCGCGGATCACAGCTGACTGCCCGACGATATTGTCGAAGCTGAACACATGCACGAACTGCTCTTCCAGCTGCGCCACTTTCTTCTTCAAATGAGCCCTCTCCGCGGCAATGGCAATCAGCGGCAGCAATTTTTCATTGTCATCTCCTTTGATGATATAATCGAAAGCGCCCGAACGCATAGCCTGGACAACGTCCGGAATGTTCACATGCGCTGTCAGCAGTATGATCTCCGTCCGGGGATACCTGGATTTAATTGTCTTCGTGAAATCCACACCGTTTCCGTCCGGCAACATTAGGTCACAAACCACCACATCGATGTCCTCCATGTCCAGGATACGGGCAGCACTCTTCAGGTTCGAAGCCACATACACGGTATACCCCTCCAGGGATATGACCCTTTTTAGAAGCCCCCGAAGCTTGTCTTCATCGTCCACTACCAACACATTTCCGGACATCATAACAGCTTAATTGGAAGAATGAGCATACAGATATTTTATCTTGTACTCTTTTAGGGCCTTGTCATAGGCGATCAGGTCCTTATCCCTCCGGGCCCAGGCCTCCAGCCGGTAACGAAACCCGGCATTCCCCGCAAACGCCTGCTCCAGGTTAACCAGCGTCAACTCCCACAGAACACCATCCGGCGTTACACTGAAATAATACACCGTTTGGGGCCGGGCTATTTTCTCGCCCTGCACCAGCTTGTTGATGCTGTACAAATAAAAACCGGCCGTGTCGATCACCTGATAACGGGACTTGCCTACCATACGATAGACCTGCCCGCTGCAATCCATGTGTAACAAGCCACTCAGGCTGCACACAGCTATAAAAAACTTTAGATATGTCATACCATTTATTTTATCGTTCAAACTTCTTCCGACGCTTAGAACCGTACCAGCAAGGCCAGGATGATCCTCGACTCCGAATTCACCAGGTCAGGCTGCCAACCGCCCCAACTGCTCAGCGGTGGAGCGATCGATGCACCGTTCGACGCATACGTATAACCGCCCGTATTCGCAAAACCAGAGGGCGAAGTCACCCCGCCAGGGCCGGCAAAATAACCCTTCATCGCCGGCGCCCCACTGGCTACCGCCGCATCCGAAGGACTCATCGCATTCACCTTCCGATGTACATACTCGAACTTCACTGTGATATTGTCCTTCGGCATATAATCCAGCGAGGTAGAATAATCCCAGGCATCAAACGTCGAGCCGGGCCCCGTCTGCGCCTGGTAAAGCGTATCTCCATAACCGGTAGGGGCCAGCACCAGGTACTGCCCCGGGTTGTGCATATACCCGCCACCTGCTGTCCAGGCAAAATGCTGCTTCTCGCCCAGCCACAACCGGTTGTAGATCATGCCGCTCATGAAGTTCTGCGCAGGCTTATAGTTTGCCGCCCCCTTCGTCCCGCTGCCGAAAGGGCTCACCCCATCGCCATTTTCGAACCCAAAGTCGCCCGTGATCGAAAAAGCCGCTTTGGTCACAAACCCATGCTTGCGGTTGACATAACGCAATTGATAGCTATCATCGCTATGGAAACGGATCCGACCGGGAGCACCCTGGTCATCCTTGCCATAATAATTATTAAATACATAATCGACGGTTTCCTTGGGCCGGTAGTAAATGGAGACGCCCATACCGGGAGACTGATTGAACATTCCATAGCTCTGCCACCCGTTGACCAGCCACAACTCCACCTTCAGCTTATCCGTAGGAAAGGTCTGCAACCGCAATCCGTTAAAGAACCAGGGAGTGTTATCCGAAGTATAGGAAGGCTGATATCCCCAGTTCTCCGTATTATTGTAAGAGAACAAGCCGATATAGGACATGAAGATACCCGCATCGAGATTGATGCCATGCCAGGTATCCCAGTGATAACCCGCATACGCCTCGCTGATATACCGGTAGATCGTCTGCAGATCGTACTGCCCCTTATAAGAGCTGCCATCATTACGCGGCACCACCGTGCTCCTGGTACCATACTGCATCATGATCCGGCCCCGGACATTGTTTACATGTATATCGCCCCCAAACCCTAAAAAAGAAAGCTGCAGCTCATTGTTCCGCGCAAGCGCAGTAGAACCCACCACCGTATTGTCGATGGGATTGTTGTTAGAATGCGTATAGTTCAGATCAAGCGTTACGTCGCTCGTAAAGTACTTGCTATCGATAAGCGGCGGCGAGGTCTTCCGGCTAGTCCCGTTGAGCCAGCTGAAATCGCCAAATGCGAATGGCGCGCTGGCCGCCTCGGGCGCCGCTATCCCAGTCGTGTCCTTCCTGAGCGCCTCCGCCTGGCTAATAGCCACATTGCCCGAAGACGCCGTTCCCTGACTGTACCCTTTACAAATAGCTAATTGAACACTGAAACAAATGAAGATTCTCTTAAGCATTTAATTTAGATTTTTAAGGTAAAACAATGCTGGCAACGCAACCGTCGGTCAATCGGTTCTTTACCTTGCCAATTAGCGTACCATTGCACGTCTTGCCTTGAAAACCCGCATTTATTGAAAAAGATCGTCCACCTATTTGAAAATAAATTTTCAAATAGAATATATTACATATATGTGTATATTAAAATGTAAAACGCCCACCGCGACCTCTGACCCACCTGTTTTGAAAGTGATTTCCATTCCGGCACCCGGCTTCAGGCGCGGTAACAGCCGCTTGTCCCGGCCGGCCGACTCTTAGGCACTATTCCGCGCCGCATTGATGATCCCAAACGAGCTCCGCATGATCAGCTTCTCATACACCTCTTTCATCGGCTTGTTGTCGCCGCCCTTCTCCAGCACATTGAACTTCGTCAACGCATATTGCTGGATAGTGCTCAGCGGTAAACAGATCCGCTCCCGCATTTGAATGGAAAGCTGCTCCACGGGATAATCCGCCATCAGCTCGTTCTTGCCGGAAAGCTTGAAGAGATACTTCTGCGTCAGCTCGAACTCGTCATAGACCAACCGCCAGATCTCCCCATACACGGGATGCGAAGCATAATGCTCCGTGAGCGGGAAGAAACATTTCTTCATCGCCATCTCGCAGTTGTCCAGCAGGGTCTTGAAGAACGGGGAATTGTGGTACAAGCGCTTCACCTCCGCCCATCTGCCCTGCTTGTCCAGCTTCTGCAACGCCCTGCCCACACCATAATAACCGGTCACATTCTGCTTCAGCTGGCTCCAGGAACCCACGAAAGGGATCGCCCGCAGGTCCTTCAGCTCCAGCCGACCCGAGCTCTTGCGTCTCGTAGGCCGGCTCGCGATATTGGTCTCGTTATAAAAGCGCAAGGGAGAAACCTCATTCAGATATTGTAGAAAATAAGGATGCTCGCGCAAAGCAATATAAGCCTTATAGCTTTCTTCCGACAACTCCTCCAGCAGCGCTTCCTCATCCGCCTCGAGCGTCAGCTCCTTCGTCGAGAAGAGATCGTTGGCAATACCCGCATGGATCAGTTGCTCGATATTGTACTGCGCAGTATCGATGGTCCCGAAATTGGAACTCACCGTCTGCCCCTGGATCGTCAGCTGGATCTCCTTATTCGCAATATTTCTCCCCATCGAAGCATAGAACTTGTGCGTCTTGCCACCACCCCGTGCAGGAGGACCGCCACGTCCATCGAAGAACACCGCATCGATACCATACTGTTTCGAGATATTCGTGAGCTCTTCCTTGGCTTTGTAGATCGCCCAGTTGGCCATCAAATAACCCCCATCCTTGGTGCCATCCGAGAAACCCACCATGATCGTCTGCGTATGCCCCCGCTGTTTCAAATGCGCGCTGTAAGCAGGATTCTCATACAGCTCCTTCATCACCTGCGCCGCCGCCCGCAGATCATCCACCGTCTCGAACAACGGTACGATATCCACGCTGAGGTCTTTCTTCGTCCACCCCCGCAGCAGGAACAACCCCATCACCTCCAGCACATTCAACGCACTGGTGCACATGCTGATGATATATCGGCTGCAGCCATTCTCGCCGTTGGCCTGCTGGATCGTCTTCATCGTCGAGATCACCTCCAGCGTGTCCTTTACAAGCGGATCGCTGTATTTGGCCGGGTCGGCCATACCCTTCAATTCCGTAAGCAATTCGATCTTTCCCGCATCCGGCAACGAAGCATAATCGGCCGGCAAAAGCTTCTCGTCCGAAGCCGCGATCGCCGCCAATGCTTTGCCATGAACCGAACTGTCCTGCCGGATATCCAGCGTCGCAAAATAAAGCCCGAAGATCATCACCTTCCCTATCAGGTTTTCTACCAGGGGTAGAAATAAACTATTATGCTGATAGATGATGATCTCCCTGATCTGCCCCAACACCTCCAGTATCTCATCCTGACTCAAGTCGGTCTTCAACCCGGGCACGAAAATATTATTGTACAGCTTCTGCTCGAGATCTGCGACCAGCACATCCACACCCTTGAACGTCAACCGCCGCTTCAGTCGCCGGACGTCGAGATAATAACATTTAATGATCGCACCCCGCAATGCCTCCGCAACCTTTACCGTCGTATCCGAATTCACGTACGGATTCCCATCCCTGTCCCCTCCCGGCCAGAAACCCATCCGGATCACCGGGTTCTTCTTGTCCACCGCATGCGGGAACTGATCCTTCAACGAGCTCAGGATGCGCCCGCTGGCATGATAAAAGACATTCTCCAGATACCAAATGAGACTGATCGCCTCGTCATACGGCGTAGGCTTCTGCTTTTTCAGGAACGGCGTCTTCCCGAGCTGCTGCAGATACAAATTGATATCGGCCGCATTGTTCTCGATCACCGCCCGCGAAAGATCATTGATGATGCCCAACACGGAACCGGGATAGAACTGCGTGGGATGCGCCGTCAACACCATGCGCACACTATAGTCCTTTAATTTCTTCGTCAGCTCTTCTTCTTTATCGGTCTGCAGCACCTCCGAGATCAGATGTTTCAACGTCCCTACCCCGCCCATATCGTTCACATGCTTGAAAGACGCATCTTCCAGCGCATCGAAGAGTACGATCTGCCGCTCTACATACTGAACGAACCGAAAGAGGAGATCCGCCTTCTCCCGCTCCGTGGCCGATGCTGTATGCTTGGCAAAAAATTCTTCCAGGATCTGCTCCGGGCTCTGCTTCTTCTTATAACCATCCTCACACACCGTGAGCAACAGGGACAACAGGATGCCCGTTTTCTCGATCCGGTGAAAAGGCAGCGACGTAAATAAGCTGTTGTATAACTGGAACTTAATGCCAACCAGGTTCTTGAATTGCTGCAACCCCTGGGACGGTTGATAATTCATACATGCGAGATTTAAAACTGTTCAATAAATGCGGCCAGAGAGAGGTGATCTTTCAAATCCACCGCGAAATTACTTTATTTCAACTAAGAAACAGGCAATTTTTTGTTTTATGATTCATTTCTCCCTACCTTAGCACTCGACTATATGATCTTCGGTCATCACCATACCGCTTCCACTCTACAGGTCGTCACTTTCACGACCACAACCTCCATTACAACCCGTTAAGGGTTGTACGATTCCTATATTACCCCCGGGGCTTGATCCAAGCTGTTCTCTCAAAAGGTCTCCTTTATTAATACAAATATTTCGCTAAATCAACTATAGTATGCTGGTGTTAAAATTCGGTGGCAGTTCAGTAGCCAATGCCGAAAATATCAACAAGGTCGTCGCATTGGTCCGGCAGGCATTGACAAAAGACAAGATCATCCTCGTGGTTTCCGCTTTCGGCGGCGTCACGGACCTGCTCATCCAGGCCGCCGTTGCAGCCGCCGCGGGCGACGAGTCCTACAAAGAGAAACTCCAGGACATCGAACGCCGTCATCTTGAAGCGGTGAAAGCCCTGCTGCCCCTCACCGGACAAAGCTCCGTCCTCAGCGCCGTCAAAACGCGTTGCAACGAGATCGACGACATCTGCAGCGGCGCCTTCCTCCTCGGCGAGCTCTCCGCCCGCACCCAGGACAAGATCGTCAGCTATGGGGAACTTTTATCCTCGCTCATCATCGCCGCACGCTTCGAAGCCCTCGGCGTACCAAACACCTGGAAAGACTCGCGACAGGTGATCCGCACCGATAGCCAGTTTGGTCACGCCGCAGTCGACTTCGCCACGTCGAACCAGCTGATCAAAACCTATATCGACGGCTTAGCCGATACGAACCTCTTTATCTTCCCCGGCTTCATCGCCGCGGACAACAAACACATCACCACGACCCTCGGCCGCGGCGGCTCGGACTACACCGCCGCCATCCTTGCCGCCGCTACGGACGCCGCAGCACTCGAGATCTGGACCGACGTCTCCGGGATGATGACCGCCGACCCACGCCTCGTCACCAATCCCAAACTCATCCCCTATATCTCCTATCAGGAAGCCATGGAGCTTTCGCACTTCGGCGCCAAAGTCATCTATCCGCCCACCATCCAGCCCGTGATGCGCAAAGGCATCCCCGTATGGATCAAGAACACCTTCGCACCCGCCGAACCCGGCACCGTCATCGAATTCGACACCGTGCAAAACGGCAGCAGCATCCGCGGAATCTCGAGCATCCCCCGCATCGCCCTGCTGAGCCTCGAAGGCAGCGGCATGGTAGGCATCCCCGGCTTCTCGAAACGGCTCTTCGAAGGCCTCTCCTCCAAACAGATCAATGTGATCCTTATCACCCAGGGCTCTTCCGAACATTCCATCTGCGTCGGCATAGACGAAGCTAACGCCGCTGCCGCCAAACAGGCCGTGGACCTCGCCTTCGACCACGAGATCGCCACCGGTACGGTAGAACCCCTGATCATCGAGACCGGCCTTTCCATCATCGCCCTCGTAGGCGATCATATGAAAAGCCACCCCGGCGTGAGCGGAAAGATGTTCGGGGCCCTCGGCCGCAACGGCGTCAACGTCCGCGCTATCGCCCAGGGCTCGTCTGAACGCAATATCTCCGCGGTGATCGCCTCGGACGACGTCCGCAAAGCCCTCAACGTCCTCCACGAAGAATTCTTCGAAACCTCGTATAAACAGCTCAACGTATTCGTTACCGGATCTGGCAACGTCGGCCGCCGGCTGATCGATCAACTCCTTCAGCAACAACAATACCTGCTCGACAACCTCCGGGTCAACGTCCGCATCGTCGGACTGGCCAATAGCCGCAAGATGGTCTTCGCAAGCGAAGGCATCGATCTCCGCCAGTGGCAACAAACCCTCGAGAACGGGCAACCCATGAACCTCGACGCCTGGATCTCCGGCATCACCACCCGCAATCTCCGCAACTCCGTATTCGTCGACGTGACCGCGAACGCTGAAGTAGCCTCATGCTACGTGTCCCTCCTGCAAAAAAGCATCTCCGTGGTCGCCTGCAACAAGATCGCCTGCTCCTCGCTCTATAGCAACTACCGGCAGCTCAAAGACCTGGCCCGCGAATACAACGCCCGCTTCCTCTTCGAGACCAATGTCGGCGCCGGCCTGCCGGTGATCGGCACCCTCAACGACCTTACCCGCAGCGGCGACAAGGTCCGTCGCATCGAAGCAGTCCTGAGCGGCACGCTCAACTTCGTATTCAACCACTACAATGGCGAAAAACCCTTCTCCACCGTGGTCCGCCAGGCGCAGGACGAAGGCTATACCGAACCGGACCCGCGTCTCGACCTCAGCGGCACCGATGTGATGCGCAAGATCATGATCCTGGCCCGCGAATCGGGCGAAAGAACGGAGATGGAAGATATCGCAAACAGCTCCTTCCTGCCCGCTTCCTGTATGAAGGGGACGGTCGAAGATTTCTATGCCGCGATGATCTCGGAAGAAAAACATTTCAAAAGCCTCTACGAAGCCGCCTCTAAAGAAGGAAAAAAGCTGAAATTCGTAGCCCGCTATGACAACGGCAAGGCGTCCGTAGGATTGCAGCACATCGGCCCGGAACACGACCTCTACCACCTCTATGGCAAAGACAACGTCGTGCTTTTCTATACGGACCGGTATCCCGAACAACCCCTCGTCGTAAAAGGTGCGGGTGCAGGCGCGGAAGTGACCGCATCCGGCGTCTTCGCGGATATATTACGTACCGTAAACTAACCCAGGAATGAAATCGAAGATTCCATTTGACCATTGAAAAGACATTATCTCCGAATGAAAAAAGTTACCATACAGCCCCCCGCCACCGTCGCCAACCTCGTATGCGGCTTCGATATCCTCGGCCTGGCCCTCGACGAGCCATACGATACCATGGAGATCAGACTGCTCGACGAACCCGGGGTCATCATCACCAGCAAGGACGGCTTCCCCCTGCCAAAAGACCCCGCACAGAACACCGCGGGCGCGCCATTGATCGCCATGCTCGAGGAACTCGGTCAGCCCATCGGCTTCGAGGTCATCATCAGCAAACACATCAAACCCGGTAGCGGCATCGGCAGCAGCGCCGCCAGCGCCGCGGGCGCTATCGTCGGAGCAAACCACCTCCTGGGCTCTCCTTTCAAGAAGGACGACCTCGTCCGTTTCGCCCTCTTCGGTGAGAAGGTAGCCTCCGGCGTCAAACACGCCGATAACGTGGCGCCCTGCATCTACGGCGGGATCACGCTGATCCGCTCCATCTTCCCGCTCGATATCATCGCTATCCCGGCCCCACGCCTGCACGTCACCGTGGTACACCCGCAGATCGAGGTCCGGACCTCCGACGCGCGCCAGATCCTCCGGAAGCAGGTCCTCCTAAAAGACGCCATCCGCCAGTGGGGCAATATCGCCGGCCTCGTCGCCGGCTTCATCAAACAAGACTATGATCTCATCGGCCGAAGTCTCGAAGACGTCATCATCGAACCCATCCGCAGCATCCTGATCCCCGGCTTCGACGAAGTGAAGACGAAATGCAGGGCCGCAGGCGCGCTCGGCGGCGGCATCTCCGGCTCCGGCCCATCAGTGTTCATGCTGAGCAAGGACGAAGCAACCGCCCGCAGTGTCGAAACCATCATGCAGGAGATCTATACCCGCATCGGCCTCGACCACCATACCTACGTCACCACCGTGAATTCCACCGGTGTCAAAATCATCGCATAAAATAAAACCGCCAGGTTCCATCTGACCATTAAAAACATCATCAACAGATGAATTATTATAGCCTAAATAACCGCGAGAACAACCCCGTCGATTTCAAAGAAGCCACTATTCGCGGCCAGGCGCCGGACAGGGGACTCTATTTCCCCAAAGACGTCCCCGTGCTGCCCGACGACTTCATCGAAAACCTCCCCCGATATTCTAATGAAGAGATAGCCTACCGCGTTATCCGCCCCTATACCGGCGATACTCTTCCCGAAGCGGAACTGGAACGCATTATCTACGAGACCCTGAACTTCGAA
>JAICXX010000253.1 GCA_025934485.1 Chitinophagaceae bacterium
CGACAAGAAAATTCCCCATAAACATATCCCGCCCATAGGGAGATAATTCCATGGGCGCATAACGTTGTGTTTGGATCATCAACACCGAATCTTTTACATGAAACACAAAATCGACCGCCAACTCATCACTATGATAGGTTCCTGCATACTCCGCCAAGGCCGAAGGCGAAGGCTTCGCCGGAACGACCTTCCGCAGATGACGGTCCCGCATTCCCGCACGATGAATCGACAAACCCGCATCATTAAAGATATATTGCGCCCCACCATTATCCACAAACGAAGAATCACTTACCGTACGCAGCTCGCCACCATAGTTTTTTAAGATTGCATTGGGAAATCCCCCCACAGGCGTGAAGCTGATCTCCGCCTGCGTCTTGGTGACCTCGTCAAAATACTGCCCCGCCCAGCGACGGGCCACAGCGGAATCCAGTAAATGCACGGTAAGGACATCGCCGCTCCAGGACGGAAGAAAAAGCGAGGCCACCTGGCGGCAAAGGCGTGAAGGATTGATGTCAGCCAGGTTCGCCAGCACGATCACGGAAAAATGCCGGTCCGGAAAACGCAGAAAATCTGCCCGATAACCCGCATCTGCCCCTGCGTGGTCCACGAAATGATTACCACGATAGTCACCCAGGCCAAGCCCCGAGGCATATGTCTGCTGCTCGCCGTCATTGAGGACCCCCGGCTCCAGCAGCGCCTTGATAAAACCATCGCCGCCTACCTTGTGCGTATAGAAATTCTCATCCCATTTGGCGAGGTCTTCTACAGTGGTGAACAGGCTGGTAGCGCCGTAATTGTCAAAGACGGGTATACTGATCGCCCAATGATGGTCCTCCGTTTCGCGGTAAGCAGACGTCCTGCCCACCACGATTTCGCTGTGATCGCTATGGAACACCGTGCTGGTCATTCCCAATGGCTTGAACAAAACACTGTCGGCATATTTTCGCAGTGGCACACCCGTCACGCGTTTGACGATAATGCCCAGCAACGTGAAACCCGTATTGCAATAGAGATAGTCGTCCCCCGGAATAAAGTTCAGCGCCCGCTGACGTTTGACCATATCCATGATATCGTCTTCGGTAATCACATCATCGTCCCGCCATCCCGCCATCGCTTGCAGATCCCATTGATCCCGCAAACCGCTGGTATGGTGCATCAGGTTGGCGACCGTGATCACCTGCCCAAAGTCCGGCAGCTCGGGGATGAACTTCCGGATATCGTCATGGAGCGAGAGTTTTCCCTCCTGCACCAGCTTTTGAATGGCCGCGGCGGTGAACTGCTTGGAGATCGACGCCACATGGAAAAGCGATTTCGGCGTGATCGCCAGGTTGTATTCCAGGTTAGCCATGCCATAGCCACGTTCATAAAGGATCCTCCCATCTTTCAGGATCGCCAGCGCGCAACCCGGGCCGTCCGTTTTGTCCCAGGGGCTAAAGATGGCGTCGACCCGCCGGATCATGGCGGTATCGAGCTGACCATGGGCACGGATAACGACGCCAAGGCAAAAGAAAGCGCAAAGGAAGGACCATCGCAAACAATTCATGCGCATAGTTTTTACGGCTAATTTAATAAATTGTGCCATGCTTCGGGGTACACGCATATTACTTTTACTTTTGTTACTGACTACCACGGCAACCGCTCAGCCCTACACCCTTCTTATCAGGAACGGCTATTGCATCGACCCCGCCTCCAATCGCCGCGACACCTTCGATGTCGCGATCGTCGACAACCGGATCGTCAGAATAGCCAAACGCATCGATCCGCACCAGGCAAAAAAACAGCTCGACGCCCGCGGCATGATCGTCTGCCCCGGCCTCATCGACATCCACACCCACGTGTTCTTCGCCGCAGATTCGGCCACCGCCAATAACACCGCCGACTCCGATCTCGAATACGCCGGCGGCTCCGAAGCCCTGCACCCGGACAGCTTCAGCTTCCGCTCCGGCGTAACCACCATCGTCGACGCCGGCAGCTCCGGCTGGCGCAATTTCCCCACATTCAAAGCCCGCGTCATCGACCGCTCGAAGACCCGCGTGCTCGCCTTCCTCGACATCGTCGGCGCCGGCATGCGCGGCAACCCCTATGAACAGGATACGCTGGACATGAACGGCGCGCTTACAGCTACCGTCGCGCGCCGTTATCCAAAAGATATCGTCGGCATCAAGGTCGCCCACTACCTTGGCACGAGTTGGCATCCAGTAGACGCGGCCGTGAGCGCCGGCACGATAGCCCATATCCCCGTGATGGTCGACTTCGGCGAACACCTCCCACCCATGCCCATCCGCCAGTTGTTCGAACAGCACCTTCGACTACATGATATCTTTACCCATTGCTTCGCACAGCTGGAAGACCGCGAGCCTATAGTTGATCCCACCGCGGGCCACCTCAAACCCTTCGTGAAAATAGAACAATTAAAAGGCATCGTCTTCGACGTGGGCTATGGCGAGATCAGCTTCGCCTTTTCTCAAGCCATCCCCGCCATCAAAGCAGGCTTCTTGCCAAACAGTATCAGCACGGACCTGCATAAAGGCGCAACCCACGACATGCTCGATATTCTCTCGCAATTCCTCGCGATGGGCGTCGATCTGCCCACCGTGATCACGATGGCCTCCTGGAATCCCGCGCGTGAGATTGGCCGGCCGCGGCTCGGCAGCTTACGCGAAGGCCACATCGCAGACATCGCCATCCTGCAATTGGAAAAAGGCGATTTCGAGGCCACCGACCATCTGGGACAAACCATGACCAGCGGGCAAAAACTAATATGCATCTGGACGATAAAAGACGGCCGGCTCGTCTATAGCCACAATCGCCCGGGGCTTTAAAAGCATCCCGAAAACCGTCGATCCTGCTATTTTGCCGGCTACAAAGGGCATATAGGTTTTTACCCCACGGCCTCCGGCATCAAGGCCTTTCAGCAAGAGATCGCAAAATTTGAAAGCTCCAAAGGCGCGGTCCGCTTTCCCCTCGACAAGCCCTTGCCCAAAACCCTTATCACCCGGATCGTAAAATTCAGAGCGAAGGAAAATCTTGAAAAACCCAAGCGCAAGGCTTAAATTCACACCTCATTCGTAAAACTCGTCTACCATGCATCTTGCCTTTCACCTTGCTGCCATGGTCGCCGGCCTCTCTGTATTCAACGCCGCGACCGCCGCACCCATTCCTCCATCCGGCATTCACATCATTCCACAACCCGTCTCCGTCACCGGGAAGACGGGACATTTCAACCTCAGCGCCGCGACGCATATCGTTACCGAAGGGGATTCGCTTGCCAATCCTGCGTCCTGGCTGGCCGGACGTCTTCATCTCCAGCAAGGCGGTAGTGGCAAGAACCGCATTATCCTCGAAATTTCTAAACAAGTCAGCAACCGCGAGGGCTATACGCTGAATGTGTCGCCATCCACCGTTCGCATCACGGCCTCCAGCCCCGCCGGCGTCTTCTATGGCATCCAGACCCTGCTTCAGTTGTTACCCGCCGACGCAGACCTCGGCTCCTATGAATCTACGCCGGCCGACCGGTCGCCAAAAGAGATAACCCCGGTCACCCCGGCTACCCCCGACGCCGCCATCCCCTGCGTCGAGATCACCGACTACCCCCGTTTCGGCTGGCGCGGACTCATGCTCGACGTGAGCCGTCATTTCTTCACGAAGCAGGAGGTGGAAGAGTATATCGACCAGATGGCTCGTTATAAATATAACACCCTTCACCTGCATCTCAGCGACGATCAGGGTTGGCGCATCGAGATCAAAAGCCTTCCGCAGCTTACGCAGCATGGCGCCTGGCGTGTAGCCCGTACGGGCCGCTGGGGCGAATACCTGCCCCCTCTCGCCGACGAGCCGGATACGGACGGTGGCTTCTATACCCAGGATGATATGCGTGAGATCATTCGCTATGCTGCCGATCGCTATATCACCATCCTCCCCGAGATCGACGTCCCGGCGCATAGCCTGGCCCTCATTTCATCGTATCCCAATCTCAGCTGCACACAGCTGCCCTATCCCGTAAATCCCGGCGCACGTCCTCCCGTCCGCGAAGACAACGCGCTTTGTATCGGCAACGACTCCGTATATCTGATCCTCGACAAGATCTTTACCGAGATCGCCGCGCTGTTCCCCAATCCCTATATCCATATCGGCGGTGACGAAGCCTACAAAGGATTCTGGGCGACCTGCCCCAAATGCCAGAAACGTATGGCCGACGAACACCTGACGAGTGTCGACGAGCTTCAAAGTTATTTTGTCAAGCGCATGGAGAAGATCTTGCAGTCAAAAGGCAAAAAGCTCATTGGTTGGGACGAGATTCTCGAGGGCGGTCTCGCACCCTCGGCTACCGTGATGAGCTGGCGCGGCATGTCCGGCGGCGTTGCCGCCGCGAAGATGGGCCACCACGTTGTAATGACACCCTGGGATTATGTCTACCTCGATCTCTACCAGGGCGAGAGCGCTGTCGAACCGCCGACCTATGGCATCTGCCGGCTTAAGGATTCCTATAGCTGGGACCCTGTTCCGGACAGCGTCGACGAAAACCTCATCCTTGGCGGACAAGGCAACCTCTGGAGTGAATCGGTGCCCAACTTCCGTCATGCGGAATACATGACCTGGCCCCGCGGTCTCGCGCTGGCCGAAGTCTACTGGAGCCCCAAGTCGGCACGCAACTGGGATGACTTCACGAAAAGAATGGAAACAGAATTTGTCCGCATGGACCATGCACATATCAAATATGCCCGCAGCGCCTACAATGTAACGCTCATTCCAAAACGTATCCAGGGCGGCGAACTCACCGTAGGCATGTCTACCGAGATCGGCGGTCTGGATATCTATTATACCTTCGACCAAACCAATCCCGACAATACGTATGCAAAATACGACGGCATTCCGGTGAAGTTTCCGGTGGGCGCCGGCCAGATCAACGTGATCACCTACCGCGATGGCAAACCCATCGGCCAGCAGGTCGACGTGAAGAAAGACGACCTCGTCAAACGCGCCGCGGAAGGCCACCACGTTTATTGATCGATCCGCTCATCCATCTCGTCCTCGGCAGCGAAGCCGCGGCCATCCTCGAAAAGGCCAATGCCGCCCGCGCCGCCGGCAAGGCCTTCCTCGAACGCCAGAAATAACGCCATCCGGCCCGCGGCAGAGCCGCGGGCCGATACCATCCATCAAAAACGCATGTGCAACCGCGGCATCCATCCTATATTTGACCCACATCAACCAAAAAAACCATGCGAAATACCCTCCTGCTCATCGCCATCCTCGGCTGCTCGGCCCCCGCCTTCGCCCAACAAAAAGCGGCTCCGACACTCCGCAGCGTCCTGCTCAAACAATTCCAGAACACCTGGAACAAAGAAGAATGGTTCGTCCCCGTAAGCGTCGCCGTCGACGGCCTTTCCGCACAGCAAGCCATGTGGAAACCCAATGACTCGAGCCACTCCGTGGGCGAGCTCGCGTATCATCTGCTTTTTTGGAACAAACAGTCGCTGGACAAATTCTACGACAGGAAACCCGCCGCCTTCAATGGGGACAACAACACGACCTTCACAAAGTTCACGGAGGAGTCCTGGGCCGCAACCGTAAAAGAGCTCAATGAAGTCATGGCGCAATGGGAAAAGGCGATCAGCGAAGCCGACGACGCCAAGCTCGAGAAATGGTACCCGACCATCGCCAATATCAATACGCACAACGCCTACCACACCGGCCAGATCATCTATATCCGCAAACTCGCCGGTAACTGGGACGCAAACAAAGGCGTGAAATAAATACGGGCGCCGGCAGGTGCTTTCAGCTATGATTCTGTGCAGCAAGAAATAAATAGGGGACAATAGAGGAATAACCGTCCACACCGGTAGGAGCTTCGCCCAGTTCAAGTACCAGGAAGGATTCAGCTTCTTTGATCTGCCAAAGGAAGAAGCCCCTACCATCAGGCGCTTCTGAAAAGATCTCCGGAAGTCTGGTTTGTAGCATGCCATTCCAACAGGCTTCCTCCAGCCGTTCGTTGTCAAAAAGATGGTTGTTATGCCGGGCGCCATCTTTCTTGGATAATTCTTCCGTTACAAAGCTGGTGCCCCTGATTAACAATATTTCCTGATATGCACTATTTCTTCCCATGACAGATTGCTTTTTAAATAGAAACACTCGCTGTTAGGCAGCCACCAGGCAGTTTGAAATATAGAAGGCTGCATCCACTCCGTACTCCTTCCCGTTTTCGATGCTAATGCTTCCCCCCAGCCGTTGCGCCACGTCCTGCACTTGTCTGTAGTCCTTGGAATTCATAAGACGGAAATAAGTTCCGACATCCTTTATTCGGACCATCAACCGATCATCTGCCGCCGTGGCTTCTATACGAATGCATTTGTTGTAGGTACTTTGGACCGTCCCATTGATCAGGTTCCAAAGTACATAGGCCAGCATGTTCTCATCGGCTTCGATATAAAGATCGCGGGAAATCTCATTCAGGACAAGATTAGAGCGTCTTACTGTTACATGCAACAAGCTTTGCACCAACTCGGAAACAAGCTTGTGTAAGGATAGTTTCGCGAAAAATGTCGGGTTCACAACAAAGGATTTTATAAGTTAAAAAATAAGGAAGCAACTTCCATAGGTTACGGATAATTTTGGTTTTCCAGGTGATAACTTAAAATATCTTATGTACATGTCTAACGATCTCGTGGTGTAAAGGAACTAACGTTTTTTGTCGTTTTTTGTCGTAGTATATCTACACGCTCATTTTGCTAAAACGATTTAATTGATTGATATTAAGCCTGTTATAAAACAAACAAAAAGAAGTGGTAATTTCATGCAGATTATCTGTCCAACACCGACAAACAAATTTTGTATGGAAACAAAGAGGGTGTTATTAGCCGACGACCATACAATAGTAAGATCCGGCGTAAAACTAATTATTCAAGACCTTCTTCCATCTTCGGTCTTCGATGAAGCCTCCAATGGAGACGAAGTGATCGCTTTTGTGAAAAAGAATGATTATGAGCTCATCGTTTTGGACATCAATATGCCCTATACCGACTCTGTCACGTTGGTCACCAACGTTTTTGCCTATCGGGAGCTATCCAAGATCCTGATTTATAGCATGAATTCGGAGGACTTATATGCAATAAGGTTTATCAAATTGGGGGTCCTCGGATACCTGAATAAAGAATCCAGGTCCGATGAAATCAGGCAGGCACTTACTTGTGTGTTAAAGGGAGACGTTTATATCAGCAAGAAGTTAAGAAAAGAGCTCAACGAAGACATGCATTCAAAGAAGGGTGCGGATAACCCTTTCGAAAAGCTTTCGGACAGGGAGATTCAGACGGTCAAATATCTATTGAATGGTTATTCGCTCCTGGAAATCCGGAAAATACTGAACGTACATTCCTCCACAGTCGGAACATATAAGGCCAGAATATTCGAAAAACTGAAAATTAAGAGAGAGTGTAAGATGAACTGTGTCAGAAGTTAAAATCTTAACTTTAAACACAGTAAAATGAAAAAGAAGATTCCACCGGCCTCAGAGCCATTTGATTACGAGTTAGC
>JAICXX010000360.1 GCA_025934485.1 Chitinophagaceae bacterium
ATGCCAAAATCTCACCTGGCAATCATCCCTTCACAAGGCCATGTCAGCCTGATGATGACGCAACCGACAACGATCCTGACTTACATGAACGACTTTTTAAAGTAACTCAATACACCGCAGCATTAGCCAACACCAAACACGCCTTCGCATCCGTAATATTCACCCGGACCCTCGATGTCGTTACCGGATCGATCCGCAGAATGCGTTTATAGCCGATCGTCGTCCCTTCGGCCACCTTTTTCCAGGCCCCGTCGATCCACGCCTCCACATTGAATGCCTTCACCCGCTGGCCCAACTGTATATATTCCTGCAATACAATGTATTTAATTAGCCGCGGCTCTTTCAACGAGATCTCAAAACTACCCGAGGTCTTCCCGTCATCGGTAGCCCAATAGGTATCGGGATTCCCATCGGTAAGATTTATCGCCGAGAACTCCCCCGCGTTACCCCGCACATTATCCGCCGTTACCCTCGCCTTCGCAGCCAGGTTATGGCCAAAGGTCTCATCCAGCAGCTTCCTGAAACCCTGAAGCGACTTGATGTCGTTTTCATGGAAAAGACCGCGTCTATCCGGCGGCACGTTGAGCAACAAGGTCGCGCCGCGGCCCACCGATTTGAGATAGATCTCGAACAAGGCCTCCGGCGTCTTGACCAGGGTATCTTCCGAGGCGTGATAGAACCAGCCGGGTCTGATAGACACATCGGTCTCCGCAGGCACCCATTCCGCGCCGGACTCCGATCCGTGGATCAACAGATCATTAATGTCCGGCTTCCCCGGATACAACGTATCGCGTGTGACCGTACACCAGTCCGTCTCTCCCGCATAGCCCTCTTCATCGCCCACCCAGCGGATGTCGGGGCCGCCGTCACTAAAAATAGAGATATGCGGCTGCAGCCTCCGCGCCAACGCAATGGTGGCAGGCCAATCGTAATACACCCGCCGGTCGATGGTCCGCTTTTCATTAGCCCCGCCATAATAGCCCTCACCCCCGTTAGCGCCATCCAGCCACAACTCGGTAATGGGACCATAGTTGGACAGAAGCTCGGTGAGTTGATTCCGATAATAGGTGACGTACTCCGGCCGGCCGTATTGCGCATTGTTCCGGTCCCAGGGAGAAAGATAGATCCCGAACTTCAATCCATATTTCCTGCAGGCCTCACTCGCTGCTTTGACGACGTCGCCCTTGTAAGGACTGTACTTGACGGAATGTTCGGTATACGCACTCGGCCAAAGACAAAACCCATCGTGGTGTTTCGCGGTCACGATCATCTCCTTGAAACCGGCCTCTTTTAGCACCCGGGCCCATTGATTGGCATCCAGCGCGGTAGGATTGAATACCGACTCCTTTTCGCTGCCCAGGCCCCACTCCCTATCCGTAAATGTGTTTACGGTAAAATGAACAAATGCATTCATCTCCATTCTTTGCCAGGCCAGCTGGTCGGCGGTCGGTACGGGCCCGCAGGCTGCAGGCGGTGCGATCTGCGCGATGGCGCCCGTCCAGAGCAGGCAGCCGATAAAAGCTACTATTTTATGCATAACTATCATCAGGTTTTTAACGCCAACCCAATCCGGGTGCAACATGCTTCAAAATAGAAGACAAGACGTGTACATTATAGTCGACTCCCAATGTATTGGGTATAGTCAAAAGAAGCGTATCCGCTTCCCGGATGGCCTCGTCCTCCGCCAGTTCTTTGATGAGCTGATCAGGTTCGCCGGCATAGCTTCTCCCGAAAATGGCGCGTCTGTTATTCTCGAGGATGCCAACCTTATCGACTCTTTCCGATTCCCGCCCAAAAAGATATCTGTCCTCATCGGTAGTCAATGCAAAAATACTCCGGCTCACCGAGACCCTTGGTTCCCGCTTATGTCCTGCCTTTTTCCAGGCCTCTTTATACAATCTGATCTGTTCCGCCTGTTGTATATGGAAGGGCTTTCCGCTTTCGTCGAATTTCAAGGTGGAACTTTGCAGATGCATGCCGTTCTCCGCCGCCCAAACAGCCGTAGCATTGGAAGCCGCTCCCCACCAAATACGTTCCCGCAATCCCTCGGAGTGAGGCTCCAATCGCAACAGACCCGGCGGGTTAGGGAACATGGGATAGGGATTAGGCTTGGCAAATCCAACGCCCTTGAGCTTTTCCAGGAACTGCAAGGCTTTATTCCGTCCCATATCCGCGTCCGTTTCTCCCTGGGCCAGCTCATACCCAAAATAGCGCCAGCCATCGATCACCTGTTCGGGTGACCCTCTGCTGATCCCCAACTGCAAACGCCCGCCCGAGATCAGATCCGCGGCGCCGGCATCTTCGACCATATAAAGGGGGTTCTCATAACGCATATCGATAACGCCTGTTCCAATCTCGATCTTGCGCGTTTTGGCGCCGATAGCGGAAAGTAATGGAAAGGGAGAAGCCAGCTGAGCCGCAAAATGATGTACCCGGAAATAGGCACCGTCTAAACCGATCTCTTCGGCAGCAACAGCCAGGTCGATGGACTGAAGCAAGGCGTCGCTCGCCGATCTGACATGATAGCCTGGATGATTCGCCCAATGCCCGAACGATAAAAATCCTATTTTCTTCATAACTCCCTTTTCTATGGTGAAATAGCCCCCACAAAGATCGAGATATTGGCTTAATTTCCGCCACAGAAATTATGAGATTAGCAATCCTGATCGCAGCAGCATCGTTGTTCGGCCATCTGGCCCAAAGTCAGCCGTCGCTTAAAGCCGCCGGAAAAAAACCTATTCGCGTGCTGATCGTGGATGGCTTTAGCAATCATGATTGGAAACAGACCACCCGGATGATCAGGCATATCCTGGAAGAGACGGGACGTTTCGAAGTGACGGTTTCCACCGCTCCGGGTACCGCGGACTCTCTGGCCCATACGTCGTGGGACCCGGCATTCGAGGAGTATGCCGTCGTCATCCAGAACACGAACAATATCCAGGATACGACCCTGCGCTGGCCGCGTAGGGTGGAGCAACGGCTCGAGGCCTATGTCAAAGACGGCGGCGGTCTATACGTCCTTCATTCCGCTAACAACGCCTTTGCGTCCTGGCCGCAGTACGACACGATCATCGGCCTTGGCTGGCGGCCCAAAGATTACGGTTATGCGCTGCAGCTGGACTCGGCCGATCATATCACCCGGATCCCCCCGGGACAAGGCGAAGGGACCAACCATGGAGCCAGATTTGACGCGGTGATCCATATCGTGAACAG
>JAICXX010000311.1 GCA_025934485.1 Chitinophagaceae bacterium
GAAGAACTGGTAGCCCGTTTGGTTCTCGATCTTCGCGAAGACGTCGCGGAGTGGTGAGTTGGCTGCGGAGAGCGTTACACTTTGCGAGAGTGCCCTTCCGTTGGCATCGAGCAGCACCATGGTGGTGAAGACAAAGGTCAGCTTGATGGCGAGCAGCAATCCGCGGTTTTGGCGCCGGCGTTGGCGCCCGCAATCGTGTTTGGCAAGACGATACATGGATAATGTTGTTTTGGTCATTAATGTCTGTCCTTCCCGACCAGCCGCCACCCGCGGCCTGGTCGAAGTCTCTATGGTCTACGTCTAGGGTAATATGGTCAGGACCCGGCCCTCGAGACGGCTATGTACGCCCATCCTGCCGAGCCCGATCATCACCTGTGAAAGCTTGAGGCTGCGTTGCAGACGCCCTGCGAACAAAGCCGCGCCGGGCTTGCCTGCAAACACGATCCGTATATCGTACCATCGGGCAAACTGCCGCATGATGGCCTGGATGTCCAGGTTGTCGAAATCAAAGTAGCCGTCTTTCCACGCCGCGGCCTGCGCCGTATCCGCCGAGCTGTTGAGCGTTATCCGCTCGCTATTCGTGATCGCGCCGCCCCCCCCGCCGCCGGAGCTCATCCCCACGCCATTTCCTGCGAGCACATCGGTGAGCCCCTCCTGTCCCGGCGTCAGGAGCAAACTGTCGGCGCCCTCGATCACCCGGACACTGCCCTGGATCAGCGTCGTCTTAGTGGTGGACTCGTCGCCATAGGCATGGACGTTGAACTCGGTGCCGAGTGCCTGCACGATCATCTTTCCTGCCTTGACGACAAAGGGCCGTCGTGCATCGTGCGCCACATCGAAATAGGCCTCGCCCGTGACTTCCACGAGCCGCGTGTTGCCCGCGAACGCCACCGGAAACCGGATCGAAGATTGTGAGTTGAGCCATACCTTGGTGCCGTCGGCAAGTGTCAGTCGGTACTGTCCTCCGGCCGGCGTCGCGAGTACGCGATACAGCGATCGACCGTGGTTGGTCGCGCCCCCGCGCCCACTTGCACCGTCTGCTCTTTCACCTCCACGCCCATTCTGCAACCGATTGTAGTCTGCCTCGCTGCCCAACTGCACCAGCGACCCATCGCCGAGCGTCAGCGTGGCCCTGTCCCCACCGGGATCGATGTCGTTGTGGAGAACGCTCACAAAAGCGGGCGTAGCGTCCTTGTGCAAGCCACCCCGCCAAAGCAAAATGATAGCCGTACCCGCCAACGCGATGATCACTGCCGCGGCCACACCATACCGGCGGACCATAAGTCTCACGCGGCCTGTTGCTTCAGCCGGCGTATCCTGCGTAGCCTCCAGGAGTTGTCGCTGTAGTTTTCCTTTTTCGAGCAAGTGGAAGAAGACCTGCAGTTCTTCCGGGCTGGCGGTGCGGCTGACATAGCGGTGCACCAGTATACGGTATAATTCTTTTTTTCTCATCGCGTATGATAAGTGCCCTTACGGGCAAAGCCTGCCTCCGTCGGCTTATATAAAGACGATGAGCAAAAGAGCCAGTACATGTCCGTTGAAAAAAATTCTTTTTAGCAGGCTTTAGTGCGGACGGCGGGCAAGTCTCAAATCGAAGGCGAGCCTCTGCACGGGCGCCCCTCAATGCGGCCGATGCTGGTTCAAATACGCGAGGATCGGCAGCAACGCGCTGAGCGTCATCCCAAACTCTTCGCGTGCGGCGGCGCGAAATTTCTCGAGGGCAAGATGCATGCTATTGCGAACAGCGTTACGCGAAATGCCCAGGGCCGCGGCGATCTCGTCATAGGACTTGCCCTCTTCCCGGTGAAGCAGGAACACCTCGCGGGCCCGCGGCGGCAGCGAATCCAGCGTTCGCTTAATAAAGGAGGTATAATCGCGATGCAGGGTTTCGTCATCCCAACAACTATTGCCCTGATAAAATTGCCGGGCGATCTCTCCTTTGACGATGTCGCTCCGGCTTGCTGCCCTCAGCACATCGATGGCGTGGTTCCGGGCGGCGTGCATCAAATAGCCCTCGAAGTTTTGCACCCGTTTTAGCCCCTCGCGTTTCTCCCAGATCTTGATCAATATTTCCTGCGAAATATCCCGCGCCAATTCCTCGCTGGCGAGATATTTTAGCACGAGCCTGAAGATGGTTTCCCCATACCGTTCATAAAGCGTTTTGAAGGCTCCCTCATCCCCTTCGACGAGCTGGGCCAAAAACGCCTTTTCATCATATGGTTGTGTAGCGTTCAATCCGGATCGAAGATACTACATACCCGAAGATTATGAATCATCGGCTATTTGCCCTATATTGATCTATTATGGCATACGGTTTAACCCCTCACTACACCCAAGACCTGCCGCTTGACGGCCTTACTCCTACGCAATACGTGGCCGGCTGTGTGACTGCAGCCCGGTTCCTGGATTGGGATGTCCGGCATATCAGTGATGCAGGACTCATCGCACTCACGGAAAAGAAAATGTTCCGGCGAAAACAAAAGTTCAGTGTTCAGATAGACAACGGGATCGCTACCGCGAGGAGCGAGTCCATCGGGTCGGAGATGATGGACTGGGGTCGGAACAAGAAAAGAGTCGGGCAGTTCATCGATCAGTTCGCTGAAGTCAGGAACACCACATCGCCGGAACAGCTCGATAAGATCTATGAAGAATTGAAGCCGGAATTGGTTCCACAGGAGCAGGACGTATTGACCGTTCCGGCTCCTACGCGAAAGGACCAGTGGGCCAGTTTCTTTTCCTTCTTCGTACCGCGGGAAGGATTCTTTGTCACACCGCTGATCGTCGATCTCAACATCGTGCTTTTCCTTCTGATGGTGTTATCCGGTGCGAATGTCTTCGCGCCAGACTCTGCATACCTTATAAAGTGGGGCGCCAATATTCGGTTTCTCACCCTCGATGGCCAGTGGTGGCGGGTCATCACCTGCTGTTTCCTGCATATCGGCATCTTCCATCTGTTGATGAATATGTATGCGTTGCTCTACATCGGGTTGCTATTGGAGCCGCGGCTGGGCCGGCGCCGGTTTGCTACCGCGTATCTGCTCACGGGCGTCATGGCCAGTATCGCGAGTCTGTACTGGCATGAGAACACGCTGAGCGCCGGCGCGTCAGGCGCCATCTTTGGCATGTATGGCGTGTTCCTTGCGCTGTTGACGACGAATCTCATAGAGAAGACGACGCGCGGTGCCATGCTGGCCAGCATCGGTATTTTCGTTGTCTATAACCTGGTCAATGGCCTCAAAGGCTCCGTCGACAATGCCGCGCATATCGGCGGGCTGCTCAGTGGTATCGCGATAGGCTATCTCTATTATCCCAGCCTCGCAAAGCCGGACAGGCCCGGGCTCTTATATTCCGCGGTCCTCACGGCCGCCGTCCTGGTCGTCGCGATGTCGACGTTTGCGTTTCGCAAGATTCCCAATGATTATGTCGTCTTTCAGCAGAAGATGGTTGCCTTTGCCGGCGATGAGCAACGCGCCCTCAACGCGGTTCACCGGCTGAATACTGACACGCCCAAAGAGGAGTGGCTTCATGCCATCAACGATAGCGGGATGTATTACTGGAATCGATGTCTTCAATCGCTCAACGAGGCGAGCGCGTTAAAGATCTCCGATCCGCTGAAACAACGTACGGACATGCTGATCCAGTATTGCAATCTGCGGATGCAGGCCTATGCCTACTATTCACGGCGCATAGCCGGGGCCACCCCCGGCGGCGAGGACTCGTTGACGTATTACAACTCGCAGATCTTCCACTTGATGGATCAGCTGAAGAATGGGCAGTAACCCTCCCCTGGCGCCAGTCCCGCGCGGCCGTCGCCACCCTGCCATTTCGCAAGCCCTGGCCTGCCGACGAGCTCATGCGCCATCGTTCACCCGATCCGCGGCCCGGCACGGCACAAAAAAGGCCATCCAGAAGACCAGATCTGGATGGCTATGACCCTAAAAACAACCCGTTGCTTCTTAAATGAGTTTAATCAGGGCCTTGGGTTGACTGCGTTAAATAGGTCTACTGCGCGTGCTACGGAGCGCTTTGTGTGTGGTACATGCATTGGTAATCTCCACAAAACGAAACGTAACCGTATATTTAAAAAATATTTTTATCAAATGCGAAACGCCCTGCTGACCATTGGCTGCCTGCTGTTGGGCATCGCCTTACAAGCCCAATCGATGCGTCCCGTCGAAGAGCTCATAAATACCCGGGACCCAGGCTGGCCCCTTGTGCAGCAATGGATTGCGGCCGCGAAGAACAAGGTCGAGGTCCTGCCCTGCGATACCGCCAAAGCCCGCACCGCCCTCTACAAAACCCAGGTCACTACCCGTTCGCCGATGGGTGCGATCGTCTACAGTACCGGCGGTATCCTGGTGGACGATGGCTGGATCAGGATACTCGGCTCCGGCAGTCCCCGTCTTACCCGCGCCCTCCCGGACTGGAATGCAGGCAAGGCTCCCAGTGCCGGCGGGCCCCCTCAATTCTATCTGGTTGCCGACGATGCCATAGGCGGTTTCTTCGCGATCAACGGCGGCGGCCTCGGCAACGGCGGCGGGCTCGGCAAGGACCCGGGCAAGCTCTACTATCTGGCGCCCGATGGCCTCCGCTGGGAGCCGCTGGACCTGACCTACTCCGAATTCCTGCAGTTCTGCTTCTCCAACGATCTCGACAAATTCTACAGCGGTCTGCGCTGGAAGGATTGGCGCAAGGAAGTCGCCGTCATCTCCGGCGACCAGGCCTTCAATTTTTACCCGCCCCTCTTTACCAAAGAAGGCAAGGACTTCTCCAAAAGCAGCCGCAAACTCATTCCAGTCGAAGAGCAATACTCCTATACGATGGAGATGAAAAAGCAATTGGGGATAAAATAATCAGTTGCTGGGATCATGCAAGTCCCGGAGGTAATTATTTACAATTTGATCTTCAACC
>JAICXX010000002.1 GCA_025934485.1 Chitinophagaceae bacterium
AAATTCCGGGGTATGATTTTCAACCTTTTAAGTTCTGGTATGCTGATTGTTTTCACTTAGACGTACTCAAACATGAAAACTATGACATCCGCTACGATCACTACCGAAATGCAAACACTGAAGGATAGGATAATGGAATTGCAGAGCGCCCTGTTCTTCAACGAGAGCAAATCCATTGTAAAGCTTCCGACGCATGTGATCTCCGATGTCGAGCTGGATAATGAAGGATCGATCTGGTTTGTGATCCCTAAGCCTTCGATGCACATCGAGGCCTACGATAAGGAAATACCTGCCAAGCTGGATTTCTTCAAGAAGGGAACCGATTTTTTTGTCAAGGTCCGGGGTACGGCTTTTCTGCAGACGGAAATTAGCGGTGAGCTATTGTCTGCTGAGATGCGGGAGCGTTTGACGAATGCCGATGTGATCCTGGTAAAGGTACAGGTTCAGGAAAGCGAGCTGGTGGACAATAGTCCCAAGCCTAAGCAAAACTGGTTGCAGGCCAGCAGGTCGCAACTTTCGAGCTGGTTCTTCTAGAGAAGGGCCCTACATACAGCATACTGCGCGTGTTACATATAGGAAGCTGAGTCCGCCACTTGTGGCGGATTTCAGTTTTTGGAGGTGTCCATCGACGTTAGGTTCGCGTAGGGGCAAAAAAAAGGTCCACTGTAGAAACAGCTGACCTCTAACGATTGCTTGCCATATGAAAACTCTTTATATCGAAAGGCTTGGTTTTGGCCGCACCTTAGATTGAATCGCTTTGATGACACAAATATACAGCGGTTTTATGGCGTGCGGGAGACATCTTCATTTGAATTCTATCATGTCAAAACTGTGAAAAAAAATACAAAATGCTTACTGGTAGCGGGTTTCAGCGGCTCTATTACATGCCGTCCAACGGGCGATCTACCCAAAAACCAGGGTGAAAAACGGGTCGGCATCCTGTACTATCCTGTGCGTTTTGCCGGATATTTTTAGCTGGTGAGCCCAATGAGCGCACCTGCGCAGAGGGCGGCGATGCCGGTATTGCAAAAATTTACGACATCGTTTGACAGCCAGCCTTTTCTTTCCAGGGTAGCGCCGAGGATGGAGTCGGCGAGGTTGCCGAGCAGGCCGGCGAGGGTGATGATGGCGGCGGATCGGGCGAGGTTATGCCAGGCGGAGGGGCCGATCGCGGTTTGCATGGCGGGGGCCGCCGCGCTTTTGAGTGCGAGCCAGGCGATGGCGATGAGGGCGGAGCCGATGAGTCCGATGAGCAGGCCTTCGAGGCTGATGACGCCGTCGGCCCCGCGTTCGTCCGGTTTTCCGGTGAGGATATTGATATGGTTGCGGCCGTAGAGCATGCCCAGCTCACTGGAGAGGGTGTCGCCGGTGGCGGAGGAGAGGCTGGCTGCCAGCATAAGGGTGTACAGATCACGGTGGAGTGGGTAAACGAAGGCGAGTATGCCGAGGATCACTGCTACGCCGCCGTTGGCGATGACCTGGCCGGTGTTGCGGGTCGGCTGGTGGGCGGCATTGCCTTTTATCGCGAGCTTTTCGTTCTTTTTCCAGGCCGTCGCGGCTGTTGCGAGGAGGAAGAACAGCGCCAATTCCGCGAGACCCCGGTAGCTGTCGCCGATATAGACGCTTTCGCCGATGATGATGCCGGTGAGGGCTGCCGCGGGGGTGAGCTTTTTCCAGTAGGCGCTGGCTGCGGCGCAGGCTACCAGGGTCATCAGGATGAGAAGATCGGGGGTGTGCATACGCCGGATACTTAGAACAGCGCTTTTTGTGTTTCCGGGGCCTGGTCGTCGCCGAGGGGTGGCAGGTTGGCCCAATCGAAATGGGCGGTCTTGGGCTGGCCGTCGGGACGTTGGATTCGGCTGCGGATGCTGTACACGGGATCGACGACCAGTTGATCCGCGGGCATTTCGTAGCTCAGGATGTTTTCGATGTCCATGTCCGTGAGATGGGGCTGAAGCCATTTGAGTTCGAGCTCTTCGGGCAGGAAGAGGGGCATGCGGAAGGCGTTGTCGCCGCTGTTGTGGATCTGGCGCATCAGCGGGTTGGCGGCGCGGGTAAGAAGGGTGAACATGCCGCGTACTTCGCCGGTCTCGGGATCGGCAAGCTTGGGATTATAGTGATAGAGACCGGGGATGCAGAAGAGCGGCCGGTCTTTTAGCTGGATATGATAAGGAACCTTGTTCTTCCAGCCTTTGATCTCGCGGTGTTCGTAGATGCCCGTGACGGGGATGAGGCAACGGTTACCTCTGATGCGGTGCCAGAACGAGCGTTTGTCGCCCTGGATCTTCTCGCTGCGGGCATTGACCATGGATCTGCGCATGGCTTTGATCTTTTCGGGGGTGTCCATATATTCCGCTATGATGCCCCATTCGAAATATTTGCGATGGTATCCGTCGTTTTCGAGGGTGATCACAGGATAGCGGTTATGGCCCAGGGCCATGAAGTGCATGCCCGTTTCGAGATCGAAGCTGATCTCGCCGTCGTGGGTGAGGTTGGGAAAATAATCATGGATGAGCTGCAATGCGGAATAAAAGGCGATATCGAGGCACATGGCGGTGGTTTTGCTAGTAATTTTCGATGCCGTCGAAGGGGATGGTGTCGTCTTCCCCGGCGTGGCTAAATTTAAGGAAAAGCTGGCCAAATTCTTCGTAGAGGCCTATTTCGATCTTGTCGCCTTCTTTTTGGGATCGCCATGCGGGATGGTGGCGGCGAAGATAGTTGCGCATCTTTTCCTGGTAGGCCGGCGGCGGTTTCCATTCGACGCCTTTGTGCGCGGCGTAAAAGACCTTGTAGCCGTGGGGCTGGCCGGCGGCCGTTTCGAGTTTTTTTAGATGAGCGGGGTCGTCGCTGTCGTAGAGGAAGGCATTGCCGTCTTTCGCGAGTGCGGTCATGTGTTGTCCGGCCAGTCCGCGTTCGTCCGTATCGTAAGCACGGAGCAGGAAGGCGGCGACGAGACGGGGGTCGGCGCCGCGTGGAAAGGTCTGGCGTACGAACCAGCGTTTTCCCTTGGAGATCTGGTCGTGAAGCAGGCCCGGTGTCAACAGTGGAAAGGGATTGTACATTGCTGTTGTAAATTACAAAAAGAGGCCGCCATCAACAAAAAGTAGGCGGCCTCTTTCTCATCATGTCCGGTAATCGAAGCTTACCGGGGGGCCGTCTCGGGTGAGACGGCCGGGACAGGTCTTTTGAGGGTGTGTCTAAAGGGCCATTTGATCCTAATAGGCAAGGTTGGTTGGAACGGGTTATGGCGCTTCGGCCTCGACTAATTTCAGCATTTCGGATAATTTCAAGTCAAACAGCTCGCCAATGGCCCGAATGTCCCTGATGGGAAAGCTGTCTACATTTTTCAGATAGCCGTCCAATGTGGTAGCTTTTCTGCCGATCTCCCTGGCGATGATCGATTTGTTGAAATAATCTATGATCGCTTCCAGGCTGGTAATTTGCTTTTCTATTACCATTAGTTTTATAGCATTATATTTTTTCGGTCTGGGTTCGTCGTTATGGACCACTTTTCTCGGATGTTCTGTTTCTATGAGCATACCCATTTCAAAGGGTGCCAAATTGCATAGGAAGCCAAAACGTTTTATTTCCTGGTAAACGAATTCGTTTGGGTTCGCGATCAACTCGTTGAACCGGCCTTTTTCTTTTCCCAGATCCTTGGCTACACGCGTTTTGGGTATGAGATCGAAGTTGAAAATATCACTGAATAGATTTAGCTCCCCGCTTTCAAACATCGGTCTAATGAAGTCATACCCTTTATGCTTCGTCATGCTCAAAATACGGGGATAGCGGTTGCTTAAACCACTCGGAAATCGGTGTTTGACTTTCTGGATACCCGTTCTTGACTTTTTATTTCCCATATTCTTACTTTCTAATGCCGTTGATTTGACCGACTCGTTTTAGACACTCCCGCGGCGCGGAAGACGGCGTGTTCGCCGAATTGCCGTTTGATCGAATCGATGGACTGATATAGCCGGATATGTTCCTGGGTGTCTTCGTACAGGCTGATCTGGTAGTTGCCGGGGATGAGCCTGGTGAACCGGATGCCCAGGAGCCGGATGAGCAAACGGCGGTCGTAGAGTTTGTCGAAGATCTCGCGGGCTGTTTGTAGCAGAACGTGATCGGCATTGGTAAAGTCGATGGTCTTCTGGCGGGCGACGGTATCGAAGTTCGAATAGCGGAGCTTGACGGTGAGGCAGCCGGTGAGCTTATCCTGGCGGCGCAGTTCGAAGCCGATGGATTCGGTGAGGCGGGTTAGCTCGGCGTGCAGGAACCGCAGGTTGATGGTATCGGTCTCGAAGGTCCGTTCGGTGGAGATGGAGCGTTGTTCGCGATAGGGGACGATGGGGGAATCGTCCAGCGCGTTAGCCTTTCGCCAGAGCTCGAGGCCGGTCTTTCCGAGCATGGCCTCCAGCATTTCCATGGGGATCTCGCTCAGGGTCCGGATGGTCTCTACGCCGCGCCGGACGAGTTTATAGGCGGTTTCTTTGCCGATACCGGGGAGCTTGGCAATGGAGAGCGGCGCCAGGAAACTTTTTTCTTTGCCGGGACCGATCTCCAGCATTCCATTAGGTTTGACTTCGTTTGTGGCGACCTTGCTGATGAGCTTGTTGCTGGCGAGGGCATAGGATACCGGCAGGCCGCTTTCGCGGAGGACCTTTTGTTTGATCTCTCCCGCGAACAAGCTACAGCCAATGAACTTATCCATGCCTGTGAGGTCGATGTAGAATTCGTCGATCGAGGCTTTTTCGAAAAAGGGGACGGTGTCCTGCATGATATCGGTGACGAGCCGGGAGTATTTGCTGTAGGACTCCATATCGCCCCGGAGGATGATGGCCTGGGGGCAGAGCCGGCGTGCGAGTCGCATGGGCATGGCGCTGTGGATGCCGAAGCGGCGGGCTTCATAGCTGCAGGCGGCTACTACGCCGCGGTCGCCGGACCCGCCGACGAGCAGGGGTTTGCCTTTGAGCCGGGCATCTTTGAGACATTCCACCGACACGAAGAAGGCGTCGAGATCGAAGTGGGCTATATGGCGGTCGTTATTCATTGATACGTTTTTTGATGCCTGCTTTTTCGATACGGGTGACTTCGAGATTGTAGACGCCGAACTCTTCGAGGACTTTGCCGGTGATGCGGTAGAAGCCTGCCTGGGGCGGATGTGCCGCGTGGATCGGCGGGAAATGGACGGTGTCGATCCAATCCATCCGGCTATCGAGAAAGGTGCCGAAGCTCATGGTCTCGCCTTTGACGGTCCGAACAGGTTTGTGAGTGATATGGTAGCCGAAGACGGTGACGGTGCGGCCTACGTGGGTGGAGAGCTCGCGGGCGGGGAGATAGCGGGAGGGGTCGTCGTCCACGAGGTCGAAGGGGTTGCCTACGGGGAAGCCGAGGAGCTCGACGTCGTCGTAGTAGTTCTCCAACGGGTACACCGGGAGGATGGGAAGGGTGAACGAGATGGGGGCTTCCCTGAAAAGGGGGTTTGGCAACGACACGGAAAGCCGGGTCTTCTTTTGCAGGAGATCGCCTTCCCATAGGAGTTCTTTTTTTGTTCTTCCCGTGAACCTAAGCGCGTCTGTGCGGATCAGGAGATCGAGTTGTTCCGGTGTGACGCGGGTGCGTTCGATGAGGTCGGCGATGCTGACGTAGGGGCCTCGCTGATCGCGTTCCCCCAGCAGCCGTTCGGCGAAGGCCTGTTCGAGCCCTTTGATATGAACGAAGCCTACATGGGCCTCGTTGCCGCGGATATTGGTGTAATAGTCGCTGTGGTTGACGCAGGGGCGGTGTACGGTGGCGCCCGCGCGCATGAGCTCATAGAAATAGAGTTCGCGGCTATAGAACCCGCCGAAGTTGTTGATCACGGCCACGGCGAATTCCATGGGGAAATGAGTCTTTAGGAAAAGGCTTTGGTAACTTTCCACGGCATAGCTGGCCGAGTGGGCTTTGCAGAAGCTGTAGTCGGCAAAGCTCTCGATCTGACGCCATACCTCTTCGACTACCGGGGTAGGGTATGCGTTTGCGGCACAACTGGCGAAGAATTTCTCCTTTAGCATGGGGAGGTTCCCTTTGCCCCGGTATTTCGAGCTGGTTGCGCGGCGCAGCAAGTCGGCGTCCGCCATATCGAGTCCTGCCCATTCGTGCGCCACCTGTATGACCTGTTCCTGGTAGATCATCACCCCGTAGGTAGAACCGAGGATCTCTTTTAGTTTGGGATGGGCGTATTCGAACTTATCCGGGTTGTGATGCCGGTAAATATATTGCTGCATCATGCCGCTGCGTCCTACGCCGGGCCGGATAATGGAGCTGGCCGCGACCAGGGTCTCGTAGTTATCGCAATGCAGTTTTTTGATCAACTGCCGCATGGCGGGGGATTCGATATAGAAGCAGCCGATCGTATTGCCGGAACGGAGCTGGTCGCGGATGGCGGGGTCTTTTTTAAAGCGGCCGATATCGCGGATGTCGACATCGATCCGCCGGTTGCGTTTGACGAGGTCTACGCATTCGCGGATATGGCCGAGGCCGCGCTGGCTCAGCACGTCCAGCTTGTACAACCCGATGGCTTCCGCGACGAACATGTCCATCATGGCGGTGGGAAACCCTTTGGGCGGCATGTGCAGGGTGCACCAGGAGGCGAGGGGTTCTTCGGAGATGAGGATGCCGCCGGGGTGGATACTCAGGCCGCTGGGGAAGTTCTGCAACAGCTTTCCGTATTGCAGGATGGTGCGGTGGATCTTATCGAGTTCCTGACGTTTTGCAAAGTTCTGGTTGCGGCCGGCGACGGTATAATAGCCTTTTTCCGCGAGGCCGTCGATCTCTTCTTTTGGCAGACCGAACACTTTCCCCAATTCGCGAACGATGGCATTGTATTGAAACGTGGGGTACATGCCCAGCAGGGTCGTGTGGCCGCGGCCATGGCGTTTGATCATATAGTCGATGATCTCGTCGCGGTCCCGGTAGGAGAAGTCGATGTCGAAATCGGGTGGGCTTGTGCGGTGGGGGTTGAGGAACCGTTCGAAATAGAGGTCGAGGTCGATGGGGTCGACGTCGGTGATCTGGAGACAGTAGGCGACCACGGAATTGGCGCCGCTGCCGCGGCCGACGTGATAGAAGCCCCGGCTTTGGGCATAACGGATCATGTCCCAGGCGACAAGGAAATAGGCCGTAAAGCCCATTTGGTCGATGATGCGGAGCTCTTTGTTCACCCGGTCCCACACCTTTTTGTTGATGCCATAGCGTTTACGGCAGCCGTCACGCGCCAGCTTTTCGAGCAGCACGCGGTCATCCTCGCGGCTGGCGCTATAGATCTTTTTGTTCTTGTCCTCGCCGAAGCGCATGGTGATCGAGCAGGCGTCGATAAGCCGATAGGTGTTGGTAATGATGAAGGGATATTGGCGGAAGGCCGTGAGCATGTCCACCTGGGGAAGGAAATATTCTTTTTCCGTGGCTATGTCTTCGGGGTGCAGTTTGGTCAGCAGGGTATTCTTGTCCATGGCCCGAAGCAGGCGGTGAAGGTTATAATAGGTCTTGTTCTGAAAGGTCACCGGTTGGCGGATGATCCATTTATCCCCGAAGGCGGTCACGGGTTGCGTCAGCAACCTGGCCGTCTCGCCGGGCAGAACGCCGATGCGTTCGTGCTGCAGGAGGGACTGCGGCGATTTGGCGCCGAGGGGGTAGATGACAAAGCCGTCGCCCGTGCGGTGGAACGGGTCGCCGAGGCTGTCGCTATCGGGGAAGGGTTTTTTTTCCAGCAGGTGGGCGGAGAGGAATTCGTTGATCAGGCGGAAGCCATTGTTGTTGGCTGCCAGAAGGATATATAGCAAAATGTTCTCCCGGCGGATCTCGACGCCAAGGATGGGTTTGACGTTCTTTTGGGTGCAAAAGTCGACAAAATCCCAGGCGTCGCAGGTGGAATTGATGTTGGTGAGGGCGAGGGTGGTGGCGCCTGCATCGACGCCTGCGGTGACCAGTTCTTCTGTGGACAGGGTACCGTACTGGAAACTAAAATAGGACTTAGTGAAATACATCGTGAGGTCTTGTGGAAACAAAGTTATGCACTAACTAATATTTTTAGTACATAATTACTAAAATTGTTAGTAATTTTGTTCTGATAAAAATGCTTTGCGATCCTTTGCTGGTGCGGGTTTTGGAAGCGTAAGCAAGAAAAGGACAAATTAGGATTTTCTCAATGACGAGGTCGGCAATTTTTAATGGCAGAAAGAAAATATACTGTGAGTGACGCATTAAATAACTTAAAAAACCTTTTTCTTTGATTATGGGGAATCGCGATACGCGCTACGACCTTATCGAGCCCATGATGTCTCAAGGGAAGATAGTGTCTTTTACAGATGTTTTTAAATATATAAAGAAAACTGTCGTTGCAATTGATCTGGGAAAGAAGGTGGATCGCTTCACAGTGATGATGCACGATCCCAAAAAGTTTTCGGTAGGCGATATCTATAAGATGAGCGATCTGTTCAAGATCAGCCCGAGGCAGGTATTCGAGCTGATCGCCAACGAATATCTGCAAAAACATGAGCAAAGAGAATAGTTTGCACTAGTAGTTCCATTACCATTGGCCAAGGGGCCCCTTATCCTTTAGAGTCACCCTTAATTTAGACACCCTTTCGCAATAGGCCGCCCCGGTACGGGGCGGCCTTATTGTTGGGATGTTTATGAGTGGGAGCCGAAGGATGAGATCAGAGCCGAATCACGATCTTTCCTTTGGTGCGGCCGGTTTCTATGTTTTGGTGCGCTGCAGGGATCTGGTCGAACGGGAAGGTTTGTGAGATGTGGCTATGCAGGGCGCCGGTCAGAAGCAGTTCAGCGATCGACTCCATGTCGGCGCCGTTGGAGGAGACTCCCAGCCTGTGGGCGAAGATATTTTTTTCCCTGATCTTTTGCAGCAGTGCTTCGTCGGTGAAGAACTCGACGATGCTGATCAGGCGGCCGCCGTTTTTCAGCGCTGCGACGGAACGATCCAGATGGCCGGGTGTGCTTACGGAGTCCAGGACGATATCGGCGTCGTTGATGACGTCTTCGAACCGCTGGGTTTTATAGTCGATGTGCTGGTGGGCGCCGAGTTGCAAAACGAAGCCCTTGTTCTCCGGGGAGCTGGTGGTGATCGCCGTTGCGCCGAAGTGTTTGGCGATCTGGATGGCGTAGTGGCCTACTCCGCCAGCGCCGGAGTGGATGAGAACTTTGTCTCCTTTCTTTATTTTGGCGTAGGTCACCAGCGCCTGCCAGGCGGTGAGGGCGGCGAGGGTAGCGGCGGCGGCTTCTTCGTGAGAGCTGTTGGCGGGTTTGAGGGCCAGCTGGTATTCGGGAGCCGTGACGTATTCTGCATAGGCTTTGCCGTGACCTGTAAAACGGATCATGCCGAAGACCTCGTCTCCTTTTTTGAACCGCGTCACGGCGGCGCCCGTGGCTGTTACGACGCCGGAGACATCCCAGCCCAGGATCACCGGCGATTCTCCCGGCTGAAGCTGGAGCACGAAGTTGAGAAAGGCTTCATTACCGCGAACGACTGTATCTACAGGATTGATGCTGATCGCTTTAGTTTGTATGAGTACTTCATTTTCGGCCGGCTGGGGGATGGGGAGCTCGGCGAACTGTAAGTTTTCAACACCGCCGGGTTTGACTAAGACCAATGCTTTCATATACTTGTTTTTTGATGACTTAAAATTCAGGTTTTCGGCTCGCGGAAGGTGGTATCATTTTGGGTTAATATTGTAAATTAGCGGGGTATGATCATTCAGAATTTGCACCAGGCGTTCGATATCGAATATAAAGAGGTGGATATCTGTCCGATAGACGAACATCGTCATACATTTTTCGAGCTGGTGTATATCCTCCATGGGAATGGGGAACAGCAGGTCAACCAGCATGGCCTGGCTTATGCACCGGGCGATCTCTTTCTTATTCTTCCCCAGGATACCCATGTCTTCGTATGTGCTGCAACGACAGGCTTTCTTTTTGTACGCTTCAACGATATTTACCTGGAAGGCGGAATTCAAAAGATGGAGTTTATCTTTCACAATGCTTCGCATACTCCAGGATGCATCCTCCGGGAGGAGGGGGACAGGCCCCTGGTGCGGGCATTGGCGGAAGCGCTGGCGCGGGAAAGCGGCGGCGACCGGAAGTTTCACCGGGAGGTCATCCAGCAGCTGGTGAATACGCTGATCACGCTTGTGGCCAGGAATATCGGCTTACCGGTACCCGACCGCCTGGTGGAGGGGCAGAGCAGGCTGATATTGGACATCATCGGCTATATCCATCAGCATATCTACTCTCCGGAGCTGCTGAGGGCCAACGAGCTGGCGTCAAATTTCAATATTTCGATCAACTATATCAGTGAATACTTCAAAAAGCAAACCGGCGAGACGCTTCAGCAATACATCACCGGCTACAAGCTCAAGCTGGTCGAGAGCCGGTTGCGTTATAGCGATCTGCGGATGGGCGAGATCGTTGCCGAACTGGGGTTTACCGATGAAAGCCATCTGAACCGGACCTTTAAGAAGTATCGGGGGATGAGTCCGAGCTTTTATCGTAAACAAATGCGTATATTGAGTAGATGAAATACACCTTACTCATCCCCGTTTGCTTGCTGGTCTTTTCTTGCCAGACCCCTTCGACATCTGCGCCCGGCGCCGCGGCGGCCGCGCCGCCGGACTCTTCTTCCACGGCTTTGCCTATCCAGGGTACCTGGCGGTTGATCACGGGCACGGTGATCACGAAAGGCGTTCCGGTGGTGACCGATTATACGAAGGGATCGAGCTTTATCAAGATACGGAACGGCTCGCATTTCGCCTTTTTAAAACATGATCTGAACGTGGCTAAGGACTCTTCCAATCATTTCGATGCCGGTGGTGGGGTCTATACGCTCAAAGGCGATCAATATACGGAGCATCTCGACTATTATACCGACAAACAGTACGAAGGGCAGAGCTATACCTTTACCGTGAGCTTTCATGGCGACACGCTTGTGCAGCAGGGTATGGAAGGCGCGGACCGGGAGAACATCGAGCGATATGTGCGACTAAAATAAATTGCAAAAAAGACCCGCCTGTCGGGCTGGAAGCCCGACGCCCGAAGGGCCATCATAAACGAAGAAGACCCCGCGAAGCGGGGTCTTCTTTTTATTGAGCATCGTCTGGCGTCTGTAGCAGGCGATACAGCTCATCCAGTTTGGGGGATAAGATGATATCGGTCCTTCTGTTGAGTGCCCGGCCTTCCGAGGTGCTGTTGCTTTGAACGGGATCGTACTGGCTATGGCCCGAAGCGATCACGCGGGTGGGGTCGACCTGGTAATCGTTGGTGAGGATGCGTACGATGGATGCGGAACGTGCGAGGCTGAGGTCCCAGTTATCCTGATATCTTCCGTGGATCGGTATAGAGTCGGTGTGGCCTTCGATGTCGACCGTGATGTCGGCATTAGCGTTGAGGACGGCGGCCAGCTTGCCAAGGGCTTCTTTGCCTTTGGGGTTGACGACGGCGCTACCGCTGGGGAACAGCAGATTTTCCGACAAGCTCACGTATACTTTGCCATTCTTGATCGAGACGGACAGTTCGTTCGATTTAAAGCCTACCAGGGCGTCCGTCATTTTCTTCCGGATCTGCTCTATGGCTTTTTTCTGTTTGTCCATGAGGGCCTGGAGATGTTCCAGCTTGGCCTGCTGCGTGATCAGGTCTTGTTTGCTTTTGCTGAGCAGGGCCAGCCGGTTAGCGGACTCGGTGGAGAGGTCTTTGTTTTTATCCCGCAGGTCGGCGAGCTGTTTTGTCGCCGTTGCCAGCTGGCTTTGGGTGTTGGCCAGTTCCTGGCTAAGCGAATCGATCTGGTGCTGCCGGTCGGCCGCCAGCTGATCCGCCTGGGAGAGCTTCGATTGCAGGTCTTTGACCTTGCCCGCCAGCTGTGCGCTATCATAACGGGCAGAGGAGAGTGCCTGTTGGGAGGCGTTAAACTTACTGGTAGGAACACAACCCGTGAACAATGCAAAACCCGCAGCGAGTGAAAGAAGTGCGGAAGAGATCTTTGTCATAGACTTAGACTTTAACTTAGATAATGGCCGCTAATTTACAGCATTTTATCTTAGCACTGCATTAGAATCGCATTAGATCGTCATGTGTAGCCAAAAGCTTATCTTGGCTGGAATAACCTAAAACTTTTGCCTATGACGCGGCTACTTATTGCATTGTTGTGTACCTGTTGTTGTGGCGGGGCCTTCGCCCAGCCCGTGCTGCCTGTGCCGCGGAATATCCAGGCGGCTATCGACAAGGGCACGCGTACCACCACCGGTATGCCCGGGCCCAACTACTGGCAGAACCGGGCGGACTATTCCATCCAGGTGCGATTCGATCCGCGAACGCGGTTGGTGAGCGGCCAGGAATCAATCGCCTATACCAACAACAGCCCGGATACGCTGAGACAGCTACTTTTTAAGTTGTATCCGAATCTCTATAAAAAAGGAGCGGCTAGGAATTCGGCCGTGAAACCGGATGATCTCACGGATGGGGTAGCGGTGAGCAATGTCGCGATCGAAGGCCAGCCGGCGACGGGTGCACCCAAAGGGGCCAATGGAACGGATATGGGCCTTGGAACACCTTCGATCGCGCCGGGGCAGACCCTGCATGTGTCGCTGGACTTTGCCTATACGTTGAACAAGACCTCGCATATCCGTACGGGACAGGTCGACAGCGGCGCTTTTTTCATCGCCTATTTTTTCCCACGGGTAGCCGTATACGATGACATTGACGGATGGAACCGCAATCCTTACCTGGGCGATGTGGAGTTCTACAATGATTTCTGCAATTTCGACGTGGGGATCACGGTTCCCGGCGATTACACGGTATGGGGAACGGGTGATCTGGTCAACCGCCAGGAGGTCTTATCCCCGGTGGTCAATCAGCGGATCGACCGGGCGTCCACGGGCAACGACATCGTGAATGTTGTAGATACGGCCGAGCTTGGTTCGGTGATGCACCGGGCCGACTCCAATACCTGGAAATTCAGCGCGAAGAATGTCACCGATTTCGTATTTGCGACAAGCAATCATTATGTCTGGCAATCCTCCAGTGTCGTGGTAGACCCTGCCACGGGCCGGCGGACGCGGGTAGATGCGGTGTTCAATCCCGCGCATAAGGATTTCTTCGAGGTGGCGGGCTTTGCGCGGAAAACGGTGGAGGCCATGAGTTACCGGTTCCCGGCCTGGCCCTATCCTTATCCGCATGAAACGGTCTTCGACGGGCTCGATCAGATGGAGTATCCTATGATGGTAAACGATAACCCGCTAGAGAACCGGGCCGAAGCCATAGAGCTCACCGATCACGAGATCTTTCATACGATGTTCCCTTTTTACATGGGTGTCGATGAAACGAAATATGCGTGGATGGATGAAGGGTGGGCCAGTATCGGGGAATGGCTGATCTCGCCGATGATCGATTCGACGATCGTCGACGAGTATGGCGTAGGCGCCTATGCAGCCGGCGGAGGCAAGGAGACCGATCTGCCGGTGATCACCCTGAGTACGCAGGAGAATGGGGTCGATTATTTTCTGAATGCCTATGCCAAGCCGGCCTTTGGTTATCTCTATGTCAAAGACCTGTTAGGCGACAGCTTATTCCGGAAGGGCCTGCATGAATACATCCGTATATGGCATGGCAGGCATCCGGGGCCGCTGGATTTCTTCGGTAGCGTCAATGCCGGGTCGGGTCGTAACCTGAACTGGTTCTGGAAACGCTGGTTCTATGACAATGGCTATCCCGACCTCGGCATCAAAGCCGTCACGCATAAGGGAGCCGTCGCTTCCGTGGTCATCATCAACAAAGGCGGCAAACCCATTCCCATCGATCTCGCCATCGAGTGCGCGGATGGGACGACCCGGAAGATCCATCGAAGTGTGAAAGTCTGGGAGAGGGGAAATACCGAAGTGTCGATACCCGTGGAGACGGGATCGCCCATAAAAAAGATGCGGCTGGGCAGCACGTATGATCCGGACAGCGTACCGGCGGATAATGTATGGCCTAGAAGTTCGGGTCGAAGTTGAAATAGATGGGGTTCGACAGGCCGACCATATTGCCGCGGGGGTCGCTGCCGCCGCGGCCGGTGAGCTTGCGACCGTTTGTGTCGTTTGTCCAGGGCGGAGGCCGTCTGGACTATGGCGGCATATTAGGAAATTGTTACTTCCCCCCGGAGAAGAGATAGCGGAGCCCGCTGTTTAGCGCGGCGGGAAAGACGGAGAAGTGGGTCTCGCCTTCCAGCACCTGTGTCCGGATGCGGAGGTTGGGGTAATGCCGGCCGTCGAGAAGCCCCGCGAGCTGTTTTACGTTTGTTTCCATATGGGTAAAGCCCGCCTCGGTCTCTTCGCGGCCGCCGGCGGAAAGATAGATGCGTGCTTTCAGGTCCCGGTGGGTTTGGGTGTATTCCCGAAGGTATTTGAAGATCACGGTGCTGTCGTACCAGATGGATGGGCTGGCGATCAGGTACCGTTGGAATGTCTCCGGCTGGTGAAAAAGAACATAGAGACCGAATACGCCGCCGATGGCCATGCCTGCATAGACGGCGTCGGAAGACGCCCTGTAGTTCTTATGGACGAATGGCATCAGCTCTTCTTTGATGAATCGGAGAAATACGGCCGACCGGCCGGCATGGGAACGGCGGAGTGTGGGATCGCGATCGGGGGTCATGTCGCGGAGACGCAGGATTCGGGCGAGGCTATCGGTGCGGTAGCCGATGCCCACGACGATGATGGGTGGGAGCTGTTTTTTTTGCATCATGCGCCGGGCGGACCGGACAGCGTCCGTGAAATTGTTGTTGGCATCGGTGACATACAGTACGGGATAGCTGGAATGAGCAGTGTTGTAGCCGGCTGGCAAGGCAACGGAGATCACGTAGTCGTCGCTGGCGATGGCGGAATGCAGATGCCTGGTCTGTGTGCTGTCCTTTTGCTGGGCCGTTGCCTGTGTGAAGGGTAGGAGGAGGATCAGCACGATATAGCTGTATGATTGCATGTACTTTGGTGTGGTTAGACCAACCAATTTACAACTAAAAGCAAAGCCGGCCCGTTTTGGAAGGCCGGCTTTTTCCCTTGCGCCGGATAATCCCGGATTTGGCCTTATCTTGCACGGGTAGTACGTATATGAAAAAATCAGTTGTTCTCTTCCGGCATCTAAGCCTCGTGTTTTTTGTTTGTCTTTCTTTGTTCGCTGCGGGCCAGGTTCCCGAGCCGAATACGATCCTTTTTGGCCGGGGCACTTACCCGGGCGACGATAGCAGTTATGCGATGATCCGGTCTTCGGGTTTTACGACGATGATGCTTTCGAGCTTTTATATCAAAGCGAATGGAGATGTATATTCGGGTGACGACGGAAGCCGGCCCGTGATCCATGCGGGGCATTATTCGGGGGATGAGGGCTGGCTCAAGCGGGTAGCTTCACTGCGCAAGGACGGTTCGATCCGGCGGATCGAGATCCTGCTGGAAGGGCGATGGTATGGTCAGCCGCCCAATACCTATGATTTTATCCGGGACTGGATCGATTCCAGCAAGGGGGCGCCGGGCACCGTTGCCGGAACGGGGCGCGGAAGTACCCTGTACGGCATCCTTAAGGTCATGAAGGAGACCATCGGGGTGGACGCCATTTGTATCGACGACGAGTCGGTGTATGACAGCGCGTCGATCATCCGGCTGGGTGAACTGGCCCGGAAGACCGGGTTGCACATGACCCTTTGCCCCTTTACTAAGATACCTTACTGGAAATCCATCCTTGACAACAGCCGTGCGGGTGTGGTCGACGCCATCTATCTGCAATGTTATGACGGCGGCAAGAATGCTGTCCCGGGCGACTGGGTCCGGGGGCTGGCGTCTGCCGTGCCGGTGTATCCGATCTTTTTGTGTCGTGGGGCGTTTAGTACCTGCGGTGTTTCGCATAACAGCAAATCGCCGGAGGAGATCAGGGCGCAGCTGCGGGAGTTCAAGACCGGCGATCCCGACCTATCCGGTGCCGGTGTCTGGCAGATGGCGGATATCAAAGACTATATCCGGCAGCGGTGTTCGGTAAGCGACCCTTCTTCGGGGAGCGCCACTACGGTACCGCAGTACCTGGAGCAGCTCAGGGAAAGCCTTCATTAAATATTAATAAATATTTATTTTACATTTATGTCATAAATTGTAAGTCCTAATTTGTATACATTCGTCGCTCAAAACTAACAAAATTGCTTAGCATAAAGGAATTAAAGGATGGGGATGAATATTACTTCAGAAAAGTATTTGATCAATACCATCAAAAACTTTATTTCTTCATTCTATACAAAACAAGATCCGAATATATAGCCGAAGAAGTGGTGCAGATGGCATTTACGAAACTTTGGCGATGCCGTCAAACCCTACAGGAAGAATACACCATCTCCACCCAGTTATTCCGGATCGCCACTACCATACTCATCGACTTTTTGCGAAAATATAATAATAAAAATGTGGTGACCGCCCGGCTGGATGTAGTCGAGATCGAACGGGGGATCGACAGTACAACCGAGAAAATGCGCGGCGCCGAATTGCAAAAGAGGATATCGGAAGCCGTCAATGACCTGCCCCCTATGCGGAAGCAGGTATTCGAGATGAGCCGGGAGCAGGGTATGACCTACCGGGAAATTGCCGAAACCTTATCCGTCTCTTCCAAGACTGTTGAAACACATATATATAAAGCGCTGAAGCAGATAAAAAAGCATATCAGCGTAGTCATCGATTAACCTATTTACAAATTGATATTAAATTGAAAGAATTCATAGGAGAGGAAGAATGGGAGGAATTTCAACCCCCTCATAGTTTATCGCCGGAACTATCGGAAAAGCTATGGGATGGTATAAGGAAAAATACTGCATCTGCTGCCATGTCGTTTTCCTATTTCCGCTGGGTGGCAGTAGCGGCTTCCGTTCTATTGGTTGCCGGCCTGTCCTGGCAGTATATCTTTAAAAATCACGAGACGACTATCGCCAGTGCATCAGCTGTCGCGGTAACAAAGAACATTGTCAATACTACTCCTCAAAAAAAGGCACTCACGCTAAGCGACGGTTCCACGGTGGATCTGTTGCCCAGCAGCACGCTTTCCTACCGGGAAGACTTCAACACTCTGAAAAGAGATGTAGCCTTAAAAGGAGAAGCAACATTCGACATCGCCAGGGACGTCTCCAAACCCTTTTCGGTGTATTGCAATTCCGTTCTGATCACTGTTCTAGGTACGCGATTTACGGTGAATTCTTACGATTCGAACACGGTTACGAAGGTAGTATTGCATGAAGGAAAGATAATGGCAAAGATCTTCGATCCTTCTTCCCGGGACAATAAAAACGAATATTACCTTATTCCGGGCGATGTCTTTATCTATAAAAGATCGGCCCGTATCCTGCATCTTGAAAAAGACAAAGATGGCTGCTATGTATTCGACAACTACCCGCTCGATGTGGTATTCGACCAGTTGCAGATTATCTATAACACAAAAATTGTATATAACAGAACGGAGCTAGGCAACCGCACTTTTATTGGAAAAATAGACAAAAAAGATCCACTTTTTCCTATTCTCCAAAGCATTGTGCTCCTGAATAACTTCGATTTGCATAAACAAGCCGATAGCTTCATTGTAAGCGCCGCACATTCCACCGGCCGAAATTAATTTAATATTACCAGTAAGGGTAGCCTTCAGGTCATGCGTATAATAAAGAAAAAAAATTCATGCGCATTCCGTTTATTCTATTATTGGCCCTCTGCCTTCATATTCAGTTGATTGCCAGTGCGCAAAGTGCCAATGAAGTAAAGGGACAGGTAAATGACGAGAGCGGGCAGCCCGTTGCCTACGCCTCCGTGGTGGCAAGAAACCATAGTACCGGCACCGCTACTGCGACACAAACCGATTCTTTGGGCATCTTCACTTATCACAATTTGCCGGCGGGAGGTCCTTATTCCTTTGTTGTTTCCCATGTGGGTTTTCAAACGCAAACCCTATCCGGATACGACATAAAGGCCGATGCCAACGTATCCCTGCTGGTCAAATTAAAAGCGGTAGAGAATGGTTTGAATGAGATCATCGTTACCGGGCGTGCGGGTGCGTTGAATCAAACCAAACTGCAAACGAGCTATTCCGTTACAAGCATCGGTTATAATGCGCTTAGCCTGCAAGGCCCCACGAGTGTTACCGAGACCTTGAAATCGGTGCCCGGTTTTTGGGTGGAGGCGTCTGGCGGTGAGGCGAGTGGCAATGTGAGAGCAAGAGGTGTTCCTGTGGATGGGTTTGGTTCGATCCAGTTAATGGAAGACGGAATTCCTGTACAACACGACCCGGCCTTAGGTTATCTGAATGCGGACCAGGCCTTTCGTTTTGATGAGACCATTCAGTCTATCGAAGTCGTTCGCGGCGGTCCTTCTTCCGTATTCTATTCAAACGCGCCCGCAGGTGCCGTAAACTATATCCCCCGTGCCGTTGGCGATAAAACCGAAGGGATCATTAAGCTGGGTTTGGGCGATAACAATTTCAACAGAGAAGATTTTTGGATCGGCGCTCCCATCGGTGATGGCTGGAAATTTGCTACCGGCGGGTTCTATCGCACCGGGAATGGTGCGCGTAATCCCGGTTATACCGGCAATCGCGGCGGACAGATCAGGGCTTCCATCGGCAAGACCTGGGAGAAGACATCGCTGAATATCGACTTCAAGCAGTTGAATGACGATGTGGTGTTCTATACCGATATGCCGATGACCTACAATAACAAGGGCAAGATAGTGCCTGCACCGGGTTTTAATGGCAACTACGGGGCAATTGCCGGCGGCGAAACGGAAAGAATGAATATGCTCCAGGGCGACAGCAGTCTCTATCATTTTGACAATACGCTGGGGACGTCGGTAAACAGAAGCCAGGTAACCGTCAAATTCCAGGCAGAACTCTCCAACGACTGGATACTGAAGAATTCACTTCGTTACTCGAACATGCAAACCCAACGCAACGGGGTATATGCGCTTAATGTATTAAGCGCCGATTCGTTTTATAAGGTCCAGTCGCCAAGCTTGCTGCCACAGGCGCCCGGCGCAACGCAATTAGGTTTCCAGTATGCAACTACAGGTTCTGCATTCAACAACGCCAATCAAAACGGCAATGGTCTTGTTATTCAAGGCGGTTTAAGAGGGATTACGATGCCGCAGACGGAAGTCGACAACGATCTGCATCTTTCGCATGTGTTTTATACGGGTTCGCAAAGACACGATTTTAACCTGGGCTACTACTACGCACATTTCAATCAAAACTTCAGCAGATATTCCTCAGACGTATATCTGGACGTTCAAAATAATTCAAGACTGTTGAATATTGTGGCCCTGGATGGTGGCGGAAATGTAGTAAAGAACTTTTCCAATAACGGAGTATCCCGTTATGGATACGAGTGGGCGGATGCCAATGGTGAACAGACAACCAATGCGCTTTATGTTAGCGATGAGTGGCAGATCACTCCTGCCTTCCGGCTCGATGGTGGGGCGCGTTGGGAATATACGGAAACGGATGGCGTTGTAGAACAATCGAAAACGGTAAACCTGGGTAGTTACGCGACATCCCAGATATCAACCGGAAACGGGACATGGCTTGGCTATAACCATCATTTCGATTACACTACCTGGACAGTGGGCGCAGACTATCAACTTTCGGGCAATATGGGTCTTTTCGGCCGGTATACCTCTGCAGCACGTATCCCGGGATTCGGCACCTATTATACCAATGTCAATTCGACGGCGACTACTCAAACAATGCAGCTCGGCGAAGTCGGTTTCAAATATGCCCGCAGGCTGTTCTCTTTTTATGGAACGGGATTCTTTACAAGGTATAATAACGTAGGCTTTACCAATGAAGTTAGTACCATAAACGGCACCTTCACTTCGGTAAATGCATTTGCCAATACGAATACCTTTGGTCTTGAACTGGAGGGCAGCATATTCCCGGTACAATGGTTCGATCTTTCTGCGACTGCCACATTGCAGCACGGAGAATACGAAGGGCTTAAGGCAGAGGCTGTTTCGGGAGGTATTTTAACCCAAGCCTACAATTACAACGGGCATCGGCTTATCAGGGTGCCTCAGGTCTCCGTCCGGGCCGTTCCCGGATTCAATCTTTTTGGCAACCGGCTTCGCCTGCAATCGGCGATCGAATACGAAGGAAAGCGCTATACGGACGTTGCCAACTCGCAGATCCTTCCAGCCTATACGAAAGTCGACCTGGATGCTTCGGTAAAGCTAACCAGGGAGATCACCGTTTTTGGAGTCGTTGACAATCTTACCAATTCCCTGGGGCTTACAGAAGGTAACCCACGTGCGGGTGAGATCCAGAGTAACGAGGCAAATCAATATATCTTCTTAGCGCGTCCGCTGCTCGGAAGGAGCTTTAAAGTCTCCATTCGATATAAATTTTAATGGCCTGTATGGTGGGGCATTATTCATTACGTAAGGACCGCACCGGGTTCATCAATGCGGATTTTACCGACTGGAATCCCACCGTGAGGGCCGTAATGACAAGCGCAGCTACGGCAGCCAGCACAAATACGAGGGGGTCGATGGTGATCCGGTAATCATAGCCCGCCAGCCATTGATGCAGAAAATAATACGCCACCGGCGTTGCGATCAAACAACTGATGGCTACCAATGCGATAAAGTCACCCGATAGTAAAAACAGCACCTGGCTTACTGTAGCGCCCAGCACCTTGCGGATGCCGATCTCCCTGGTGCGCTGTTCGGCCATATAGGCCGTGAGTCCAAAAAGTCCGAGACAGGAGATAAAGATCGCCAGCGCCGCGAAGATCCCCGCCAGGCGCCCGATGAGCATTTCCGTGGCGAATTTGGCGGCATAGTTTTGATCGACGAAAGAATAGTCGAAGGGGAAGCCCGGGTTATATTTCTCATAAATGGTCTTGATCTTCGCCAATGCCGCGGATGTGGACACCGTGGGACTCAGCCGCATACTGAGCCTCCAGGCCCAGCCCGGTTGAAAGATAAAGGCGGCAGGCAGTGTTGCGGCAAAGGGATTTGCCGTCAGGGCATCTTTTACTACACCGATGATCCGCAGCCGGTGGGTGGCATTGATAAACGACATTTCCAGATATTGGTTAAGGGGTTGCTTCAATCGCATCCGTCGGGCAGCCGTTTCGTTGATGATGATGCAGGACGAATCCGCTCCGTCATTCCCGGTAAAATTATCCCCTGCAACAAAGCCGATGCCGAGGGTGCGGAAATAGTCGGGATCGCCAACGGCATTCACCGCAATAGCCAAAGGTTCGTTCGGCATTTTTCCCGGCCAATTGTCGATCGTGTTGCGCGAATCTAAATCCGTTTGCGGTACCGCCGACTTCGTCATGTTGCTCACTGCCCCCGATGCCAGCATCGCCTGTTTGAATGCCGCATACCCATCCGTATAGACTCTCGATACGATCAGCCGTTTCGGGTCATAACCCTTCGGCCGGTCTTTGGCATATTGTATCTGCTGGTAGATGATAATGGTGCTGACGATAAGGGCGATACTGCAGGTGAACTGTAACACGACGAGCACCTTCCTTGCCAGAGATGCTGCCGGCCCGATGTTCGTCGCCCGCTTGAGGACCTTCACAGGCTGAAAGGAAGAAAGGAAAAAGGCGGGCCGGCTTCCCGCGAGCAGTCCCGTGAGCAATACAAACGAGGCCATCGTCAGCCAGAACAACCCGTTTCCGTAGGGCATCCGGACGGCGTCACCGGTAAGCGCGTTGAAAGCAGGCAGCACCGCCTGCACCAGGACAAGCGATAGCAAAAATGCCAGCGCCGTCATGAGCAGTGACTCCAGCAGGAACTGCAAAATCAGGTGATTGCGCAGCGATCCCATCACTTTTCTCACGCCTACCTCCCTTGCCCGTTTTTCGCTTCGGGCCGTAGAGAGGTTCATAAAATTGATGCAGGCGATCAGCAACACCAATATCCCAACTATGCTGAACATGCGAACATAATCGATCAATCCCCCTTGCGGCCGGCCATCCCTGAAGGTCGAATACAGATGCCAGTCCTTTAACGGGAAGAACATCGGCTCGCGGTGAAAGGTCGCGTAAGACTGCGGTGCATACTGACGCACCAGCTGCGTGGCCTTGCCCTGCGCGCTGGCGGCATCGGCGCCCGGCCGCAACGAAACATACATCTGGTAATAAGCATAGTTCCAGTTAGTCATTGCCGCCTTTATCCAGTCATTCTTAGCGAAGTCGCTAAATGGGATGAGGAAACCGAACTGGAAACTGCTGTTGCGCGGCAGGTCCCGTACCACGGCTGTTACCTTCAGCGGGTTACCGACCCCGAATTCGACAGTTTTGTTCAGGGCATCCGTTGTTCCGAACAGGCTCTTTGCCATCGCCTGTGTGATCACGATCGAAGGGGTTTGACCCTGCAACGCCGTGGTAGCGTCACCCGCCACCAGCGGAAATGGGAAAACCTGCAGAAAGTCCTCGCCGGCATAAACCGCATCGCCGTAGATATGCTTGTCTTTTACGGTAAAAACGGCACGACCGATATCGAAGGCCGGCGCCACATGGGCTACTTCGGGAATATCCTTTTTGATGGCGTCGGCAAGCGGAAGACACACTTCGGCCTGGTTGCGGATCACACCGTTGTCGTTGTAGTTGAAGCGCACCTGGAAAGCCTGCCCGTAGTCGGGAATAAAATGGTCATAGGAAAGCTGCCAGGTTACCCAAAGGCCGATCAGCAAGGCAACGGCCATACCGATCGCGAGGCCCGATAAATTCAGAATGCTGTATAGTTTGCCGCGGACAATGTTGCGCCAGGCGGTTTTGAGAAAGATGCTAAGCATACTCTGCGGCTACCAAAAAGATGCCGGTTGCTAAAGAAATTACAAATCAGGGGGTTATGGGCTTTCGGGTGGGGTGGAGTGTACGCTATCGATACAGGGGATGTACGTGATTATCCTTGCCCTTTTTATCTCCTCGCTCGAATAAAAGACTTTGCCATTCTCCCGCCCCTCGTATCAAGCACAAGAAAATAAGTCCCCGCCGCCAGTTCACTTACCGGCAAAGTCATTGTCGTCACACCCGCATGCAATGCAACCCCATAATTACGCAGTAATTGCCCCTGTGCAGAAAAGAGCTGTAGGCTTGCCTGTTCTTCGCCGACGCAAAAAAACCTCGTGGTCAGCTCATCAACCACCGGATTGGGCTGAAGTGTCAGCCATTGAACCGAATCGCTCATAGGCCGGCTGATCGCAATGATAGAAGAATATTCTGTGCCGCCCTGCGCGTCAACCCAGACAAGACGATAAAGCACCGTCCCCGGTAATTCGGTTAGATCGGAATATCGATATGTCAAAGAATCACCCGAGGCAGCCACCGTCGCGACCGATGTAAAATGGGCCTGATCAACCGATCGTTCAATCGTAAAGGAGGTGATGGGGTCGGCCGTCGAATTTAGACCCCACGTAAGCAAGGCTCCCACACCTTCCTCGCGACCGGTAAAATAGTTCAGGGGAGAAAGAGCCAGGACTACACAGGTATTCGCTGTCGATTGCGGGGCAACATAAGAAGTAAGATCAACGCCGGCGCTGCCAGCCGTCGCGCCATTGCCGAGACCCGTGCATGACGCTAAGCTATTCCCCGAACTCACGACACCGTTAGTACCGCCTGTCGTTGAAGCGACGACGGCCGAGGGAAAACCGGACCCCGCGGCCCACACTACGCCTCCGGCGCCACCGCCGCCCGGACCGGTACAGTCGGGAACCAGGTTGCTGGAGTTGGAACCGTTTCCCCCCATCGCTTGTGCGACGATGCTGCCTGTGATCGATGTAGCATTGAGAATGATCGTTCCACCGGCGCCGCCACCGCCGCCTCCATCCCCTTCGGCCTGTGTAGGATCGGTATTCGTAGGGTTCAACGGGGCCAGACCGGAGGCCAGCAGTCGTCCGCCTCCACCTGCGATAGTAGGCGCATCCAGGATGATGATACCGCCGCCATTGCCGCCTGGCAGTCCTACGCCATTATTCTCATGTCCGCTGCCGCCGCCACCGCCCAAGAAGATTCGATTGTTACCCACACTATAGCCAAAAGATGACAGGCCGGCGCCCCCGATACCAGGGTACTGACCATGGCATTTAAAAAAACTCTCTCCGGCTCGCTGTCCGCCGGCGCCGCCCGTACCATAGTTACCACCGCCGGCGCCGCCGGTATTGGTGTTGTTGCCACCACCGCCGCCATTGGCCAGCTTGCCCATCCCACATTCTTCGTTAAGGATGTAAGGCGTGATGCCCTCACCTTTCATACCGCCGGTATAATCGCCATTGCCTGCCGACGGGAGATAATAATTATCGACTGTGGTAGCCCAATCACAACCGAAAGGCGGGACGGGGTAGTTGATCAACACGCCACCGATAAGGCCCTGACCGCTGACATCGATATCTGCATTCAGAAAAATAGTGTTCGACGCACTTATCGCCACGATCCCTCCTTTACCCGTCGTCGGGTCCCAGGCGCTGGCCGTTACAGCACCCGAGACGATCACAGATCCATAGGACGGAACCGAAACAAGCTGAACATTGCCCGTGGGATCATATGCCTTCAGCAAATTCGCTTGAAGGGTAACGGCGTTGCCGTTGATCGTGCAGATAGTACCGAATTCATAATTGCCCGCGTCGCCGATGCCCGAGATATCGCCGTAAGTCGAAGCATTCGCGCTGTTGATGGCAGCCCCTTTCATCTGGATAAGGAGCACCCGCTCGCCCGGATACAGGCCGGCGGCATCGTCGACAGTCACTGAATTAATTGCTGAATTGATGGCCGTTACCTGGTAATAGGCATTGACGATACCAGATATATTCTGCGCGTTGACCTGAAGACAACTATAGAATAGAACGGCCAGGAACAACTTTATGGTCGAGCGGTTTTTCAATCATATTAGGATTATTCGTAAGATACTCTTTTCTTACGAAAGCTGCAAATGGCGCGGGAATTGTTTTATGGTTAGCCTATTTTTAGCTTGCTCTAACGGGCCTGCCTGAGGGCGTCGGCAAATGCCTGGGGTAAAGGGCTGCTTTCGATGGCTTTGGCGGCTTTCTCTACATCGTATTCAAAACGGATAAATTCTACTTGAATGCTGTCTTTGTCGCTGGTGCTGCTGTGGTCATCGATACGCAGAAGGACATAACAGCCGCGGGGGTCGCCGTCTTTGGGCTTGCCGACGGAGCCGATGTTGATAGCATGGCGGTAGCCGGACGCGTGCCCAGGCCGGAGGGGCGCGGACGGTCCGGCGGATGGCTCGTCCGCAACGGATGGCACGCCCGCAAAGGAGGGCAGGATGCGGTGGTACGGCTTATGGGTGTGGCCGAAGCACATTATATCGGCATCGGCATCCTGCATGATTCGCAGGAGGCTTTTTTCCTCCCGGTCTTCAAACAGATATTCGTTTACGCGGCGGGGACTGCCGTGAACCAGCAGCAGGTTGAGCTTGTCCTGGTTTAGCTGGAACTCGACGCGAATATGGGCCGGGAGGGCTCGCAGGTAGGCACGCTCTTTTTCCCCGACGACCTGGTTAGTATAGGATATGGATACCGCGCCGTTGGCTTTTTCCTCATCGGTCTTATAGGCGCAGCCGCAGTCGTCGCTGGTACGGCCGACGCCGTAGTCATAATTGCCAGCGATGGTGGGAATGCCCCGGCTACGAATCTCGTTAATGATTTCATTAGGCCATATGTTATACCCTACCAGGTCGCCTAAACAGTAAATGGCGTCGGGTTTTTGTTGCTCGATGCTGGCAAAAAAGGCTTCGAGCGCTGGTAGGTTGGCGTGTATGTCAGAGAACAGGGCGATTTTCATTTTTTGTATTTAGATAGTTCGAGGTAGGGATGGCGAGGGCGGCACCCGCTACGGGCGCTGTCAGGTAGACCCATAGGTTTTGGGTTTCTCCTGATACAAGGGCGGGTGCCAGGGACCGGGCCGGATTCATAGAAGCGCCGCAGATGGGGCCTGCAAACATAGCTTCCAGCAGGATAACCCCGCCGACGGCGATGCCGGCAAATAATCCTTGTTCTTTCGACCCCGTGGAGACCCCCATGATGACGAGCATAAGGATAAAGGTTAAGATCAGTTCCAGTACAAAGGATTGCCAGGCGCTCCCCGCGGGGACGGTGGCACCAAGCAGCCGGTTGGCCGGGAACAGAACACGAAGGAGGCAACTGGCAAGTAGCGCCCCGGCCATCTGACCAGGGACATAAAAGCACAGGGTCCGAAAGGGCAGTCTGCCAGCCAGAGTGAAGGCGATGCTAACGGCGGGATTTAGGTGCGCACCTGATATTTCTCCCAATCCATAGATCATGGCCATGACGATAAGACCAAAGGTAACGGCGACGCCTGCATGTGATACCGCGCCGCCGGTTTCCTTGTCGATAACGATGGCTCCGGTGCCACAGAAGACCAGGGCAAAGGTGCCGATAATTTCAGCTACGGATCGTTGTACCATATTGGGCTCGTTCATCGGCTGGTAATTATTGACAGCAGTCTGGACCGCAACAGGTTTTTGCTTCTTTTTCTTTGGGTTTTTCCGCATAGACGGTGATGCTGTAGATCCCGGTGCCGGAGTTCTTGAAGGCGGTGATCTCGTCGGCGGTGAGATACTGACAAAGTATGTCGTCCGGGACGGTGATGGATTTTTCCTTCTGTAGGGTAATAGTCTGGAATCCGGTGGCGTCGATCAATCCCAGGTATTCGTCCTTCTGAATGGCACCGGCTACGCAGCCGGCATACATTTCGGCTGCTTCGCGGATCCTGGCGGGTAGCTCGCCGGCGAGAACTATATCGGAAATGCTAAAATGTCCACCGGGTTTCAGGACGCGGTAGATTTCCCGGAAAACGCCCATTTTGTTCGGGACCAGGTTCAGCACGCAATTGGAGACGATGACGTCAGCGACATTCGCGGTGACGGGCATTTTCTCAATATCTCCCTGGCGGAACTCGACGTTGTTGTAGCCGAGCTTATCGACATTGGCGCGTGCCTTTTCGATCATGGCCGGGGTGAAGTCGATGCCTATGATGCGGCCGGTCTCACCAGTCTCTTTGCGGGCGATAAAGCAGTCGTTGCCTGCGCCGGACCCAAGGTCGATGACAGTATCGCCGGGTTTGATCTGCGCAAATTGGGTGGGTAACCCGCAACCCAAGCCCAGATCGGCATCGGGATTGTAGCCTTCGAGTGTGGTGTAGTCGTCGGTCATGATGTTGGCCGTTTCGATAGAACAGCAGCCGGAGCCGCAGCAGGACGCGGCGTTGTCTTCCTTGTTTTGGAGGGCGATGGCGCTGTATTTCTCGCGTACCATTTCCTTTATTTGTTCGGTGGTTTCCATGATGTATAGTTTAAATTAATTGATCGTGTTAGTGGGCTGTTTCGGCCGCGGGTGGTTGTGGGCTTATTTTAATATTGCTATATTACGATGATTTGGCTCAAAAAAAAGGTTCCGGGATTAGCCACAGCAGTTGTCGGCGCCTTTGTATGCGGCGAACAAGGCGCCGATGTCCTTTTGGTAGAGCGCCCAGGTCTTTGGATCGATGCAGTAGCATACGCTGGTGCCTTCAATGGTGCCCTGGATGAGGCCTGCGTTTTTCAACTCTTTGAGGTGTTGGGAGATGGTCGGTTGGGCCAACCCCAGCACCTCCACAAGGTCGCCATTGATACAGGCATTCGCCTTGATCAGATGTTGGATGATAGCGATACGAGCAGGGTGGGCGAGGGCCTTCATCATGCCCGCGAGCTTGTTCTGCTTATCGGAGAATATTTCGGATTTGGTCAGGCCCATGTGAATATTGTTTCATTGCAATATTACGATTAATAAACAATCACGCAAAAAAATTTGCGGCTGATAATGTAAAGTGGTAGGGAGGGTGTCGAACCTACCCCTCCAAATCCTTGTTGGTAGCGGGTTTCAGGAGGCCGTGTATCTATAACCGCGAATATATCTGCGTTAGTACTGCAGCCTTGTCTTTTTCGATCTCATTAGCAAAGGCAATGGCCTCCGGATGGACCTTGTGGTGTTTCTCGCTCCAGGCAATAATCTCTACAAGTATGGGTGCCAGGTCGGCCCCCTTTGGTGTGAGCTGATAAAGTACCTTAGCCTTGCTATCCGGATGCTTGGCCTTCGAGATAATGCCAGCACATTCGAGCAGGACGAGCCGGTCGGCAAGGATATTCGTAGCGATGCCTTCCCCTCCCTTCAAAAGATCACCATATGTGTTGAGTCCCTTAAACATAATGTCCCTGATAATGAGCAGAGACCATTTGTCTCCAAAGATGTCCAGGGCTGTACTGATCGGGCAGTCTGACCGGAACGCAATTATCCTTTTTTTCAAATGATACCAATTATTGAACTTGCAAATTACAAGTAATTTTTTATTTTTACACTTGCAAAACACAAGTTAATTACAAAATCATCTGTCAATGAGTACTTTGCAGGCCAGGAGTCAAGCTGTGGTGAATGTGCCTATATCCAGCGTATGGGCGATTATTACGGACATAACTCTGCTTCCAAGAATCAATCCGGGTGTGATCAAGGCAACGGGTACGATGAACGAGTCGAATGCGGTGCGCACTTGCGAGGTGGAAAACAAAGGTCGAAAAGGCATAATTACAGAAAAGCTCGTTGAATTTGTCCCCGGGAAGAGGATGGTTTGGAGGGTGGAAAGCGACACCATGGGCATGAGCAAAATGCTACTGGATACACAATTTTCGCTGCTGCTGGAAACGGTGACGGATTCGAGTACGAAGGTGACGGCGGAGACACATTATTCACCGAGGACATTCCTGGCCGGGATTATGAATGGACTGGTGATGAAAAAAATGTTTGCCAGGGCGCAGGAAAAAATCTTACAGAACTTATGGACGCTGGCCCAAACTCAGTAATTTATATGACTGCTTTGCGTAATGAGATCATCATTGGTGCGCCCATGGAGAGAATTTGGGCTACCTTAACCAATATTGAAGTGGATAAAGCGCTGACCTATGAACTGACAGCCTGCTCTTTTCCTATACAAGGCTTATCGCATACATACAGTTTTGAGCAGGCCTTAAGTCCGATCATGAACTTCTTTATGCCAGATAAAATAACGGCCTTATGTCATACAGCGAAAAATTAGCGGATCGGATCCGGCGGCGGTTGGCGGGGCTGCCGAACATAGAAGAAAAAAAGATGATGGGCGGACTCACTTTTATGTACAACGGAAAGATGTGCGTGGGCATCATCAGGGAAGAGCTGATGTGCCGGATAGATCCTGCCTTGCATGAGCAGGCGATCTGCCGAAAAGGATGTCGAACGATGGATTTTACTAACCGGCCGATGAGTGGCTATGTTATGGTGGACGAAAGTGGGATGAAAAGCAGGGCGGATTTCGACTATTGGATCGATCTGGCCCTGGATTTTAATAAGCGGGCCAAGGCTTCGAAAAAGAAGAAAGCGTCATAGAGTTTCCAATGATTACCAGCCATAAAAAAATTGATCTGTGGGGTAAGACCCTGATCGAAACGATCATTATCAAAGCCCCTTACCGCTTGTCGGTAAATTTTCCTCAGCAAGCCTGTTTCATTTATTACAAAAAAGGAAAAACGCTGATCAACTCCCCGGCCGAACAGGTGCTGGTCGGGAGCGATGAATCGGTAATTTTGAATTGCGGGACGTATTTTACCAACCTGCTCGAATATTCCGATAACGACTTCTATGAAATACTGGTCTTTCATCTACATGCGGATATGCTCAAAAAATTGTATAGGCAGGAAGTTCCCGCCTTTTTGAAAAAGGATAATGAGCGCCCATATATCCAAAAGATCGTCTCAAAGGATATTATCAGGAAATTCATCGAAAACCTGGAATTCTACTTTGAGAACCCCGCCTTTATAAACGACGATCTACTCGAGCTGAAGGTAAAGGAACTGATCCTCATTCTTCTGCAAAGCAAGAACTCCACATCAATAAAGGACTTGCTGCGGGACTTGTTTACACCTCACGAACTAAACATCAGGGACACTGTCCAGCGGCATCTGTATTCAACTATTACGGTGAAGGATCTTGCTGAGTTGGCAAACATGACTTTGGCGACCTTCAATCGTAAGTTCATCGAAGTATTTCAGGATACGCCTGCCAATTACATCAAAACCAAAAGATTGGAAAGGGCGAAGGAACTGCTGCTGGTCAGCACCCTGAGCATCAGTGAAATTGCCTTCGAGACCTGCTTTAATGACGTGTCGCATTTTTCAAGATCGTTTAAGCAACAATTTAAGGTTACTCCAGCCTCCTGCCGCGAAAGGAAAGCAAACACTCCTCCTGCTGAGTGAATTGTTCAACAAATTGACATTTTTAGACAAGGCCTGAAGGGATCGAAATAGCAACTTTGTGTAAAGGACAAAAAGAATGCGATGAAACCAATTATCGATCCGTCGATGTTCGGAATATGGGCTTTGATCACAGGAGCCTCTTCAGGCATTGGGGAAGAATTTGCGCGACAACTGGCGGCGGGAGGTTTGAATTTGGTCCTGGTCGCCAGAAGAAAGGGGCTGATGCAAACGCTGGCCGGACGACTTTCGTCCAGACAAAAAATTGAATGTCTGGCCATTCAGGCCGACTTGTCAAAGCGGGAAGATCTGGATGCTCTGATTGAAAAGACCAGCCACCTGGAGACCGGTTTGTTCATATCAAATGCCGGTACAGGGGATGTAGCGAGGTTCCTCGATCGTGGGATTGACGATCTCGGCGAAAGAATTCATCTCAACGCTACATCGCACTTGTTGCTTACCCATCATTTCGCGAAAAAAATGGCAACAAGGGGGAAAGGCGGCATATTGCTGACCGGCGCCATGGGGGCGGTGGACGGAGTACCATACATGGCGGCCGAAGCGGCAACCAAGGGTTTTATTCAGGCATTGGGGAAAAGCTTGCATTCTGAGTTGAGAGAGTACGGTATCCATATCACCGTTCTAGTCACCACGCCTACAGAGACGCCCGTTTTTTATAAACTTGGATTTACTCTTCAAAATTCCCCGGTAAAACCGCTCCGCGTGGAGCAATGCGTGACCGAAGCATTGGCTGCTTTGGCAAAGAACCAAATGCTGGTTTATCCTGGTCTGAAATTCAGAGCGCTAAGAGCACTGACCCCTGAATTCCTAAGTCGAAAAATCGCGGCAAAAATGCTGAAAAAGAATAACAATATTAAATAACATGAGACGAAGATGGATTTATATTGCAAGTACCGCATTGATAGCGCTGATGTCTTTGGTTGCCGGTATAGGTAATCTTATTCCCTTTCCGCACATTGAAAGCGATCTCCTCCATCTAGGGTATCCGCCATATTTCAGAATCATACTTGGAAGCTGGAAGGTTATTGCCGCGATTGTAATAATAATCCCCCGGAGGCTATGGATCAAGAACCTGGCCTATATAGGGATTTTGCTCGACCTATCGGGCGCTGCTGCGTCGAGACTGGCAGTAGGGGATGGTGTGATAAAAGTGATCCTACCACTGATCATTTCAGTTTGGGTTGGTGTTTCGTGGTGGAATTTCAGGACACGGCTAAGCAATTGAAAGAATTGCGGCGACAAGGCTCTGGCATTTTTGGGACATTTGCTTGGGAGTAAAGGAGAACTCGTCCTGCAGCCAGGAGACCATGCGGCTCATTACAGCGGCGGCGGCCGCCTCTGCGAGAGATCTTACTTGCCTATGCCTGGCTATTGCTAGCGCGCAATGGGGCAGTTCTGCTTCACCCACTGGTTGGATTGACGGCTTTGCCGGTGGCAATCAGGCTAAGGACGGATCCGCCGTGGTGATCGCTCCAGCATCGGCCGCTGTCTTTGGCAACCAGGATCTGCGGAGCTATCCGCGGGTATTGGTGCCGCTATTTACTGGCCCGCCGCTAAGCATTCTGATCCATGTTGCCTTGATCAAAAATCTGCTATCCATCCAGCGACGGTCGCATATCACGGGCGCGTCGAGATAAAAAAAATATTGGTAAGTGTATGCTTATTTATATACTTACATAAGCGTACGCTTACTAATTATGACTACTGAATCAAGGCGGGACATTTTCCAGGCTATTGCGGACCCGACGAGAAGGAAGATCATCGAGTTGCTTTCGGAGCAGCCCATGAACCTGCGTACGATCGCTGAGCATTTTAAGATCAGCCGTCCTGCTATTTCGCAGCAGATAAGAATATTGGATGAATGCCAAGTGATCGAGACCATGGGGAAGGGAGGGAAACCTTTTGCTCGATTCGTCCGGGAGAATTGAAAAAGCTCGCCGATTGGGCCGGGCGTTATAAGGGCTTGTGGGAAGGGCGGATCGATGCTTTCGAGAACTATGTAAACCAACTGCAAAGCAGGAAAAATAAACAACATGGAAAATCCAAATGATTTCAGCAAACGGATCTTGTCGATCAAGCGGTCTTTTAACGCGCCGATTGCGACTGTATGGGAAGCCTGGACGCGGCCAGAGCATATTATACAGTGGTGGGCGCCCAAGGGAAGGAAAGTACAGGTCATCCACCATGAATTCAAGCCGGGTGGATGCTGGAAATATGTTATGCCCATGCCGGATGGGAGTGAATTCATTTCTGAAGGGATCTACTCGGAGATCGTCGAATGCCGAAAGATCGTGACTTCTGCCAGTTTTCGGCCAATGACAGAGGACGTCGTCCTGCAGTGCATTTTTGAAGAGGACGGGGACAAAACGCATTTTGTTTTCAGTGTTATCCATCCGACGGAAGAATACTGCCTGCAGCAGGAGAAAATGGGCTTTTACAACGGGTGGGGCTCCGCTTTGGACCGGTTCGAGAAGTCGATCAGCGCCGGCTTGCCGAGTTGAAAACTAAAGATCGCAGCAATCTCCCTCTTTCGGGCGCAGCCGCGCATGGCAATGCTCGCATTCATAGAAGTACAGGTAGCTGTTCAATGACATCGTTTCATTTTTCCGATGACCACAGACGGGGCAGGTGATAGTAGAATCCAAAATAATCGCATTGCTCATTTGTTTTCCTTTATTTAGCTTAGCTCGTAGCTGTAGGTAGCTGATTCTATAAGTGGAATGCCAACCTTAGCAATGATTTTGTCACAGAGGTGATCTGACGTTCCTTTGGCCGAATAGCCAATTGCCGTTGGCGATTTTGTTGATCAAAGGCAATTGAAAAAATTACTTTCAAGGATTACTCTGAATCCCCATATCAACCATGGTCAACCAGGCATTCGGAATAGCCGGTATACAGTGGCCGCCATCCTCGAATACCTTGCAGGTGTGATTTGATTGGTGCCGTTCTATCAGAATTTCCAGATCTTGAAAGAGACGATATTCTCGCTTGCATTGCCTATGACACCCATTGTCAGGCATGAGCGGATTGCACGCTTTTCGGTAATTTGAAATGCCGAATCTTAGATCTCTTGACCTTTTTTTCGGCATGCCAGAGCTCATAGTTGGTTTGTAAATTGGTCCAAAACGTGGCGCTATTGCCGAAAGCGGCAGACAGCTTGACTGCCATTTCCGGGCTAATGCCGGCTCGTTCATTAACAACAGCGGAGACATTGGCCCTCGTCATGCCCAGTCACTCGGATGTCATCGCGTCAAGGGCGTCCAGGATCAAGCCAATCTTAGTTAGATACTCGCCAGGGAGTCTCGAACCGTTGCCTTTTTTGAAAAACAGGCGCAATCCCTTGTGAGTTATTGTCTGGATCATGCAATCCTATGGCGTTTAAGAACTGTATTGCGTATTAATACGCTTATCACATAAATATAGACTTTTTGTATTAATTAGAATTGCGTAGGGAATAGCAAAATTGAAAAAGAAGGCATCGTCGTCTTAAATAGGCAAGCCCCGAACCGCGTGTTCAAAAATATTAATCCGGTCCCTTTTGAAAATGAAAAGCTACTAAACTACCTTTAGAAAACCGTCCAGTGTAAAAGGGGTCGATACAAGTGCGGGTTTTTAAAGTTACTCTGCGAAGAGGGAGGGAAATGTGCTCGATCTCCAATATGTTGGTTATCAAACTTTTGCTAGTCTGGGCCGGGTTGCGGCATGAATTCGGCGGTGAGAAAGAACGTAGGCGATCTCAATCTACGAATTCTTTAGCCAGTGTGAAACTAAATCATTGCTGGGGTTGGGAGCCAAAAATTTGGTATTTTACCAATCATGCCTTATAGTTGTTCCTCTTTTGGAACAGGGGCAAATTCGCGGTAAATTTGTAAAAACATCTCTTATGGCGACGACCTCTCCGTTGGACAGTGAGTTTATGCAATACTGGCTTAAGTTATCTCTGGGCCAGAAAGAATCACTATTAAGTGTTGCTAAAAACTTTGTTGGCCTGCTGAATGAAACTGAAGCAGTTGATCTTAGGAGAAAGCTTATTCAGGAAGAAAGGGAAAAATACCTACGCGGTGACGGAAGGTCCTATAGTTGGGAAGAGGTAAAAAATATGGCCCTGAATAAAGACCAAAGGCATGGCCTATAAGTTAGAGATCAGACCTCTGGCGACGATGGAAATTCTGGAGGCTTTTGATTGGTACGAATTGCAAAGGGTAGGTCTAGGGGTTGAATTTCTTGATGAATTAGATACTTTCTATAAAAGCTTACTGCGCAATCCCAGTTCTTACGGGTATTACGACAAACCTGTCCGCCAGGGTAAAATGGAACGATTTCCTTATGTAGTTGTTTTCGAAATTTTTGATGAGCTCATACTGGTTTATAGCGTTTTTATGACCAAGCAAGATCCTGGTAAAAAAAGATTGGGTTAACCATTGATATTTTTAGATCGTGTAATGCCTTTGGGTCCAGATTTTCATGCTTGTATATGTTTGTGGCAGTGGCTTTATTTTGGTCATGCTCCATGACCAAGCAGCCCTGTATTTGCTTTTTAGGCGCGATACCGTTTGAGGAATTCTGATAAGCGTCCCAGGTTGTCGGGTTTTATTTTGCCTTGGTAATATCCGAAGACATCCGGGTCCGGGTCACCATTGGCTTTAAAATACCAGAATATATACCCTTGATGCATCATAAAAACAAGATCGTCGACGTTCAAAAAGTTTTCTGTTCCGTCTTCCGCCAGAAGCTCCGTCGCCCACTCATTTAGGTCTGCATGGTCGTTTAAGAGGTCGGTTCCAACCAGGTCTTTAGGAAGGGAATACGAGCAAAAGCTGAAGAAGTCTTTGAATAATTCGGGCACGATAATTTGTCGACCCTGTTCTATTTTCGATAGTCTCGACATTCTTCCAGCATTCATTTTTGTATTTGGTATGTTAGATGGCCTAGTGTTTAGTCAATCTAAAATTGTTGGATAAAGCTTTTTTAGGTTAATTCTGGCATCCTTGGTGGTAAATCGCCAATTAATGATTATGCGTAATTTAGAACGTTTCTTGAAAATCGACCAACTAATCATAAAATCTCTTATGAAACTACAGATTCTTTATTATATTTATTGCGATACTCTAATGGAGATAACCCAGTAATTTTCTTGAAAATATTTCTGAACGCCTTCAAATCAGAATAGCCAACATCATACATTACTTCATTAACATTCTTCCTTGTTGATTCAAAACTTCTTTTGGCGGCTTCTACTTTTATTCGTTGTACATATTCAAACGGACTATTTCCTGTAGCTTTCTTAAATCTTCTATCAAAGTTTCGCCTGTCAATAGAAAACTTCGCAGAGAGTTCATCTACAATAATTTTATCGTCAATATTTTTTTCAATAAATAATTGTGCTTTTTTTATCTCATCATCTTTATGATTTTTTTGTCCCGAGAAAATTAAAAAATCCGACTGATTATTCCTGTCCAGATCAACTCCAGAAATCTTAGCGCAATAAACTGCAGTTTCTCTATCATAATATTTTTCAATAATATGTAGTATTAAATTCATAGAGGAAATAGCGCCACCTGAGGTATAAACTCCATGTTCCTCAGTAATTATTTTTTCAATTGTAAGATTAACTTCCGGGTACAACCTTTTAAAAACTTCGGCAGCGCGCCAATGCGTTGAACATTGTTTCCCATTCAATAATCCGGCAGATGCAAGTATAAACGCGCCGGTACATAAACTCGCCACTTCAGAACCTTCTTTATAATGACTTATTACCCAATCAATCATTCTTTTGTTCTGTTTTAATGATTTCTCAATGTTGTCACCGAGGGATGGTACAATAATCAAATCTGTTTTCATCACTTCGTCAAAGCTCCTATCCTGGAGTATCGAATAAGAACCATGCTTTACAATATTTCCTTTTGCATCACCTATCAAAGTAGTTTTAAAAACAGCGGCTTTTCCTCTTTCAATAAAGTACTCATTGGCCTTTTCGATCACTTCAATAGTTAAAATTAAACTACTTGATGCGGTCGCTCTATTGGGTAAAAGGATTGCAAGTTGTTTCATTTGATTTTTTTAGTAAAGATAAAATATTTGATTGTCCTAATCAACACCCAAAAATGTCTGATTTACACACTGTGGGGGTATGTTATTGAACATACATTTGTAGTAATAAAATTCAAATAAATTAAAATTGAAAAAAAACAACATGGAAAAAAAAGTCATTTTAATTACGGGAACAAATAGCGGTTTTGGTTGGCTCACAGCTAACACTTGTGCAACTTTAGGACACAAAGTATACGCTACAATGCGTGAAACAAAAGGTCGTAATGCTGAAAAAGCAAAGGCATTGGTTCAGCAAGAAAACATTGATGTGTTAGAGGTAGATGTTACCAATGGAAAACAGGTAACAGATGCAATTGCTACTATCATTAAAAAAGAAGGTAGAATTGATGTGGTAGTAAATAATGCAGGAATCTCCGCAGTCGGAATTGCTGAATCATTTACCGAAGATGATTTGGATAGAATGCTCAATGTAGCTGTAACGGGACCCTGGAGAATCATCAGAGCAGCTTTGCCTTATATGCGTAAGCAAGGCGAAGGTTTGATTGTAAATATTTCAAGCGTTGGAGGTCGTTTCTCTTTTCCTTTTACAACAGTTTACAATGGTGCTAAGTTCGCAGTTGAAGGGTTAACAGAGGGCTTACATTATGAAGTAAGACCTTTGGGTGTAGATGTGGTGATGATTCAACCTGGTCCGTTTCCCACAGAAGTCTGGGAGAAAGTCGAAACTGGCTCAGATACTACAGTAATTACTGGATATGGCGCCTTAGCAAAAGTTCCCGAACAAATTATAGGAGGTTTTAAGCAAATGTTTGAAACCTTAAAACCAAATCCTCAATTGGTTGCCGACGCAATTGTAAAGTTAATTGATACGCCTAAAAGCAAACGACCTTTAAGAACAGTTGTTGACCCGGCATCCGGAAGCTTTGCTGAAATAGCAAATAAAACTGTTAAGGAGCAATACGAAAGTTATCTGACTGCATTTGGCATGAAAGAAATGTTGAGATAAATTATTTACTAACAAATAAAACTATCATATAGAATTTCGACAATCAAAAAAGAATGACGGAAAAAAAGTACAGCAATCATAATTTACTCACTAACAATTAAGATCAATAAAATGAAAAAGATATTAGTCCGCTATAGGATAAAAGCAAACAAAGTTGCAGAGAACGAACAACTCGTTAAAGAGGTTTACGAACAATTGCATGTGATACAAATTCAAGGTCTTCGATACGCTACCGTCAAACTAGAAGACGGTGTTACCTTTGTTCATATTGCTTACCATGAGAATGAACAAGTCAGTAAAGAATTAGGCAGCTTACCTGCATTTAGAAAATTTACGAAAAACATCAATGATCGGTGCGATGAGCCCCCATTGGTTAGTTCCGTTTCAATTGTTGGCTCTTATAACTTTATCTGGGATAGAAATTAAGAATTCAAGCAGTAATTATTTTTGAAAAAGTGAATAATCAAAACGAGTAGACGGGGCTCGAACAATAGCGAATAAAAAAACAGGCTTATTATCAATGAATTGCATTTAATAGCTGTTTTCCGCCAATTTAAATTGTGGTTTATGAAAAAAGAAACGCGCTAAAAATTAATATTTTAGCGCGCTTTAAATTTACTAAGCGGAGAGGGAGGGTGTCGAACCTACCCCTTCAAATCCTTATCTGTAGCGGGTTTCAGGAGATCCCCTATTGTCAGGTCTCTAAGAAGTCCCCGTGAGGGGAAATCGACTATAACAATTTCGAAACGTCATCGTAAACATTTGTTTCACAAAGAACTACCCCGAATTTACCGAAATATTTTCACAGATCGTCAACTGGTCTGTTAACGACGAGAGGTGAAGGATTCGCTTTGATATTCGTTGGTTTCGCGCTGAGTATCGCAGGGAAGTATCGGCCGTTCAGTTGCAGGAGATAAAAAGGTGGAGCAGGAATCCCCCCGGAGAAAAAATAAAAGTATTGTAATGCTTTTATTTAAAATATATTTCTATCTTTGTGGAGACGCAAAAAAAAGGTTATGTCTACAATACAAGAAAACACACTCGATGTTACGTTGCTGGAGCCCCGGCAGAAACATCCCACCATCTTTTCCCGCTTCGATGAGCTATCGGGAGGGGAAAGCCTGACGATCTTTAACGACCATGACCCCAAGCCCCTATATTACCAGTTGCTGGGAGAAAGAGGGGATGTGTTCAACTGGGAATACCTTGAAAAAGGTCCCGAATCATGGAGGGTTCGTATCACCAGGCGGGGAAGCGGAGCGCAGGGTGAAACCCTTGGGCAGATTGCGGCTAAAGATATCCGCAAAGCACAGGTGTTCAAGAAGTATGGCCTCGACTTCTGTTGCGGCGGGAAGAAGACGGTTGTCGAAGCCTGTGCCGAAAAAGGCATCGATGTTACCAGGGTGGAGCAGGAGCTCCAGCAGGCCGGCAAGGGAGCGGATGCCCGTCCCCTGCCATACAATGAATGGGATCCGGGGTTTCTCGCGGATTATATCGTGAATACCCATCACCGGTATATCAGGAAGAACCTGCCGGACCTTGTTGCTTACGCCTACAAGGTGGCTCAAGTGCATGGAACCAGCCATCCCGAACTGCCGGCGGTGTATGAATTGGTAGAGCATATCAATGCCGAGCTGAGTGCGCACCTGGAGATCGAAGAGAGGATATTGTTCCCTTATATCAAAGCCCTGGCGACTGGTGGATCTAAGGCAAATACGGAGGAATTACTGATTTTCGGCTCCGCCGGCAACCCGATAGGCCGGATGGAGATAGAGCATGAGACGGTTGGGCGGGACCTGGAAGCCATCAGGGAGCTAACGGCGAACTATGCCCTGCCGGAGGATGCCTGTGCCAGCTACAGCCTCCTGTTCCGCATGCTTGCGGAATTTGAAGAGGACCTTCATTTGCATGTACACCTGGAGAACAACATATTGTTCCCCAGAACATTGGAGCTGGAGGAGCAGCTGGGTTTTTGAATTCACCCGGGCAGCGATGCCCCGAAAAACGATTCGCATCATGATCACTGTTAACGCAAATACCAGGATTGCCGAAGTCCTTCGGGAACATCCGGCCGCGTTGGAAGCCATTATCGGCATCTCGCCCGGGTTTGAGCGGCTTCGCAATCCTTTAAGAAAGCTCATGGCTGGAAGAACTTCCATTGCCATGGCCAGCAGGATGGGGGCATGTACCGTCGACGAGTTCCTGAACCGGCTGGGAGTACTGGGATTTGCGATAGACCGGGAAGCGGTGCAAACCGGGGAATCCGGCGCAATATCGACGATCGGACCTGCTATGCCGGCTTTCCTGCGGGAAATTGGTCCTGACCGGGTGACGGAGCTGGACGTCCGGCCCATCATGGCGGGTGGGAAGGATCCTTTGAGCCAAATCCTTGCAGCAATCCACATGCTCGGCCAGGGGACTGTCCTGAAGATCGTGAATAGCTTCGAGCCTACCCCGTTGATCCTATTGCTGGAAAAGAAGGGGTTTGTATCGTGGACGGATCATGTACAGGACGATGTAATTCATACTTATTTCTACCGGCGTGCGGAAGCATCTCCGGTGACCCCAGCGCATCCCCCTGCATTGGATGATTGGGACGGAGCCATGGAGCGTTTTGCAGGAAAACAGGTGACCCTCGATGTCAGGGATCTGGAAATGCCTTTGCCGATGCTGACGATCCTGGAGCTGCTGGATGACCTGCCAGCGGGCCATGCCTTATTCGTTCACCACAAGCGTATCCCCGTCTTTCTTTTGCCGGAGCTGAACGAAAGAGGGTTCGAATATTGTATCCGGGAGATCCGGGATAGTGAGGTAGATATTCTTGTCTTTAAAAAATCAACTACTTGAGTGGAATGAGTCATACGGTGGGAAGCAATACCACTCATCGGGTGGTATTGCCTTTTTATTTCTATGCGGCTTTGGCTTTCCTGGCTGCGACCGTGCTGTTGCTTCAGTCCAGTTCAGCCTTTACAGGCCATTTTTTTCAGCCGGCGATCCTTGCCGTGACGCACACGATGGCGCTGGGCTGGGGAACCATGATCATCATGGGCGCCAGTCACCAGCTTTTGCCCGTACTCGCGGAAAACAGGTTGTTCAGCGTCGCACTGGCGTATGTTTCATTCGTATTGGCTGCAATCGGCATTCCGCTGCTGGTATACGCCTTCTATACTTTTCAATTGGGATGGCCGGCGAGATGGGGCGGGAGCGCGATCGTCCTCGCCATAATTTGTTTTGTTATCAATGTTTGGGGAACGCTGACGGGGGGCAACAGGGATAATGTGCACGCAGTCTATGCCGTGACTGCATCGGTGTGGCTATTGCTGGCTGCCTTTACCGGTCTGGCACTGGTATACAATTTTACTTCGCCCTTCCTGCCGCAAGGCTCCCTCGCCTATCTTCCCTTGCATGCGCATATCGGCATAGCAGGCTGGTTCCTCTTATTGGTGATCGGCGTCGGATCAAGGTTGATCCCTATGTTCCTGATCTCGAAGTACACCAACGAACGATTACTTTGGGTCATTTATTTCCTGATTAACGGCGGGCTGTTGACTTTCTTATTTTTGTTCTTCCTGCCCCCCGGTCTTTCTTTTGCCTGGATGCCTATTATGGTCGTAATCATCGCCCTGATCCTTTTCGGCTATTATTGTTACTGTTGTTACCGGGAGCGCATCCGCAGACAGGTGGACAGCCGGATGAAAATATCTCTGGCATCCGCCGGCATGCTATTGATACCTCCCGGTCTGCTGATCATAGTAGTCGCTGTTCTACCGGCCGGCCACGTGGATAGCCGGCTTTTGCTCGTTTATGGATTCGCTACCTTTTTTGGCTGGGTAACGGCCATTATCCTGGGGATGACGTTCAAGACCCTGCCATTCATCGTGTGGAATAAGCTCTACCATGCACAGACCAGCGCCGGAAGATCGCCGAACCCCGGAGAATTGGCGGACAACAACCTGTTCGGAGTCACCGTCGCCGCCTGGCTGGCCGGGTCACTGGTCTTTATCGCCGGGATCTGCTGCCGCAGGGTGCCTGTACTACGTGGCGGAGCCGCTCTGTTGGTGGCTGCTGCCATCTTGTATAATTGGAATGTATGGAAGGTTTTGACCCATAAATCACCGGCGAAATGAATGTAGTCACCAATAACGACTTGCAGTGCACGATCGCACTGGCTGCCCTGGAAAACGTCCTGGACCCAGAGATCGGCCTGAATGTAGTCGACCTTGGATTGATCTATCGGCTCGATTTTGATGAGTCGGGCTCGGGCATAGCCGTGACCATGACCCTCTCTACGCCCTTTTGTCCAATGGGTGAATCCATCACGGGCTCGGTGGAGCAGGTGCTGAAAGAGACATTTGCCGGGCCTTCTGTGACCATCGAACTTACCTTTCAGCCGCCCTGGAGCTATGATCGGATCTCCGAGGCGGGGAAAATTTTTTTAAGTAGATAAACTATGCTGAGTCTTACCTGCAAAACGGCCATCAAAGCGGTTATCTTTCTAGCAACCCGAACGGATCCCGCCGAACGGCCGGGTATTAAAGAGATTGCAGCGGGTATCCGCGCCAACGAGCACACCGTGGGCAAACTGCTGCAAACGCTGGTGAAGCAAAAGGTGATCAACAGCGCCAAGGGGCCGTCCGGCGGGTTCTATATCTCCGGCGAACAGCAGAAGCAGCCGGTCATGGCCATCATTGAAGCCATCGACGGAGATGCCCTGTTCACGGAATGCGGCCTGGGGCTGAGCAAATGTTCAGCGGCGCATCCCTGTCCCATTCACGATGATTTTAAAGAAAGCAGGATGCTCCTGGAGAAGCTTTTCAGGACCCGGCGGATCATCGATCTATGCGGCACGGTAAGCAGCGGGGCCGCTTATCTCACGGGGTAATCCGACGGCATACAATGCCAAGCCGGTGCCCCGGATATAGACGGCGATTGTTTCACGAATCGGCCAACAGGTCATAGTATTCGTCATCCTCATTTTTCCCGCCGAACCCTTCGCCTATCTTTTTACTGCTATCCAGGAACTCGATGGACCGGATCCATTTGACCATTTTATAACCGAGCTGGTTCTCCACCCGGAGCCGCAGCGGTGCGCCATGCTCAACGGGTAGCGGTGAATAGTTCATTTCCCAGGCAAGGATGCAACCAGGTTTGAGGCAATTGTCCAGCGTGTGGGTATCATAGTAGGCGCCTCCATACAGCCCCTCGCCAAAGGAAAAGAATGCCACCACCGTGGCGCCGGGCTTCGGCCGGACTATTTCGACGATCCGCCGCATTGGGATCCCGCCCCATTCGGCAATGCCGGTCCATCCCTGGATGCAATGATGCATGGTGATCTGTTGCTGCATTCCCATGGCCTGAAGATCGGCAAGGGATAGCTGTACCGGGTGCTCCACCATCCCGCCGACGGACAGCCGGTAATCCCGGAAGGATTGATCTGCCAGCAGCCGCCATTCCTCCGATTGCGGCATCTTACCGTTCATCCAGAAGTAAGACGAAATATCCTTTTGCCGGTAATATAGCTTTGGTTTTAGTCGATTAATGGTCAGCCGCCATAGGGTTCCGTTGATCGCCACCTCTATCCGCTGCAGGACCCGGGGCCGTCGCCAGGACAGCCAATGCGCGAAAACGGCAAAGAGCACCACTGCCAGCACGATGGCGCTACCGATGACGATACCTCTCCAGTCCGACAGGCTGTCTGTACCCAGGATGATATGATTCATATTCCGCATTGCGCCGGTCAGGACCACGAGCGCGACGTGGATCACCAGGAAGACCAGGAACGCGAGTAGTACCAGGAAATGCACCGAGCGGGCCGCCTGCCGGTTGCCGAAGAGTTTAGGCAGCCAATGCATCCGGTTCTCGACCGCCGGTGACATGGCCATCCCCGAGACGAGGGCCACCGGTGCGAGCAGAAAGACAACTGTGAAATAGGATAATTGCTGCAGGGCATTGTAGCGAAAAAAACCATTTGGTTCGGCCGGCCAGTGAAATGTGGCATAATGAACAAACACGCTCCATGCATCGGGAAGGACCGACCAGGAGGTGGGCACCAGCCGCCGCCAATGATCCGTTGCCAGCAGTAAGACGATAAATATGACCCCGTTCAAAATAAAGAAAGGGACGGTGATAAAATGCCAGCATCGTGCAATCCCTACCGAGTGCCGGAACCCCGGCAGACCCAGCACCGGGCTGATATACCGGGCGTCATCCTTGGCCGTATATACCCGGTCCCGCGGCACCTTATGGGGCGTGAACCGGATCCATTCCGAATCAGGACTGCAGCCGTTGTTCCAATATAGGCGCGGATGGTCGGCGAGGATCGATAACCCACTCCGCATGATCAACGAAAGGAAAAAGAAATTGACCCAGTGAGAAAGCCGGACCCAGCCGGGAAAGCCATGCGGTAATTCCTTTGTAGCCGTCGCCAGTACCGGGCCAACGGGTCCCGGATTAGCCGGAAGTCCACCGATCGCCAGTTGCAGCCACGCGGCACCCACCGTAGCTGCGACGAGCCCGGCGAATGTCCACCAGACATATGGTTTGAGCCCGATGAAGACGCGCCTCTCAGCCGGATACTTTACGGCCTGCTCTGCCGGTGAAAACTGCGTAAACATAAAAAATTATCCGAGTAGTAAAGTTAAGGCAGTTTTCGATGCGAATGACCGGCATTTTTATCGCTTCAAGGTTAGTGTTAGGCCATCCGCCTCCTGATGATTTTGATTTTCATTACGGGGCTTCGCCATTCCACTTCCACCGTAGCGTCTCTCGGTCGGTTTAATAATTAAGCGCAGCGAGGAGTCATAGGTGAAATATTGCCATACCCAATTTATCAAGACGATAAGCCTGTTCCTGAATCCGATAAGTGAGATCAGGTGGACAAACATCCATGCAAACCAGGCAATAAAGCCCTTCAATTTTACAATTCCGATCTCCGCGACTGCCCTATGACGGCCTACTGTGGCCATCGACCCTTTATTTTTATAGCGGAAGGGGACCTGGTCATGACCGGATACGACGCGCCCCAAGTTCGTTGCCAGGAGATTTGCCTGTTGAATGGCGACCTGTGCAACCTGGGGATGTCCTTTGGGATAATCAGGAAGCTGCATGATTGCAACATCGCCGATAGCAAAGACATCCTTCATCCCAATCACCTCGTTGAAAACATCGACACGAATTCTTTTATTGAGCTGTAGAGCTTCCGAGGGTAGACCTTTTATTTCCGCGCCTATTACGCCCGCGGTCCATATGACGCATCTGCTGCCGATAACGCTGCCATCGCTTAGAAGCACCCTGGCACCGTCAAATCGTTTGAGAATTGTATCCGTCCGGACTTCTACACCTAATTTGGCCAGGTACTCTTTTACGGTTGCCCCGGATTTTTTGTCCATACCATTTAACAAGCCACTTGCCGCTTCGATAAGAAAGATGCGCATTTTGCAGAAATTCACTTCGGTATAGTCCTTTGGCAGAATATGCGCTTTCATTTCCGCTATAGCTCCAGCCAGTTCTACGCCGGTAGGACCGCCTCCAACGATCACCACGTTAAGTAGCGCCTCTCTTGTTCCTTCGTCTTCCGCGATAATCGCTTTCTCATAGTTCTGAAGCAATGTATTTCTCAGTAACAGCGCCTCGGATACGGATTTCATCGAATACGCATTTTCCTGCAGCTGTCGATTATCGAAATAGTTGGTGATGGATCCCTGCGCGAGTACCAGGTAATCATACGAGATATCTCCGATGGAGGTATCTATAGTTTTGGATGGCTCGTGTACGGATAATACCTCGGCCACCCGGATATAAACATTTTCCTGTTTTCGGAATATTTTTCGCAGGGGAAAACTGATGCTGCCTGGATCCAGTCCGCCGGTAACCAGCTGGTACAGCAGCGGCTGAGACTGGTGATAGTTGTTCTTGTCCAGGAAGATTACCTGAAATCGTGTCGGGGTTAATTTTCTGGCGAGGGATAATCCTGCGAAACCTGCGCCTATGATAACGACCCGCTTCTGATCTGGTTTGAGATCCGGCCAGTCCATAAAACATTATTTAAGGGTCCAAAAATGATCATTCCAGTTGTTGTCCACATCCAGCTGCTTTTCCGAGCCAATTCGTTCTAAAGCTGATAATTGGGCCCCGGTTAGAACTTTTTGCAGATGGTTAAACAGCGTTCTTTCTTCAAATCGGATATGCCGGTCGAGCGTATCGGCAAAAGCCGCCAGCAAATCTTTGTTTGAGCTATCCCTGGTGATCAGCTCAACGAGCTCATAGATCTTTCTGTGATCGCCCAATGCCTTGGCCCGGACAAAGTCCCCTTCGGGTAGTTGAGAGAATAAGTCCGCTTCTTCCTTCCTGAAATGAGGTGCCAAATCCTGTTGAAAGAGATAAAGCAGATAACTGCTTATCCGTTCTCCGGATATAGCTGATTCCAGGCCTCGTCTTATTTTCCAGGCCAGTAATAACCCGAAGTGGTGATCTCGGGAGAATGCAACAAGCGCGGGATGTCGTTTGATGGGCAGTTTTTTGTCTTCGGTTTTACGGGTCAGCTTCTCAACAAGCCTGGAACCGGTGTCTTCGGCATAAATCCCATAGGCGTTCACAACAAAGCCCTTTATCCCAAATTTATCGGAAGAAATTGCGAATAAGATCATCTCGTCATCAGGGTCGGTCTGGCCCTCAAATCTGAGTATATCGTCGATTTGAAACTCTTCCGGAGAAAGTGTCGCGGAGGTGCTGCTGCATATAAGGCAGTTGTCTCCAGGAAGGATAGAAAAGTCCTGGGTATAACCTCTAGCCCTGAGCTGGTCGAGCGCATCAACAAGTGTATCGCAGTCCGTTAATAGATTTTCCATGATAAATATTTTGTTTGTTAACTAATTATTGTGGTCTTTCTCGAGTTGTAGTTTCTTTGGAAAAAGAATGTCATTCTCAAGATGAATGTGAATATGAAGGTCATTCTCAAATTCCGCCAGCATTTTGTAGAACACGGAGTATGTGGCACAGGCATCTTTTGGCAGCGCGTAATCGTTGCATAAGTGCACTATCTCATGGATCAATCCTGCCATCGACTCGTGCTCCATTTCCATAACATTTACCGGCTGGTGCATGGTCTGGAAACACCTCTGGCGCGGGCCGCCCTTACCGGCCTTTACGAGCTCCTTTATGTAGGGGAATAATATACCTTCTTCCTTTGCCATATGCTCTGTCAATTCCGAGCTAAACTCATCTGCCAGGCGCTTTATTATCCTTAGTTCCGGATGATCTTCGCCATGGACCCGATTTAGCTTCCAGGCATAAGCCATGATGGCCGTGAGGTTTCTCCTTATGTACGCATGATGGATATTAAAGATGTAATCTGCCAAAACATCCGCGCGCCAGTCGTTATATGGTTCAATAGCATACTTCTTGAAAATCTCCGTCTTCCTGAGCTCTTTGGTGGCGATTTGATCAATTATCGTCAGGTTCTCCCCTTCCGTCAAATAGTCAAATCCGGCGTAGATGGAAGGATGCTTTCGAGTTAGCCCGAACTCCGTGACGTTGACCGTATTTTCCGTTGCCGTTTGCATATCCCTTGTAGTCCTGGTGTGGAGTTGTTAGCACAAAGATAGGGAAGAATTTGTAATAAAAGTATTAGAATACTTTTATTTTTTGTAAGTTTGTATGGCGAACTCCGCGGCTATCGGCGGCATATCGCATTTAATTCATTAAAAGCTATATATATGCAAGGCGTATTGAATTCGGGATACGAGGTTGCTGCATCCCTAAGAGAAAAAGCAGCCCTGATACGTAAATGGTGCCTGATCTCGACTACCGAGGTCGGATCGGGGCACCCTACCTCTTGTCTATCAGCGGCAGACCTGACAACCGTTCTCTTCGGCAAGTATTTCAGCTACGATATAGAGCATCCGCTAAATCTCTATAATGATCGCTTCGTTTTATCGAAAGGACATGCGGCGCCCCTGCTATATGCTTTGTTCGGCGTAGCGGGCGCTTACCCGTTGAACGAACTTAAGACATTGCGGAAATTCGGCAGCCGGTTTCAGGGTCACCCGGTACCCAGGTTTGAGTTTAGCGAGGCCGCCACGGGCTCTCTGGGCCAGGGACTATCGGTGGGAGCGGGGCTGGCGCTGGTGGCCAAAAGGGAAAAGTTGCCCTCGAAAACCTATGTGCTCTTGGGCGATGGAGAGTTGGCGGAGGGACAAATTTGGGAAGCGGCCAACTTTGCCGCCTATCATCAATTAGATAACCTCATTGCCATTGCGGATATCAACCGCCTGGCGCAAAGCGGAGAAACGATGTTCGGTCATCATTTGGATAAGTATGCAGATCGCTTCCGTGCATTCGGTTTTGAGGTCATTACGATCGATGGTCACCGTCTTGAAGAATGCGATCACGCATTGGAACAGGCTGTATACAATAAAAGTGGAAGACCGGTCGCCATTATCATGAAAACCATAAAGGGAAAAGGTATTTCTTTTTTGGAAGACAAGGAAGGTTGGCATGGGAAAGCCTTGAATCGGGAACAATTACAACTTGCATTGGCTGAGTTGGGCGAAACAGATGACCGCGTCCGGTTCACACTAAAAAGACGCCAGGGCTTCGCAGTGACAAAGGAAGTACACCCCGCCGTCAATATCGACAGGGCATTCCAAAAGGGAAACGAATACGGGCTCCGGGAGGTTTTCGGGCAGGCGCTCGCCGGGTTGGGAAAACAACAGCCGAACGTATACGCGCTGGATGCCGACGTCAAGAACTCGACATTCACGCAAGACTTTGCATTTCAAATCCCCGAGCGGTTCGTAGAGTGTTATATAGCAGAGCAAAACATGGTATCCGCAGCCGTAGGCTTATCCCGGTTGGGCAAAATACCTTTTGTCTGTACATTCGCCGCTTTTTTTACCCGGGCTGCTGACCAGATCCGGATGGCAAGAGTATCCGGGGGAAATATTAAATTTGTGGGCAGCCACGTCGGTGTTTCTATCGGCGAAGACGGTCCTTCCCAAATGGCCCTGGAAGATATTGCATTGTTTGGCGCAGTGCCTGACTGCGTTATTTTTCAGCCCGCGGACGCAGTTGCAACAGTTCAGTTAATGTCTTTAATGATTCAGCATCAGGGGTTTGCATATATGCGTATACTTCGCCCAAAGACAAAGGTGTTGTATGCCAATGATGAGAGATTTCATATTGGTGGGTCGAAGGTATTGCGACATTCCGATGGCGATTTGCTCACGATCGCCGCTACCGGGATCACCGTATTTGAAGCCTTGTCCGCCGCAGATCAATTGAGGGACCAGGGTATATTCGTCCGGGTGGTGGATTGTTATTCCATTAGCCCCATCGATAAGAAGACACTGGCAGCCTGTCTCCAGAAGACTCGAAATCCGTTCCTGATCACCGTTGAGGATCATTTTGTGCATGGGGGAATGGGGGATTTCGCCGCTGCGGCCCTTTCTGATATGGGAATGCCTATTCGCATAGAGAAAATGGCGGTATCGAAGATCTCGCAATCGGGAAAGATGGAACAGCTATTGGATGATGCCCGCATCAGTGCCGCGCATTTGGTGGCCAGAGTGAAAGACCTATTATCAAGGAACGGCAAAGAATAGTGGGAATGTAATTGCCGAATAAAAACCAGGAGGGTAATCATATGGAACTAAACATTAAAAGGGTCTACGAGAAGCCGGCCAAAGAGGACGGAACGCGTATTCTTGTGGACCGCCTATGGCCGCGGGGTCTTACGAAGGAGAAGGCCCACATTGATTTGTGGTTAAAGGAGATTGCTCCGAGTACGGAACTCAGGAAATGGTTTGGGCATAACCCTGCCAGGTGGGACGAATTTAAAAAGAGATACCGGGTGGAGTTAAAAACGAATAAGGAGCAGGTTTCGTTGCTGAAGGAAGAGCAACAAAAAGGAGTTGTCACATTGGTTTATGGCGCCAAAGACGAGGAACACAATGAGGCCCTTGTTCTCAAAGAATGGCTTGACCATTGAGTTTTGCTGCTAACAACCACGATTGCTTAAAAATATAATTTATGTCGAAAGATCCTTACCAGGTCAAAAGGCTGCTAACCACAAAAAACGGCACTTTCACCTACTTCAGCCTCGAAGAGCTTGCCAATAAGGGACATGATATTGCTAAATTGCCTTTTTCCATCCGGATTCTGCTGGAGAATGCACTGCGAAATTTTGATGATTTCGCTATAACCCATGACAATATAGAAACCATTCTCCAATGGAAACCCGCCGGCTCGGATAAGGATATCCCATTTAAACCTGCCCGGGTATTAATGCAGGATTTTACCGGTGTTCCGGCTGTCGTGGATATTGCGTCACTCCGGGCGGAAATAGCAAGGAAGGGGAAAAATCCTGATCGGATAAGTCCGTTAATACCGGTTGATCTCATAATCGATCACTCTGTACAGGTGGATTATTTTGGAACGGAGTATTCTTATGTTCGCAACATGGACGAAGAGTATAAGCGCAACCGGGAGCGCTACAAGTTTTTAAAATGGGCTCAACATTCACTTAATAATTTTAGCGTGGTTCCCCCGGGTATGGGCATTTGTCACCAGGTGAACCTGGAATATTTATCTAAGGGTGTAATTGAGAGAAATGGAGAAATATTTCCTGATACATTGGTGGGGACAGATAGCCATACACCCATGGTAAATGGGATAGGCGTTGTAGCCTGGGGTGTCGGGGGTATTGAAGCAGAAGCTGCTTTGCTTGGTCAACCCATCTATTTTATAATGCCTGAAGTTATCGGCTTGAAACTTACAGGCAAATTGCCCTTGGGTTCCACTGCCACAGATTTGGTATTGACGATTGCCGAGCTCTTACGGAAATATGGGGTCGTTGGAAAATTTGTAGAAGTGTTTGGTTCGGGTCTTGATCATCTTACTGTTCCGGACCGTGCTACTATCGGGAATATGTCCCCGGAATTTGGGTGCACGATTACCTATTTCCCGTTCGATGACAAGACCCTGGAATATATGCGCAGGAGCAACCGGTTCGAAGAACAGGTAAGACTATTGGAAGATTACTGCAAGGCCAATATGTTGTGGAGGACCGGGAATGAAAATATTAATTATACCGATATTGTCGAATTGGACCTCTCGTCGATAGAGCCTACGGTCGCCGGCCCCAAACGGCCGCAGGATAAAATCTTATTAAAGGAGTTTAAGGCAAAATTTATCGGGCTGTTAGATCAAACGTTTGGGCGTAAATACAAAGAAGTAAAACAATTAGGTAATTGGATGGCGGAAGGAGGTAGTCAACCTAACAAGCAAGCTGCATCTGAACCTGCACCACCGGCGGAAATAGAAGAAACTGTCGTGAACGGGATGAAGAATGTTTGGGTAACTTCCGAAAAAGAAAGTTTTATGCTTTCTGATGGTGCGGTTGCTATTGCCGCCATTACTTCCTGTACCAATACCTCCAATCCGTTTGTTATGCTCGGGGCAGGACTGGTAGCCAGAAAAGCGAGAGAACGCGGATTGAAAGTGAAGCCATGGGTTAAGACCTCTCTTGCCCCAGGCTCAAAAGTGGTAACGGATTATCTTGAAAAAGCCGGCCTGTTGGGTGACCTGGAGGCTATGCAATTTTATACCGTTGGGTATGGGTGCACTTCCTGTATCGGCAATTCCGGGCCGTTACCCCTGCAAGTTGCGAAAGCGATAGACGAGTACGATTTGGTGGTGGCCTCGGTACTTTCAGGCAACCGGAATTTTGAAGCCAGGATACATCCGCAGGTAAAAATGAATTTCTTGATGTCGCCGATGCTGGTGGTGGCTTATGCTATTGCCGGCAGGGTTGACATAGACCTCATCAATGAGCCGATAAGTTTCGATCCTAATCAGCAACCTGTTTTTCTGAAAGATATCTGGCCGGAGGATGATGAGATTAACGAAATAATGAGGCAGGTGCTTTCACCTAAAGATTTTGCAAAGAATTATGGGGAGATATTTGAAGGTAATGAAATATGGAGAAACCTTATCATTCCTGAAGATAAGTTGTATGTGTGGGATAAGAGTTCAACCTATATTAAAGAGGCCCCGTTTTTCCATGACATCTCTGTAAACGCCGGATCATTGAAGGACATCTTTAACGCAAGAGCTCTATTAGTATTGGGCGACAGTATCACCACGGATCATATTTCCCCGGCGGGGCAGTTTAATCAATTTTCATCTGCAGGGGAGTATTTAATCAGCAAAGGTGTGAAAAAAGAGAACTTCAACTCGTACGGCTCAAGACGGGGGAATGACGAAGTAATGGTACGAGGCACTTTTGCCAATGTACGTATCAAAAATAAGCTGGTACAAAAAGAAGGAGGCTATACAAGATATTTACCCACGGGCGAGGAAATGTCCGTCTATGACGCTTCAATAAAGTACAAGCAGGCCCAAATGCCTTTGATCATATTGGCGGGAAAGGAATATGGTAGCGGTTCATCAAGAGATTGGGCCGCAAAAGGTACATTCCTGTTGGGTGTTAAAGCAATACTCGCAGAAAGTTATGAACGCATACACCGGAGTAATTTGGTGGGGATGGGTGTCTTACCCCTTCAATATGTGAATGGTGATAGCGCTGAAAAATTAGGGCTATCCGGAAAAGAAATATTTTCCATCGCAGGTATTGCCCGCGACATGAAGCCCTTAAAGCAAGTGCAGATCGTTGCTAAAGACGAGACGGGCGGAGAGATCAAATTCAAGGTGATTGCCCGGTTAGATTCAAAAATCGAAATCGAGTATTATCGACATGGGGGGATATTACAATATGTATTGAGGCAATTCCTGGAGAAAGGCAATTAATGATTTCATAAATAATTATAAACTATCAGTCATGAACAGTAGTCAACTTTACCCGCAAGCCACCAGGGAAATCTCTGAAAAAAGGGCATCGCTTGCTCCTGAAATTACGGAAGCATTCAGAAATTTCAGCAAGGCCGTGTTCAAGGACGGGGCATTGCCGGAAAAAACGAAACAGCTTATTGCAGTAGCGGTTGCACATGTTACGCAATGCCCATACTGCATACACGGACATGTTGCGCAGGCTATGCGAAAAGGAGCAAGCCAACAAGAGATTATGGAAGCTATTTGGGTCGCGGCTGAAATGCGCGCCGGGGGCGCTTATGCGCATGCAGCATTGGCCATTGATGAGATGGAATCGAAGGAAAAATCGATGTAGAGCCGAAGCTGGCGTGGCAGAATGAAATATTTGATGATGAGATTTCTATTCGGAGCTGAGCAGGCTTCGTTTAGGTATAGAATTTAGGTTCAGGAGAAAATGATCGTCGTAAAAAAGCCTCATAAAACGTTGGTTAACAATGTTCTATGAGGCCAAGCGGAGAGGGAGGGTGTCGAACCTGTCCTTTAAAGTCCTTATCTTTAGTGGATTTCAGAAAATCCCGGTTTACTGGTCTCTAATAAGTCCCCGCGAACCGAAATCGGCTTTTTGCATATTCGAAACGTCACATTTTCTTCACAAAGAACTACCTCGAATTTAATATAATAGATTGAAGGTCTATAAAATAAAGAGGGAAAATCCAAAAAACAATTCAAGTTTCTGAAACACCTTGCGAAGCTCTTACTTCGAAGACACACCCATGTCCACGGGAAGTCCGCAATTCCACGGAATCATTGCATGACTCGGCTTTTTTTTGTAAATATCGGTGAGGCCGGTGCCTCTTTGCTGTGAGCTTATTAAATCCCACGCCAACGTCCTCTATGGTAAACCGTACGCCCTTTTCATTGCTATCCAGGCAGATAGTTACATTCTTAGCATGGCTATATTTGACGATGTTATTCAGGTACTCCTGCAGGATGCGATACAGGGCTAGTTTTTTGGATTGATCCATGGATTCTACCTCCCGGCTACCACGCTGTACCCACGATATTGTTATCGAACAATTTGGTTCTCATGTTTATAATGGGGTTATTATGATGATATGGATTTACCGGCGAGAAACTTTGGATAATGTCGGGAACTTTGTGTAATTCTTGCGTTTTATCCAGGGAGTATTATAGTCCGCTCCATGCTCCAGGAATTTTTTTTTGTGGGATACGTTGTCGAAACTCGAAAGGACAATCACCTTAGTCTGTTTGTCCTGTTGGCGGACGGCGGTGAGGATATCTATACCGTTGCCATCGGGTAATCTTACATCGAGTACGATCACTGCGGGATGCGACTGCCTATATAGCTTCAATCCGGAAGTGACCGAGCTCGCATGGAGAAGGTGCTCTGGCACCAGCCAATCACTTAGTGCCTCAGTCAGGGGTTGGACTACCAGGTCAGAATCATCTATGATCAGAATATTGAACGAATCTGGATTATGCAAGTAGGGTTTTCAGAGTTGAAAAATAGAAACAATTCCCAGTGTTTGTTATAGTTCATACAGTAATGCCTGTAGTAGTGACCATGACAATGTTTACTGGCTACAATAATTGCTTTATGCGACAAGTAAAAAGGCAGAGAGTAAATTGCGTGTAAGGATATCTTCTTTCACGATAAAAATAGGCAGGAAGGGTCGAGCGTCAAGATTCCGTCCCCTCTATAAAGTTACCAAAACGCTTGAATAGTTTACCAAAGCATATATGAGACCTTCTAGCGACCTGTTCCAAGTTAACCTGCGGTATGACGTAGGTCATAACATCTCTTGTGAGATGGGTTTATTTTTAATCCATATTTAACTTTCTGATCCATCAACTTGAAAATTCGATTCCGTATGAAACCAATTTTACCCCTTTTTACCCTTTCAACCCTCTGTACTCAACTGTTGTTTTCCCAGAACTCCCTTGATAATGCGGGGCTTTCGGCCGTGGCCTTTAGCTTGCGCAAGTTAAGCAGCAATTATGCTGGGGCAGCTATCAGGATCGTTAATTCCGGGGGGCTTTATACACTCAATGGAAAGACGACCGCCCAGTTCTCCGCTGCGATGACCTCGTTCCTGGAGACGTCTGCGGTGAATAAATGGCATGCGGGTTATCCGTTCCCCGAGATCATTGCTCCCGATGGCAACAAGCAAACAAGAACGATGCGCATTTATTAAAAAACAGCAAGTCTATGAAACCCCTGAAGGTGCCACATATATCGAAGGGAGTCCGCTCTCCTTCCCATTCGGATGCGAACTTGTATATCGCGTCTTCAAAAGAAAATGCCGTTGGGGAAACGTTGGCCGGTAAAGAACTGTTGGATTATAAATTCGCCCTGGACAAGTCGTCTATCGTAGCGATCACGGACGTAAAAGGAATCATCACTTATGTAAATGACAGTTTTTGCCGGATTTCGAAGTACAGCGCAGCGGAATTGATTGGCCAGGACCATCGCATCATCAATTCAGGATACCATCCAAAGGAGTATATCCGGGGTCTTTGGAAGAACATTGCCAATGGCAAAATATGGAAGGGAGAGTTTAGGAACAAGGCAAAGGACGGCAGCTTCTATTGGGTGGATACAACCGTTGTTCCGTTCCTGAATGAATCCGGCAAGCCTTACCAGTATCTTTCCATCCGGACGGATATTACCGAACGCAAACAGATGGATGAAGCCATACAAAATGATCAGGCGGAACGACAGATGGAATTGACCCGGGCCATCCTCCAGGCCCAGGAAATGGAAAGAAATACCCTGGGAAGGGAATTACACGACAATATCAACCAGATCCTTGCGTCGGTCAACTTGAAACTGTGCTATCTCCTCGAGGCGCCAGGAAACCACCCGGACATAATTAAGGAATGCAAGGAAAATGTGCAATACGCCATACAGGAAGTCAGGAATCTCTCTCACCGGATGGTCATCCCCCCTTTTTCAGATACCACACTGACGACCGAACTGGCGACGCTGTTGAAAAACTATCGCTACCAGCAAACCGTTCAGTTCGACTGCAGCAAACTGCGGGAAGCCCTCGTTCCTTTAGCTGTTAAAGAGACCTTATTCCGAATCGCCCAGGAGCAGTTGAATAATATTGCCAAGCATGCACGGGCGGCTGCCATCAAAATACGATTGGATGGCAGCGCACATTGGGTCCATATGGCGATACAAGACGATGGGATTGGGTTTGATCCGCATCAAAAGCGCAAGGGAATTGGGCTGGGGAACATAATCAGCCGGGCGGAGGCGTATCACGGAACGGCCAAAATATATTCTGAACCGGGAAAAGGATGTCTTTTAAAGGTAACAATCCCGATTTAATAATCCACAGACCGCAAATCGCGAATTTGGACATAGCAAACAGTTCGGCGGCTATCATTATCTTATTAGCCCTAATACCTGTTTTTCAGCGCTGAAATCGTTTCCGTATTCAATGACCGGGAGTTAATCTTTTTGGGGGTTAATCGTAGAAATTTGTATTTCGCATATGTATAGTAGTTAGGTTCGGGAGAAAATAGCCTGCACAAAAAAAGCCTCATAAAATATTGATTGACAAAATCTTATGAGGCCAAGCGGAGAGGGAGGGATTCGAACCCTCGGTACGGTTGCCCGCACAACGGTTTTCGAGACCGCCACAATCGACCGCTCTGCCACCTCTCCATTGGGTGCCGCGCTGAGGCGCGGGCGGTTGGGATGCGCTGCTCGAAAGGGGGAAGCCCTCGCGGGCAGCGGGACGCAAAAATAGCGGTTTTGGGGCAAAAAATCATGAAATATCCCAAATTCGGGCGGGGGGTATTTGGGGGGAAGAGGGCCGATTCGGGGAAAAGGAATAGTTTTGCCGCCTAATTTGGTTGGAAATGTCAACGGGAATTGTTTTGATCATCGACGACGAGGAGAAGCTGCGGTCCTTACTAAGCCGGATCATCCGGCTCGAGGGGCTGACGGTATTGGAAGCGGATACGCTGAAGGCGGGTAACAAACTGCTAGATAAAGAGGACATCGATGTGGTGCTCTGCGACGTCAAGCTGCCGGATGGAAATGGCGTGGGTTTTGTCCGCGACATGAAACTGCGGCATCCGCTTGTCGAAGCGATCCTGCTGACAGCCTATGGCAACATTGCCGATGGGGTCGCGGCCATGAAGAACGGCGCCTTCGACTACATCACCAAGGGCGACGATAACGACAAGATCATTCCGCTGCTTTCGCGTGCGCTCGAGAAGGTGCAACTGCAGAAACGGGTCAGCCAGCTCGAACAGCAGGTGGGGAAACGCTACACCTTCGAGACGATCCTCGGCCATAGCCCGCTGATCGCCGAAGCGATCGTCCTGGCGAGGAAAGTGGCCCCCACGGAGGCTACGGTACTCCTGCTTGGCGAGACGGGTACGGGCAAAGAGGTCTTTGCGCAGGCGATCCACCATGCCAGCAAACGGGTCAACAAACCCTTCATTGCCCTGAACTGCAGCGCTTTCAGTAAGGAGCTGCTGGAAAGCGAATTGTTTGGGCACAAGGTCGGATCCTTCACGAGCGCTATCCGGGATAAAAAGGGACTTATCGAAGAAGCCAACCTGGGAACGCTTTTCCTGGACGAGATCGGAGAAATGCATATTGATCTGCAAGCAAAATTACTCCGGGTCCTTGAGACGAGCGAATTCATCAAGGTCGGCGACACCCGGCCGACGCGCGTCAATGTGCGGATCATCGCCGCCACCAACCGCGAATTGCAACAGGAGGTAGATGAAGGGCGGTTTCGCGACGACCTGTACTACCGGCTCAACGTCTTCACCATCTCGCTGCCCTCGCTCCGCGACCGGAAAAAAGATATCCCCGCGATCGCCGAGTTCTATCTCCGCTTTTTCTCGGGCAAAGGAAACAAACGCATCGACACCATGAGCAAGGAATTCCTCGACCGGCTGCAACAGCACGAATGGAAGGGGAATATCCGCGAGCTCAAGAACATCATCGAACGGGCCGTGATCCTCGCCGACGGCCATGAACTCACCATCGAGAACCTTCCCACCGAACTCCAGGTAGCAGGCCCCAAGACCAACGGCCCGCTCTCCGCCTTCGACCTGGCATCCGTGGAAAAACTGCATATCCAGCGTGTACTCAACCACACCCGCGGCAACAAGACGGAAGCGGCCCGCCTGCTGAACATCGGGCTTACCACGCTTTACCGGAAGATCGAAGAATACAAGCTCACGTACGACGCCTAGGGGCGCTCGCCAACCGCTCATGGCGCCCGCTCCCCCCATTTCGGCGAAAAGCCTTTCATTTTGACAGGGTAGGATGGCGGCCGGGAAACGGCGTCGCCGGCTGAAAGTCCCGGCTGGCGCGGGGCGTAGCGTACGGGAACGTTTCGGGCATCCCTTTTGGCTTCTCACCCGCAAAAATATAAGCTATGCAGACAGCGATGCTATTCCTGGCAGGAATCGTGTGTTTCTACCTGTTCTTTAAATCCATCGATTATTTCGAAAATATCTAATCTTAAAGCTATGATGACCGGACTCTTCATTCTATCCATTGCCGTGTTTGTTTATCTCTTGTACGTCCTGATCAAACCGGAGAAATTTTAATCTAAACGCTTTCATCATGTTTACCGAATTAACCGGCGTGATCGTCACCTTCCTGCTAACCCTGCTGATCGCTTTTCCACTCGGAAGGTATATCGCCAGGGTTTACAGGGGTGACAGGACGCTCCTCGACTTTATGGGTCCGTTGGAACGCTTTATCTTCCGGATCTGCGGCATCGACCCTACCAAAAAAATGAGCTGGAAGGAATTCCTGAAAGCCATGCTCACCATCAACCTGCTATGGTTTATTTATGCCTTCGTGCTTTTTCTGTTCCAGGGCAAACTGCCGATGAATCCCGATGGCAATCCCAGCATGTCGCCCGACCTGACTTTTAATACTGCGATAAGTTTCCTGGTAAATTGCAATTTGCAGGACTATTCCGGGGAGACCGGCGCCACTTATCTGACGCAGCTCTTTGTGATCACCTTTCTGCAATTCGTGAGCGCGGCGACGGGCATCGCCTGTCTCGTGGCGTTGCTCAACGGGCTCAAGGAAAAGACGACCCAAAACCTGGGCAATTTCTGGATGATCTTCACCAAAACGATCACCCGCATCCTGCTGCCTATCTGTGTGGTCATCGCCGTGCTGCTGGCTTTTCACGGCACACCGACGAGCTATGACGGCAAAGATACCGTGATCACGATGCAAGGGGATACCGTGCAGGTCAGCCGTGGCCCTGCCGCAGGGATGATCGCTATCAAACATCTGGGAACAAACGGAGGCGGATGGTTTGGCGCCAACTCCGCGCATCCGCTCGAGAACCCGGATTATTTTACAAATATCCTGGAGATGGTCGCGCAGCTGCTCATCCCCATCGCTATGATCTTTGCATTGGGTTTTTATATCAATCGGAAAAAGTTTGCTTACGTGACCTTTGCGGTGATGACCATCGGCATGTTGTGTCTGCTGATACCGACGATGATCACGGAGATCCATGGAAATCCGGCAATCGCCAGGATGGGCATCGCGCAGCCAATGGGCGCCATGGAAGGAAAAGAGGTGCGGTTCGGTCCGGCGGCTTCGGCGTTCTGGAGCATCGTGACGACTATCATCTCCACCGGTTCGGTGAACTCCATGCACGACAGCTCCATGGCCCTCAGCGGCCTAATGCAGCTACTGGGCATGATGGTCAACGCTTTCTATGGCGGCTGCGGAGTGGGTATCCTCAACTACTATATCTATGTGATCATCGCGGTGTTCATCGCCGGACTGATGGTCGGCCGAACGCCGGAATTCATGGGGCACAAGGTCGAAGCCCGAGAGGTCAAGATCGCGGCCCTGGTGACGTTGCTTTCGGCCTTTCTGATCAAGGGGTTCACGGCTTTGGCGTGTTATGTTCTCGTGTATCATGGCAATGCTCCCTGGGCCGTCAAACCATCAGCCTGGCTCAACAATCCGAGGTACCATGGCTTCTCGGAGATGCTGTATCAGTTCACGTCCACCAACGCCAACAACGGCAGCGGTTTTGAAGGGCTGGCCGACAACAACGTCTTCTGGAACGTCACCGGGGGTATCGTCATGATCCTTGGTCGTTACCTGCCTATCATCGGACCGATTGCCATCGCCGGCTTGCTGGCTAACAAGAAATATATCCCCGAGTCGTCAGGGACGCTAAAAGCGGATTCGCTAACCTTTGGTATCATGGTCTTTGTGGTGATCATTATTGTTACGGCCTTGTCCTACTTTCCGCCATTGGCCTTGGGACCTATTGCGGAATATTTTAGTCTAAAAGCGTAAAGAAAATGAAGAAATTAATCTTACCTGCACTCAAGGAGAGCTTTGTCAAGCTGAAACCGGGATCGATGTTCCGGAATCCTGTGATGTTCACCGTTTACCTTTGTACGATCGTCATGTTCTTCGTGTGTATCTGGATCATGAGTGGAGAACATTCGCAGGGATCGCTGACGTATAATGTCTTCATTCTCGTGATCCTTTTTATCACCGTGCTTTTCGCCAATTTCGCGGAGGCCATCGCGGAGGCCCGCGGGAAGGCACAGGCCAATAGCCTGCGGAAGACCAGGGAGGATACACCGGCCAAAAAAGTATTTGCGGTTGGCGAGATCTTTGTAGGCGAGGTCAAGGTCGTGCCTTCTTCGCAACTGCGGAAAGGGGATGTTTTCATCGCCGAGACCGGGGATATCATCCCGATGGATGGAGAGATCATCGAAGGACTCGCGACAATCGATGAGAGCGCGATCACCGGCGAGAGTGCGCCCGTGATCCGGGAAGCCGGTGGAGATAAGTCCTCTGTCACCGGCGGTACCAAGGTCTTAAGCGATAAGATCAAGGTGCGGGTGACCACGGAGCCCGGCGAGAGCTTTCTCGACAAGATGATCGCGCTGGTGGAAGGCGCTTCGCGGCAAAAAACGCCGAATGAGATCGCCCTCACTATTCTGCTGGCGAGCTTCACCCTCATTTTTCTCATTGTGTGCGTGACGCTCAAACCGTTTGCCGACTACGCACAGACTCCCATTACTGTTGCAGCATTTGTATCTCTCTTCGTCTGCCTTATCCCCACCACCATCGGCGGCTTGCTGAGCGCCATCGGGATCGCGGGGATGGACCGGGCGCTACGCGCTAACGTGATCACCAAGAGCGGTAAGGCCGTGGAAACTGCTGGCGACCTGGATACGCTGCTGCTGGACAAAACGGGTACGATCACCATCGGCAACCGTAAGGCCACACATTTCTGGCCAGCCGACGAGGTTGACGAAAAGACATTTATAGAAGCCTGCGTGCTCTCGTCGTTGGCGGATGAAACACCCGAAGGGAAATCGATCCTCGAGCTGGCGGGTGCAACGCCCGCCTCCTATAGCGTCAACGACGCACGATTCATCCCCTTCACGGCGGAAACACGATGCAGCGGGATCGATGTCTCGGGCATGAAGATCCGTAAGGGTGCGGTGGATGCCATCCGGACCCTGGTCAGCAGGGCGGGCGAGATCATCCCGCTGACGATGGAAGCCAAAGTCAGAGAGATCGCGTCAAACGGGGGTACCCCACTCGCGGTGAGCGAAGGCGGCAAAGCCATGGGCGTGATCGAGTTGCAGGACATCATCAAACCCGGTATCCAGGAGCGTTTCCAACGGCTGCGGAAGATGGGTGTCAAGACCGTGATGGTCACGGGTGACAACCCGCTAACGGCAAAGTATATCGCCGAAAAGGCCGGCGTCGATGATTTTATCGCCGAAGCCAAGCCGGAGGACAAGATGAACTATATCCGCAAAGAACAGCAGGGCGGGAAACTGGTCGCGATGATGGGCGACGGCACCAATGATGCCCCGGCGCTGGCGCAGGCGGATGTCGGCGTAGCAATGAACAGCGGTACGCAGGCGGCGAAAGAGGCGGGCAATATGGTCGATCTCGACAACGATCCTACCAAGCTGATCGAGATCGTAGAGATCGGTAAACAGCTGTTGATGACACGGGGTACGCTGACGACCTTTTCCATTGCTAACGACGTGGCGAAATATTTCGCTATCGTGCCGGCGTTGTTCATCACTTCGATCCCGGCCTTGCAGGCGCTGAACATCATGCAGCTCAAGAGCCCCGAAAGCGCGATCCTGAGCGCTGTGATCTTCAATGCGATCATCATCCCGATCCTGATCCCGCTGGCACTTCGTGGCGTGGCGTACCGGCCCATCGGAGCCAGTGCCCTGCTGCGTCGTAATCTGCTGATCTACGGGTTGGGCGGGATCATAGTTCCGTTCATCGGGATCAAGGCCATCGATTTGTTCCTGGGATTGTTCATGTAAAAAATAAAAAGTATGAAAAAATATATCTTACCAGGTTTGAAGCTGAGCGCCGTATTCATAGTCTTGTGTTCGGGCATCTATCCGCTGCTGATCGCGGCCGTGGGTAAGCTGACCCCTGGCGGCGGTAAGGGCGAGACCGTAAGCGTGAATGGCAAGGTCGTGGGCTATGCGAATATCGGGCAGAAGTTCACAGAGGACAAGTATTTTTGGAGTCGCCCGTCGGCTGCGGCTTATAATGCTGCGGCCAGCGGGGGGAGCAACAAGGCACCTTCGAACCCGGATTATCTAAAGGATGTGCAAACACATATCGATAGTTTTCTGGCGCACAATCCCGGCGTAAAAAAAGAGGACATCCCGGCGGAGCTGGTGACCTATTCGGGCAGCGGGCTGGATCCGGATCTTTCTCCCGCCGGTGCGAAGATACAGGTGGCGCGGATCGCCGCGGTCCGGCATCTCGACCGGGATAAACTAAATGCGCTGGTGGATCGTTATACCCAGGGACCGCTATTGGGTATCCTGGGACCCAGTAAGGTGAACGTTTTAAAACTGAATATTGCATTAGATGAGCTAAGCCATGGCGGACGATAAAGACCCGAGCGTACAACATTTTCTGGATCTGATCCGCGCGAGCAGGCGGGGTAAGTTCAAGATCTACATCGGCATGAGTGCCGGTGTGGGGAAGACGTATCGGATGCTGCAGGAGGCGCAGACCTTGTTACGAAATGGCGTGGATGTAAAGATAGGCTATGTCGAGACCCATGGCAGAAAGGAAACCGAAGTTCAGTTGCAGGGTTTGCCGGTGTTGCCCCGGCGAAAGCTTTTTTATAAAGGTAAAGAGCTGGACGAGCTGGACGTACAGGCTGTCATCAATCTGCACCCTGAAGTGGTGATCATCGACGAGCTGGCGCATACCAATATCGAGGGCAGTCAGAATGAGAAACGCTGGCAGGACGTAATGGAGGTGCTCAATGCAGGGATCAATGTCATCAGCGCGGTCAATATTCAGCATATTGAAAGCCTGAATGATGAGATCCGGAAGATCACGGGTGTCGAGGTCGCCGAACGGGTGCCGGACAGTGTGCTGGAAGAGGCGGATGAAGTGGTCAATATCGATCTCACCGCCGATGAGCTGGTAGCCCGGCTCAAGGAGGGTAAGATCTATGCGGCGGATAAGATCGGCATCGCCCTGCAGAATTTTTTCCAGGCAGAGAAGATCCTTCAGCTGCGTGAGCTGGCGCTCAAAGAGGTGGCAAGCCAGGTAGAGCGAAAGATCGAGCTGGAGCTGCCCAGGGGAGCTCATGTGCGGAACGAGCGGTTCCTCGCCTGCATCAGCAGCAACCATGAGACCTCTAAAAAGGTCATCCGGAAGACGGCGCGGCTGGCGAGCTACTATCACAGCCGGTGGTGGCTGCTGTATGTTCAGACGCCCCGGGAGGATGGCGACAAGATTGGCCTCGCCGCACAACGACATTTGATCAATAATTTTAAATTAGCAACGGAATTGGGGGCCGAGGTGATCCGGCTAAAACAACCTAATATTGCCAAAGGAATAATGGAAACAGCTGAAAGTCATTCTATTACGACGATTTGTATCGGTAAGCCGCATTTGAGCCTGTACAATGTGATCCTGTCTACGGCTGTTTTTAATCAACTGCTGACCAAACTCGCGACATCGGAGATCGATGTGGTGATCTTATCGTAATGCCCATGAGTGTACGTCTGAAAACGAAATTATCGCTGGGGCTTGTCTTCCTGTTCGTGGTGATCCTGTTGTTCGGGATCCTCGGGTTGTTCTATATCAATCGGCTCAGCGATGAGGGGCGGCTGGTATTGAAGAACAACCATGAGTCGATCGTTTATTGCAACCGGATGCTCGAAGCGTTGGAAGACATCAACACCAACAAGCGGTCGCTGGACGTGTTCCGCGACAACCTGGCAAAGCAACAGAACAATATCACCGAAGTAGGGGAGAAGGAGGCCACGGATGAGCTCTCCAAGAACTTCAACGAGATGCTGGTGGATCCCAGCGATCAAAGCAATTATGCGGATATCCGGCGTTCCATCAATAAGATACTGGACGTGAACGAACAGGCAATCGTACGCAAGAATGCCAGCGCACAAAAAACGGCGGAAGGCGCCAAGGAGGTGCTCACGATCCTGTTTACCATATTGACCCTGCTGTCTTTCACCTTTATATTCAATCTGCCGGGCATCATCTCCGATCCGATCAGAAGCCTGTCTGAGGGTATTCGCGCCATCGCGGGTAAGAACTACAAGAAGCGCATCTATCTGCGGCAGGGTGATGAGTTCGGGGAACTGGCCAATGCCTTCAATACCATGGCCGAGAAGCTGGATGAATATGAGAACAGTAATCTGGCGCAAATCAAATTCGAGAAGAGACGGATCGAGACGATCATCAATCAGATGCGGGACGGCATTATTGGTTTCGACGATAAACGGCATATCCTGTTTTTGAATGCGGTCGCCGAGAAGCTGTTGGGGTTAAAGGAAAAGGATATCGCGGGCCAGTATGCGCCGGATGTTGCGCTCTCGAACGATCTGATGCGGACCTTACTGCAGGATGATCCGCTGAAAAAAGACCTGAAGATCTATTGCGACAATAAAGAAGGCTATTTCAGCAAGGATGTGCTGGACGTGACGAATAACCAGAGCATCATCGGGCAAGTGATCGTGCTCAGGAATATCACCCCTTTCCATGAGCTCAACGAAGCCAAAACGAATTTCATCGCCACGGTATCCCATGAGCTCAAGACGCCGCTATCCTCCATCAAGATGAGTGCGCGGTTACTCACGGACCTGCGGGTGGGGGCATTGAATGGGGAGCAGCAGGAACTGACCCGGAGTATCATCGATGATGCCGACCGGCTATTGAAAATTACGGGGGAGCTGCTGAATATGTCACAGGTCGAGACCGGCAATATCCAGCTGAAACTGCAACCGGCAGATCCGGCAGTCATCGTGCAGCAGGCCATTCAGGCGGTGACCTTTCAGGCTCAGCAGCGAAGGATCAAGGTTCATACCGAGCTGGCGCAGAGCCTGCCGTATATCCAGGCCGATGTAGAGAAGACTTCCTGGGTGCTGATCAATCTGCTGACCAACGCCATCAAGTATTCGCCCGAGGAATCGGAGATCGAGGTGGCGGCTTTTCGCAATGCCGACAAGGTGGAATTCCGGGTCCGGGATCATGGAAGGGGCATCGATGAGAAATACCTGCCGCGCATTTTCGACCGTTATTTTAAGGTGCCGGGCTCGCATGACCGAAATGGAACGGGGCTGGGGTTGTCGATCTCCAAGGAATTCATCGAGGCGCAGGGAGGCCGGATCTGGGTCGACAGCCGGTTAGGCGAGGGCAGTTCTTTTGGCTTTACCTTCAATGCAGCGTAGAAACAGAATCCCGGGGCTGTCTTTTTGGGATACTGGGGCACACGGGAGGGGGTAAGGGAAAAAATTTTCGAACGTTTCGACCAAAAGTTTTCCACAGACCAAAAATTGCTGCAATTTTTCTGCGGTCAGGCTATCCTGCACCATCCTGGTAAATGGGTAAAAAGGGCTGAAAATGAGCTCCTTGCAGATTAGTGATTTTCTGAGCTATAAAGATGTTTCTTACTACTTAAAATATAGGTGTTTTTGTTTATGCCTTATCGTAGTGATTTCAAAATGACCGCAGAAGATTTTTGTGTGTGATTTAAAAAAGAAGTACATTCATGTTCTAATAGGATAAGGTTTAATGGTTATGGTATTTGATTAGTGCATCCCCGCTCTAACGCGGGGATTTTTTTATTTGGCCTCTCGCCGTTTTCATACAGATAACCAAAACCAATGGATAATGGTCTTACTATTTTAACCGTAGAGGATAACCCCAGCGATCTTTTTCTGCTGGAGCATATGATCAAATCCTCGGGTCTGGTCGTTCGCCAGCTGTGCTCCGCTTCCTGTATCCGTGATGCTTATGCCTTGCTGACTACCGAAGCTGTCGATGTCGTGTTGCTGGACCTTACGCTTCCGGATAGTTTCGGCCTGCATACTTTTATTCATCTGAAGCCGGTGGTTCAACGTATCCCGGTGATCATTCTGACGGGGATGTCGGATACGAATGTCGCGCTGGAAGCGATCAAGGAAGGTGCACAGGATTATCTTGTCAAGAGTGAGCTCACGGAGGGATTGCTGGCCAAGGCGATCCAGTACAGTTTGGAGCGCAAGCGGACGCTAGAACATTTGCGGGTGAGTAACGAGCGTTTCAATACGGTGGTCAAGGCCACCAACGACGCTATTTGGGATTGGGATATCCAGACGAATAAAGTGTTCATGGTGGGCGACACCTACAAGCAGCTGTTTGGATACGATTGGGTCAATGCCTATCCCCCAGGGGATCTGTGGGAAAGTATTATTCATCCGCAGGACAAGGAGCGGGTGTTGGGAAAACTGTCCGCGTTGATCAGCGAAGGATCGGCCAGCAAATGGGAGGATGAATACCGGTTGAAGAAGAGCAATGGCGAATACGCTTACGTGCACGACAGGGGGTATATCATCTATTCGGCGGAAGGGCGGCCGATCCGGATGATCGGGGCGATCCAGGATATCACGGTGCGCAAGCGGTCGGAGGAGATCATCCTGGCCTCCGAGGAAAAATACCGGCAGATCTTCTACAAAAACCCTTATCCTACCTGGATCTTCGACCTCGACACGCTACGTATTGTGGAGGTGAACGATGCAGCGTTGGAAAAATATGGTTTTGACAAGAGCGAATTCTACCAACTTACCATGAGGGATCTGCATCCCGAGGGTGAGGCGGAAACCTTTCTGGACAGCATCCGGCACGCTTCGCCGGAACGGCGGTTGTGGCATCATCGGAACAAATCGGGGGTGCTGATCACGGTGGAGATCACGAGCCATAGCATCGACTATTTCGGTAAGCTTTGTATACAGGTGATTGTCAATGATGTCACGGAGCGCATCAGGCTTGAAAAGGAATTGGCCCTGCAACAGCGGTTGAAGCAGCAGCAGATCACGGAAGTGGTGCTTGGGGCGCAAGAGCGGGAGCGGTTCGAGCTGGGACAGGAGTTGCATGACAACATCAACCAGATCCTGGCTACGTCCAAGCTTTATCTGGATGTGGCCATCGAGGAGCGCGAGCCGCGGATGGAGCTGCTGGCCAAGAGCCGGAACAATATCTCGATGGCGATCGAGGAGATCCGCAGGCTGTCAAAGGAGCTGATCACGCCTAGCTTAAACGATTTAGGACTCATTCAGTCTATCAAGGAGTTGATCCGGAGCATCCAGATGGTCAAGAAGATGAAGATCAAGCTGACGATCTCGGGTGTCGAGGAGAATGCGTTGTTGCCGGAGCAGAAGATCAATGTGTACCGGATCATCCAGGAGCAATTGAACAATATCCTGAAGCATGCGCAGGCCAGTTCCGTCTCAATCGAGCTTAACAAACAGCGGGAGCAGATCCGCTTGCTTGTCGAGGATGATGGCAGGGGATTTGATCCAAGGGTGCGAAGGGATGGAGTAGGGATCTCCAACATCATGAGCCGCGCCGAGCTTTACAATGGCAAGGTCGAGATCGACAGTTCCCCGGGCAAAGGATGCCGCCTGGAAGTGATCCTGAATTCCAAGGCTTTGCCGGATCAGGCGAAGGGGGAGTAAACTATCTATAAAAAGACGGGTAAAACTTAAATCGGTTGCAGTGGAAGACGCAAAGGGAGGAGGAGGAAAAAATTACCTGCAAAAAATGCAGGCAGTGGGCCGGCCGGGTTTGGTTTTTTATCGGCGCGGACCGGACGCAAATCTTACAAAAGCGGACTGTTGCTGCCTCTGTGCCGGATACAGAACGGAAATTGTCTAGCCAGAAAGTTCAGACGTTCCAACGTCTCTTCATCGGGGGGCGTGAGTTGTGGAGTTGCCTCCGGGACTCTTTTTGCGCGGGGATGTCTGACAATTTTTGCGGTCGGTAAAGCGGCCAGCGGCGAGCTAACGGAAGCGGACGCGGTTACGATGTTCGGCTTCATCTGAAAGGTGTTAAAGTTTGAAAATATTGGTTTATAACACTTCTTCCTATGCAAGCAACTCTTCATCAGGGACGAACCAAAGACAGGCGTTTACAACAAAATAAAGGTACGAAGGAATCTTGAACGGATCGCAACGAAAGCCGTTTTTTTTGTTAGAAAAAAAATAATTTCAGGTATACGGCTGCGTAAATTTAACACAATTTAAAAATTAAAACGGTTTAGCAGGAATGGGAGTCACCCTGTAGGTGTAGTGGTGTGTGGAATCCGATGGGGTATTTAACAGCAAGAGCATTCGGGTGGCGTTGGTGGTGCTGTCTGCGAACGCGAGTGTGCTGGTTTGTAGCAGCGAGCTGTCGGCGGTGATGCGGAGACCGGCGCCGTCGTGGCCGGTGATCGTAAGCCAGCGTGTCTCGCGGGTATTCATGCCCGTAATCAGCGCGCGGTGTGTGATGTCGGGAGACGCCGCCGAGTCGGTAGCGCCGAACCAGGTGAGGGTGTCGGGACCGGGCGGAAGCAGCCAGCGCATGCCGAAACCGGGACGCGCGGGGACATGAACGGAATCGGCGAGGTGTTGCAGGGTATCGGCTTCGAGTATCTGGCTGACGAGCATATCGCCTGCGGCGTTGATGGTATAGCTGAGGTGGAGCAGGGAGGCTGTTTCGGGCAGGGTATATTCCGCCCTCACGATTACGAGCTGTGGGCCTGTGCTCGTGGAGAACAGTTGTAACCGCGGTGAGATCGCGGGCCAGAGGACCGGTTGCACACCGGCCGTATCACCCATGAGGAGGGCATGACCGGCTTCGTAGCGCAGCAGCCAGCCGGATTGTTTATCGAATTCGATGAGAGCGCCGGGCGCGGTAATGGTAAAGATATTATTGGAATCGGTGAAGGTCAAATCGCCGGTGGGCGGGATCATGGCGTCGCCGCGCCAGGGACTCAGCGGCAGGAGTTGTGTGAAGGTGGTGTGGGCATGGCGGCAGGTCACGCGGAGCCAGGCCTCGTTGCCACTGGTGGGTAATTTGAACGGCAGGCGAAGGAGTGCAGCGTGGCGGGGAAAGAGCGACACATTTGAAAAAAAGCCTTTTTGTCCGGGAAGACCATTGAGTAACACTTGCCATTCTATTCGTATATTTATAGGAACCCGGCTGGTCGAAGCAATGCTCAACTTCATCGAAGCGGTGGCGGTGGCCGGGATGAGTTCGATGTGATAGGGAAGGGTGTCGTTGGAAGATACACCGGCGGCGAAACGGACGACGTCCTCGCCGAAGGTGAAACGAACGGCGTCCTGACGGAAGGCGCAGCAAAGCGCTCCGAGGTATAAGAATAGCCCGCAACGCAGCGGCAGCACGAAGGGTGGGGGCTTTATCATATGCAGTTTTTTTGGCAGTGGGCCTTCTTCAATAATAAGAAAAAGAAATAAATTAATTTAGGCTAAAACGTTTTAGTTCTTTTCTTATCTTTATAGTCCAATACCCCACCATACATGAAGAAAGTCTCCATCAGCGATATTGCCCGAAAAGCCGGAGTGTCGGTCTCCACTGTTTCTTTTGTGATGAACGACAAAGCTGTGAAAATGCGTATCAGCCGCGAAGTGATAGAGAAAGTGGAACATGTCGCCAGGGAAATGGGTTATCGTCCCAACCAGCTCGCCCGCGGATTGCGGACAGGAAAGACCAAGACCATTGGGCTGATCGTAGAAAATATCTCCAACGCTTTTTTTGCCACCCTGGCCAAGTCGATCGAAGACGAGGCGAAGAAATACGATTATAAGGTTGTGTACTGCAGTACGGATAACGACGAAGGAAAAGCCCGTGAGCTGATCAATATGTTATCGCAGCGGCAGGTGGACGGCTATATCATTACGCCTACGCTGAATCTGAGCGAAGATATCTGCCGCTTGCAGAGCGAGAACAAGCCCGTGGTGCTCATCGACCGGTATTTCCCGCAGCATGAGGAGATCCCGGCGGTGCTCGTCGACAACTACGAGGGCGTTTCGCGCGGGATGGAGTATCTCATCGCCAAGGGATACCGGAAGATCGCATTGGTCTCTATCGAAACGGAGATGGCGCATATGAAGGACCGGCTTCGTGCCTACAGCGATGTGCTGAGCAGGCATGGCGTAGAACCCCAGGAGCGGCTGGTGAAGATCGTACCTTATAGCAGCGATCACGAAGCTGCGTTGAAGGAGGTGGTGGAATTGCTCGCTTCGGCGGGCAAGGATGTAGATGCCGTGTTCTTTCTTACAAATTATCTGGGCGTGCTGGGTATTGAAGCGATCAAGAAACTGAAGATAAAAGTTCCCACCGAGCTCGCGGTGCTTTGTTTTGATGACAACGATATCTTCCGGTTATATACTCCGACGATCTCTGTGATCCGTCAGCCCATCGAAGCCATCGGTCAAAAAGCGGTAAGCACGCTGATGGAGCGGTTGAAGCAACCCGGGGAGGAACCTTTTCCGCCGCAGGCGTTGATCCGCCTGGAAGCGGATCTTATCAAGCGGGAATCTATTTAGCAAGATTTAGCTAAAAAAGTATTATATAGTGGTATATATTTATACCTAATTGCGATGCCGCACGCCAAAATCCATAACGATCACTTCTTGCTTGAACAAATTGCCCAGCGCAATGAGCTTGCGTTCAAGACGCTCTTCGATGCTTATAAAGACCGGCTGTACCATTATATATATGGTATCATCAAATCGAAGGAGGTGGCGGAAGAGATCGTGATGGATGTTTTTCTGAAGCTGTGGCTCGGTAAAGAGCTGGTGAACCAGATCGAGAACTTCGATGCATTTCTTTTCCGGGTGGCGTATAATAAGTCCATCGATTTTCTGCGCAGTGCGGCGCGTGATCCCCGGTTCAGGGATCTGTTGTGGGAGGAGATGCAGCTTGCGGGGGGGATGTATGCGGATCAGCCTATGATCACGCGGGAATATGAGGCGAAATTGCGGGAGGCTGTGGGCTTGTTGACGCCGCAACGCCGGCTGGTCTTTACGCTCAGCAGGGAAAAAGGACTTTCTCATGTGGATATTGCCCGAAAGCTTCAATTGTCCAAACATACGGTAAGCAATCACATCGTCGAAGCGCAGAAATTCATCCGCGCGTATCTTATCCGGCATATGGACGTGGCTATGGTGGTGGCCGCTCTTATCTTAAAAAAAGATTAAATTTTATTAGTTGTTGCTCCTGGAATGGTCGTCTTCCTTAGTATGGGAAATCTATCCAGTCGAAAAGAGCGGCTAAATCTGTTGTTGGAACGCTACAGGTCGAATACCTGTACGCGGGAGGACATGGAAGAACTGTTCCGGCTGGTACGGGGGCGGGAAGAGCTCGCCTTGTTCGCTTCTCTCCAGGAGCAATGGGAGGGCGCGAAGTTGGCGCCCGCCGCGAATACGGATTGGAATGTCCTGTTCCAGGAGATGATGCAGCAAGGGCAGGAGATGGAGCAAGGGGGGCTGCGGCCGGGCACATCGCCTGTGTCTGAGGAGAAGGCGGCGGTGACCCGTAGGGGCATGCGGTCGAATACCCGTAAGCGGTGGCTATTCGCTGCGGCCGGCATTTTTTTCCTGGCGGGCGGCGGCACTTTGCTGCGTATGTTGCACCGGCCGGCTGTTCCGATGGCGCGGGCGGCGGTCCGTTCGACCCGTAGGTTCAAGAATGATGTGCAACCCGGGGGCAACAAGGCCATCCTGACGCTGGCCGATGGGTCTTCCATCGTGCTGGACAGCGCGGGTAACGGCACGCTTGGTGTACAGGGAAAGACCAAGATCTTAAAACTGGCCAGCGGCAGTCTGGCCTATCAATCGAACCGGCGTGGCGTGTCGGGCGTCGCGGATGCGGATGCAAGGCCGGTGTACAACACTATTTCTACTCCACGAGGCGGGCAATACCAGGTCGTGTTGCCGGACGGCACCAAGGTCTGGCTGGACGCCAACAGTTCCCTGCGTTTCCCCACCACGTTTGATGGTGATCCGAAACAGCGGGAGGTTCAGCTTACTGGCGAAGCCTATTTCGATGTCGCGCGTAATCCGCAAAAGCCGTTCTGGGTCGGGGTATACGCCAATGAGCCCGGCAGGGGCGGGGAGCTACAGCATGTAGAGGTGTTGGGCACGCAATTCAATATCATGGCGTATTCCGATGAGACCGCGGTGAAGACGACGCTGTTGGAAGGGGCCGTACGGGTGGGCGGGGCGATGGGCTCCAAAGTAGAGTTGAAGCCCAATGATCAGGCCCGGCTTGACCTCGGGCAGGGCAATGGGATCAGTGTTGTCGCGGATGCTGATGTCGATGCCGCTGTTGCCTGGAAAAATGGGTATTTCGATTTCAACAAAGCCAATATAGAAACGATCATGCGTCAGCTGGCGCGTTGGTATGATGTCGATGTGAGCTTTCGCGGCAGTGGGAGCCGGGACCGGGTGTTCTATGGAGGCATGCAGCGCAATCTTACCTTATCTTCTGTTTTCAGGGTGCTCGAGCGAAGCGGCGTACAATTCTCTATCGATGGTAAAAAGGTTATTGTCGACCTATAAAAGTTTCATTTTCTAACCAAACACTGTAAGAACATGTATTTGACTGCTATTCGAAAGCTGATGCCTCAGCGGCGCAGACTGCTGATGGCGGCTATGAGAGTAACCAAACTGATTGCGATCATAGTCTTGGGATCCGGCCTGCAGGCCAGTGCCGGGGTCTATTCCCAGAACATCACCTTTTCAGGCAGGGATGTATCCCTGGAAAAGGTTTTTTCCGTTATCAACAAACAATCCGGTTATCTTGTCTTTTGCGATTACAGCATCATCAAGGATGCGAGAAAGGTCAGCATCCATGTCAAGGACGCTTCCGTGCAGGATGTCCTCACGGAGTGTCTCAAGGATCAATCGCTGGAATATGAGATCGTAGACAAGACGATCGTGATCGAGCGGAAGAAGGAGACAGCCGAGACGGCCGCACCGGTACCGCCCCCCATCGATATAAAAGGGCGCGTTACCAATGAAAAAGGGGAGGCTGTGCCTGGCGCTACAGTCTCCGTCAAGGGTTCCAGCAAGGTCGTTGCGACCAACGATAATGGGGAGTTCGAGCTCCATGGCGTCGACCAGAATGCCACGCTGGAGATCTCCAGTATCGGTTATGAAAAACAGCGAGTGAAGCTCAATGGACAGACCTCGCTCAACGTTCAGTTGAAGGTCGAAGCCGCATCTATGGGCGAACTTGTGGTAACGGCATTGGGTATTACGAAGGAAGAGCGCAAGCTGACCTATGCCGTTACGACGGTGGGTGGTGATCAGCTGAGCAAGGCCCGTGAAAGCAATGTGGCTTTGTCGTTGGCGGGCCAAGTCGCCGGTCTCACGGTACATGGCGCTAACGGCGGTCCCGGCAGCAGCGCGCGTATCCTGCTTCGCGGCATGCCGAGCATGAACTCGGGTGGTTCGCCTTTATTTATCATCAACGGCATTCCCATGGACAATACGCAGCGCGGCGCTTCCGGCGAATGGGGTGGTTCGGATAACGGGGACGGTATCAGCAATATCAACCCCGACGATATCGAAACCATGACGGTGCTTAAGGGACAGGCGGCCTCGGCGTTGTATGGCACCCGTGCCTCAAATGGAGTAATCATTATCACCACCAAGAGTGCCAAGAAAGGGCAGGCCCAGATCGAATACAATGTGAATGCGCTATGGGACCGGGCGATGAATAACACCGATTTCCAATACGAGTATGGACAAGGACTTGAAGGCGCCAAGCCCGTGACCACAACCGGCGCGCAGAACAGCAACCGGTTTGCGTGGGGTTCCAAGATGGACGGTTCACAGACTATTCAGTATAACGGCCAGAACTATGCTTATTCGCCGTTCAAGGATAATATCAAGAACTTCTACCGTACCGGTCCTTCGCTGACCAACACGGTGTCGATCGGCGGTGGGGGCGACTGGGGGAACATGCGGCTGTCAGCTTCCTCGCTTGACAACAGCTCGATCGTGCGCAACAGCGGCATCGACCGGAAGAATGTCGATCTGAACGGTACCCTGAAGATCACCAGCAGGTTGAGCAGCACCGTCTTCGTGGATTATATCGACGAGCAGGACAGGAACCGGCCTCAGCTCAGCGACGGTCCCGGCGATCCCAATAACTTCCAGTTCCTGGCGCCCAATGTCGACGAGCGCATCTTTGCGCCGGGGCAGGATGCCAAGGGCAACGAGATCGTATTTAGCGACGACAACTATGTTACCAATCCCTGGTTCGTGGTTCACAACTGGATCAACAGTACAGGTCGAAGCCGGTTGATCACGGCCGTCGCACCCAAGTTCAATTTTACCGATTGGCTGTACGTCATGGCCAGGGTAGGATATGATCGGGAAGCGGACCGTATCTTCCAGGTCACACCTACGGGTACCAATTACTCCTTTAACAATGCTGGTCAATCAGGCCAGTTCAACGGACTGACCAATCAAACTACTAGCGAGCTCAACCTTGACGGGATCATCGGCGCCTCGCATAACCTGACCAAAGACCTGCATCTCGATGCCACGGCAGGGACCAACTTCCGGACAAATCAGTACGAGTATACGCAGATTAACGGTTCGCAGTTCATCATTCCTTTTCTTTATACGCCGACAAACGTGCTGACTTTTGGCAGGAACTATTCCTACTACAAGAAACAGGTTCACTCCGCGTTCTACTCGATGGACTTCAGCTGGAAGGACATGCTTTATCTGAGCACCACCGGACGGTATGATGCCTACTCAACGCTGGCAGCGGGCAACCGGGGTATTTTTGTGCCTTCGGTCTCCGGTGGATTCAACTTCTCTCGCTTCGTACAGAGCACGCCCATCAATTATGGCAAGCTGCGTGCAGCCTTTGCGCAGACCAGCGGCGAGCCCACCGGTGGTCCCAACGGTACGAATAGCGGCGCTTATACGGATGCGGTGTACTACGGTGTGGGTAATGCCTTTAACGGTACGGCCGTAGGCACGCTGAATGGCGCGTCCGGCAGTGTGGAAAATAATATGCCGGTGGTGCCCAACCTTTATCTGAAGCCCTTTACGCTCACAGAAGTGGAGGTAGGCGCGGAGTTGAAGCTGTTCAACAGCCGCCTGGGTATCGATGCCGACTATTTTACCCGGAAGACCAGGCATGAGATCATGAGCGCTACGCTGAGCGAGGCGACGGGTTATAACAGCACCTATGTGGCTACGGGCTCCACCCAGAACCAAGGGGTCGAAGTCCAGTTGACCGGCAATCCGGTTAAGACACGGACATTCTCCTGGAATGTGTCGTTCAACTTTACGCATGTCGCCAACAAGATCCTGCATACCGATAATGCCAACAACAATCTCACGGAGGGTGCTTATCGCCCGTTGAACGCCAACACCGCGTTCATCCCCGGTATGAGCGGTCCGCAGATCATTGCCTATGATTATACGTATGATTCCAAAAATAATATCGTTGTTGATGGGAGTGGTTTGCCGATCCGCGGGTCGAAGCTGGTCCCCTTCGGCGGTGTACTGCCGACGACTTACGGCGGCTTGCGGAACGATTTCACATTCGGGAATGTCAATTTTGGATTCCTCATCGATTATAACTATGGCAATAAGATCCTTTCCGCGACGAGCTACTACACCATCTATCGCGGCCTGAACAAGATGACGCTGAACGGTCGTGATGGTATTACCACAGGTGTAACGGCCAGCGGTGCAGCGAACACGGTGACGGCTACGGCACAGGATTACTATCAGCGTATCGCATCGATATCGCGTAACAGCGTTCTGAGCGGTGATTACATCAAGCTGCGCCAGGTTACGCTTGGTTACAATTTTACGCAAAAGCAACTGGGTAATATTCCTGTGTTCGAATCGATCAACGTTTCGCTGGTTGGCCGCAACTTATGGATCATTAGCAAGAAATCGCCGAATATCGATCCTGAGTCCAATTTCGCCACAAGCGTTAAATATGCCGGTATCGAAGGAACGAGTCTTCCCAGCACGCGGACCTATGGTATAAATGCTACATTCAAATTCAAAAAATAGTCGTCATGAATAAGAAGATTTTGCTCTATATAAGTTTGGCGTCGCTGGTGGTCGCGGGCGGTTGTACAAAGAATTTTAATGCGATCAATACCGACCCGACACAGGCATCTGCCGCCCAATACAATGCGAATCTGCTATTATCCTCCCAGCAGATCGAATACTTCAATGGAACCATGGGATACAGCGGCGCCTTGCTGATGCAAAGTATGTGGGTGCAGGTCCTCGCTTCCGCTGAATTTCCCAGCTACTACAGCAACGGGGACAAATATGTCGCTTCGGGTAACCTTACTACTTATGATGCTAGTCTTTGGCTACATTGCTATAACTCGGCCAGTTATGCATACGAATGTCAGAGCCTGGCCAAGACAGCGGGGTTATCGAATCTCAGCGGCGTCTCGATGATCATGGAACTGCTTGATATCATGAACGTCACTGACACCTATGGCGATTGTCCGTTCTCACAGGCTTTACAGGGCAAGAACTCGGTGAACCTGCCCGTATACGATTCACAACAGGACATATATACCTCGATGCTTAGTAAGCTGGATTCGGTGTTGCCTACGCTGGATGCGTCGAAGCCGCTGCCGACGAACGATATTTTCCCATACAAGGGTAGCGTCACCGGCTGGCAGAAGTTCGGTTATTCGCTAATGCTGCGGATGGCAATGCGCCTCACGAAAGTCGATCCGGCCACAGCACAGAAATATGCCGAGAAGGCTTATGCAGGTGGTACGTTTGGCAGCACCGCGGATGACGCCTGGGTAACCTTCGATCACAATGACGGTTACAATAACAACAATACCAGCGCCTGGCAGACTGCGGAGGATTTCTCCGAAGTCAAGTGGGGACAGAACGTGATTGCTTATCTGAAGGCGAACAATGACCCGAGGTTGAGCGTGATCGCAGAGGTTCCCAAACCCGGATCGGACAGTGCGGCCATGGAGAATCAAATGGGGGACACGGTCTATTCGCATCAGATCGGGATGCCGAATGGCTATGATCAGAATGGTGGCGCTACCGATATTTCGAAGGCACCAGGTTATCCCGGCGGCACAGGGTCGGGCAAGACCGCCTATCCCACCGGTAAATATTCCCGAATGGCTATCGGGGAGTATATCAATCTCAACACGCCGGCCTTTGCCATCAACTATGCTGAGACCGAACTGTTGCTGGCGGAAGCCGCAGTCCGTGGCTGGAATGTGGGCCCGAGTGCTTCGGTGCATTACGCCAATGGGCTGACGGCGGCCTTGCAGAGTTATGCTACGTTGAGCTCTTATGGAACGATCCCCCCGGCGACGATCTCGGCTTACGTACTGGCGCATCCGCTGGATGTGAGCTCTACGACCAACAGTCTCAACCAGATCAATATGCAGTACTGGATCACGACCGGCACCCTGCTCGATTTCAACGAAGCATGGAGCAACTGGCGGAGGAGTGGTGTTCCTGCTTTGACTCCGGTAAACTATGCGGGTAATTTCACGCAGGGCACGATCCCGAGACGTCAGGAGTATCCGACCTCCGAAGCTTCGACGAATCCAGCCAATTACCAGGCTGCTGTAAGTAAACTTAGCGGCGGTGACCAGTATACAGGCCGTGTTTGGTGGGATAAATAAGCCGCCGACATAATAATTTATATATTAAATTTGATAGACAAGACTACTTTATGGTAGTCTTGTCATTTTTATGCTAAGACCGCTATTGCTGCTTATTCTGCTTCCCTGCGGATTGTGGGCGCAGACACCTCTTTTTCAATTGCTGCCGGCTTCCGCTACCGGCATCCATTTCAGCAACGACATCAAAGAGACGGAAGAGCTGAACGTGCTGAACTTCGAATATTTTTACAACGGCGGCGGCGTAGCCGCCGGCGATATCAACAACGATGGTCTGCCCGATCTTATCTTTACCGCCAACGGCAAGCCCTGCAAACTGTATCTCAACCTCGGCGGGTTCAAATTCAAAGACATCACGAAGGAGGCCGGACTCGAAGGCCGGCCGAACAGTTGGAAGACCGGCGTGACGATGGCGGACGTCAACGGAGACGGTCTGCTCGATATCTATATCTGCTATTCCGGGAAGAATGCGGCGCAGCGCGGCAACCAGCTTTTTATCAACCAGGGGGATCTGCATTTCAAGGAGGAAGCGGCGGAGTATGGGTTAAACGATTCCGGGTATTGCACCCAGGCTGCTTTTTTCGATTATGACAACGACGGCGATCTGGATATGTTCCTGCTGCGGCACAGCGTGAAAAAGATCGACAATATGGACCTGGCGAGTCACCGCGACGAGGTGGACCCGCTGGCGGGCGACGAGCTGTTCGAGAACCAGAACGGACACTTTGTGGACGTGTCGAAGAAGGCAGGACTTCGTCAAAGTCCATTGACCTATGGGCTGGGTATAGCCATCGCCGATATCAACAAGGATGGAAGGCCCGATGTCTATGTGACTAACGACTACAACGAACCGGATTATCTATATATCAACAATGGCGATGGGACCTTTACCGACGCCGCCGCCAAAAGCTTCCGGCATCTTGCGCAGTTCTCCATGGGCGTGGACATCGCCGATGTCAATAATGATGCCTTGCCCGATGTGCTCAACCTCGATATGCTTCCCGAAGACAACCGGCGGCAGAAGCTTTTGCAGCTACAGGAGAACTATGAGTCGTTCCAGCTGATGACGGCGCAGGGAATACAGGACCAGTATATGCGGAACATGCTGCAACTGAACAATGGCGATGGAACGTTCAGCGAGATCGGGCAATTGGCAGGGATCGCCGCAACCGACTGGAGCTGGTGTCCGCTAGTAGCTGATTTCGACAACGATGGGTACAAAGATGTGTTTATCACCAACGGATATCTGCGGGATTACACGAACAAGGATTTTTTGCGTTACTGGGGTGATTATAAGATCCGCAAGGCCATGGACCGGGAGCCGGTGCAGTTGATGGACCTGGTACAGGCCATGCCCAGTACCGTCCTGAAGAAATATGTCTTCCGGAACAATGGTAATCTCACCTTCACCAATATGCAGACCGGGTGGGGGATCGACCAGGGATCGGTGAGCGCGGGGGCGGTGTATGCCGATCTCGATAACGATGGTGATCTCGACCTCGTGGTAAATAATATCAACCAGGATGCTTTTGTCTATCGTAATATGAGCCGCGAGCACGATCATACGTCCTACCTGCCGGTGAAGCTCGAAGGGGTGGGGAAGAATACGGCAGCGATCGGCGCCAAGGTCTATGTCTATGCAAATGGCATGAAGCAATACGAAGAGATGGATCCCGCCAGGGGATATCTGAGCTGTATGCCGGCGGAGCTCCATTTTGGATTGGGAAGGGCGACGGTCGTCGATTCGGTGGCGATCATCTGGCCTGACGGATCGGGGCAAACGCTGCGGAATGTCACGGCGAACCAGCTGCTCACGGTCAAAGAAGGGGCTGAAAAAATAATGGTGAAGGACGGCCTGCCTGCCGGACCTACGATCTTCCATGCCGAATCTCCGTTGATCGATTATCACCAGGACGGTTTTGGCGACAACGATTTCAAGCGGCAGCTGTTGATGCTGTTCATGTATTCCCGGACGGGACCCGTGCTCGCGAAGGCGGATATCGACAAGGATGGCCGGGAGGACCTGTACGTCAGCGGCGGCAAGACGGCGCCGGGCAGAGTCTATCTCCAGCACGCGTCTGGTGTCTTTCAACCGGCGGCGCCGGAGATCGGGCATGAGGACAGCGCAACGGTAGCGGCGGCGGCGTTCTTCGATGCAAACGGTGATGGGTGGCCGGACCTGTACATCGCCCGGGGTGGCTATTCGCTTTGGGAGCCGCATACGCCGGCATTGCAGGATCAGCTGTATCTAAACGACGGCAAGGGAAATCTGGTCCTGGCAGACGGGCTGTTGCCCGATGTGAGCGCTTCGAGCAAGAGCTGTGTGCGCCCCTGCGATTACGACGGGGACGGGGACATCGACCTCTTTGTGGGTGGTCGCGTGGTTCCGGGGCAATATCCCACGGCACCGCAAAGCTATCTGTTGCAGAACGATGGCAAGGGACATTTCTCCATTGTTTCTACGCCGTTCGATCATATCGGGATGGTTTCCGATGCGCAGTGGATCGATCTGGATGGAGATGGCCGGAAAGACCTGATCCTTTGCGGCGAATTCATGCCGGTGATGGTCTTTATGAATACGCCCGGCGGGTTTGTCGATAAAACAGCCGATTATTTTGGTACTTCTTCGCCAGGTTTCTGGAATACGCTGGCGCTCGCCGATGTGGATGGCGATGGTAAGGAAGATCTGATCGCCGGGAACATTGGACTCAACAGCTGTTTGAAGATCTCCGACAAACAACCGGCTGAACTCTATTATGCCGATTTCGATCACAATGGGTCGATCGATCCTTTCCTGAACTTTTATATCCAGGGGGTGAGCTATCCGTTCGTCAGCCGCGATGAGCTGAACGAGCAGATCTATCCGATGCGTAAGAAATTCAACTCCTATGCCGCCTATGCCGATGCTACCATGAAGGACATCTTTTCGCAGGCGGAGCTGGATGCGGCCGGAAAGCTAACGGCGACGGAGAACCGAACGGTGTGCTGGCTTCGGCGGGACAAACGCTTCGTCCGGACTGAGCTGCCGATCGAGGCGCAGTTTGCGCCGGTGTATAAGATTCTCGTACGGGATTATGATGGAGATGGACATCCGGATGTGCTGCTGTTAGGCAATCACTCCGATAACCGGTTGAAGCTGGGCAGTATGGATGCCAGCTATGGTTGTTTGCTCAAAGGGGATGGCAAGGGAGGGTTCAGCTATGTGCCGCAGTGGAGATCGGGGTTGAGCATACGCGGGGATGTGAAATCGGCGGAAGACATGACTATTGACAAAAAGCGGATGCTGGTTGTCGGAGTGTCAGAGAGCTCGTTACGATGGTTATCTTATTAGAATCCGGGGTTATTGACCTTTTTCCTTATTTTTGCCCCAAATTTTTTCTCCATGAACTTGCATGAATATCAGGCCAAAGAACTACTGAAAAAATATAGTGTTCCGGTACAGGAAGGCATCCCGGTGGACAATGCGGGGGCAGCCGAAGAAGCGTACAAGCATCTAAAGGTTCAGTTCGGTAACAGTTTTGCCGTGGTGAAGGCACAGATCCATGCGGGGGGACGGGGAAAAGGCAAGATCCAGGGCACGGAGCAGCGCGGGGTAGCTGTAGGCAAGAGTGCCGAAGATATTAAACAAATTGCTTCTAATATCCTGGGGGGAACGCTGGTGACGATCCAGACGGGTCCTGCGGGGAAGAAAGTGAACAAGGTGCTCATCGCCCAGGACGTATATTATCCCGGTGCCAATCCGGTAAAGGAATTCTATCTGAGTGTGTTGCTGGACCGGGCCAAGGGCCAGAACGTGATCATGTACAGCACCGAGGGTGGGATGGATATCGAGGAGGTGGCGCACAATACCCCGGACAAGATATTCAAGGAGTGGGTATATCCCGGTGGCGGGCTGCAGCCTTTCCAGGCGCGGAAGATCGCCTTCAATCTGGGGCTGAGCGGCGAGGCTTTCAAGAACTGCGTGAAATTCGTTACGAATATTTATAATGCGTATGTAGGGCTGGATTGTTCCATGCTCGAGATCAATCCTTTGTTCAAGACCAGCGATGAGAAGATCATTGCCGTGGACTGTAAGATGAACCTGGATGACAATGCCTTGATGCGGCATCCCGATCTCGAGGCTATGCGCGATATCAGCGAAGAGGACCCCACGGAAGTAGAAGCCGGCAAGTACAATCTGAATTTCGTCAAGCTGGATGGGAATGTGGGATGTATGGTCAATGGCGCCGGTCTGGCCATGGCGACCATGGACATGATCAAGCTAAGTGGTGGTGAGCCTGCCAATTTCCTGGACGTCGGTGGTACGGCCAATGCCACGACGGTGGAAGCTGGTTTCCGTATCATCCTGAAGGACCCGAAAGTAAAAGCCATTCTCATCAATATCTTCGGTGGTATCGTCCGGTGCGACCGGGTGGCTCAGGGGGTCATCGATGCCTATAAGTCCATTGGCGATATCAAGGTACCCATCATTGTCCGCCTGCAGGGTACGAATGCCGAAGAAGCCCAGCAGCTCATTGCACAAAGCGGTCTCAAAGTTCAGAGTGCTATCCTGTTAAGTGAAGCAGCGGCTCTGGTCAACAAAGCCGTGAGCTAATATGGGGTTAACCATCTTACAGCAAATCGAAGAAACGGTTACCGTCATCCGGCGTCTCTACCCCAAACTCAATGAGTCCATGGGGCCGAAAACCGGGATTGTCCTGGGAAGTGGTCTGGGTAACCTGGCCAGCGAGATAGCTGTCGAGGCAGCGATCTCCTACAGCGATATTCCTCATTTTCCTGTGTCCACGGTAGAAGGGCACCAGGGGAAACTGATCTTTGGTCAGATCAGCGGTAAGCGGGTCGTGATCCTGTCCGGCAGGTTCCATTATTATGAAGGATATACCCCCGCCCAGGTGGTGTATCCTATCCGGGTGTTGAAGTTCCTGGGGGTGGAGACGTTGCTGCTTTCCAATGCCGCCGGGGGAATGAATAAAGCCTTCAAGGTCGGGGATCTGATGGTCATCCACGATCACATCAGTCTTTTCGTCGTGAATCCGCTCCTGGGAAAGAACGAGTCTTCGCTGGGGCCGCGCTTTCCTGATATGAGCGAGCCTTACAGTAAGGTGCTGATCGCACGGGCGAAAGAGATTGCAGCCTCGCTGAAGATACCGGTACACGAGGGCGTATATGCGGGTGTAACGGGGCCAACCTTCGAGACCCGTGCCGAATATAAGCTCCTGCATATCGCCGGCGGCGATGCCGTGGGCATGAGCACGGTTCAGGAGGTGATTGCAGCCCGGCATCTGGGGCTGGCGGTGTTCGCGATGAGTGTCATCACCGACCTGGGGATCCGGGAGGAGGACAATATCATCACCCATGAAGAGGTGCTGCAGGCTGCCGCCGCGGCCGAACCCAAGCTCACAGCTTTGTTCAAGGGGATCATCGAAAGTCTGTAGACAATTAACTTTTCATATATCCACCGCCACCTACCTAATGAGTAACTTGTCCGGAATTATTTCAACTTTGAAAGGACGACTACACTTATATGTGGTTTTGATGGCCCTGTTGTCGGGAACGAATGCGCTGGCGCAGAATCCGCTGGGTCGTTTTGGCAATATAGGTGGCGGCGGGGGCGGGGGCAAGGGCGATTCGCTTCAGCATCGCAAAGAGGATACGATCACGATCAATTTCCGGTATCTCGACAGCAGCCGGTATGAAAAGCTGGACTCGTCTATTTATGATCTCGGCAACAAGATCCCCCGGCCAAATAGCTGGATCAATCTCGGCAATTTCGGCACGGCCGCCAAATCCCTGGTGTTCAATCCGCGGATGATGAGTGGCTGGGACCCGGGCTTGCATTCTTATGATCTTTACCTGTTCACCGTCGACGAAACGCGTTTTTTTCATACCACGAAGCCGTATACGGAGATGGGGTATATGCTGGCAAGCCGGGCGGAGCAGTACATCGATATCTTTCACACGCAAAACGTCCGGCCCAACTTTAATTTTGCCTTCGAATACCGGTTGATCAATGCTCCGGGCTCCTTTCAAAATCAGAACTCCAATCACAACGACTACCGGTTCAATACCTGGTACCAGTCGAAGAATAAGCGGTATCAGAACTTTTTTATCCTGGTGGCGAGCCATCTGAATGCTTCGGAGAATGGCGGCATCACCGACCCGAAAGACCTCGACAGCACGCAATATAGCAACCAGAATACGCTGCCCGTTTATTTTGGGCAAAACCTGGTACAGGCCACGAATAACCCTTTCAATTCGCTGGTGACTACGGGGATGAAATACAACCAGGCGACGTTCCTGATGCGGCAGCAGTACGATCTGGGGCAAAAGGATTCGATCGTTACGGACTCTTCGGTGATCCCGCTTTTTTATCCGCGGTTGCGGATGGAACATACGATCGCCTACAGCACCTATAACTATATCTTCAAAGATTACTATACGCCGGGGGTTTATAACCTGGATACTATTTATTATGCGCACAACCTGGGTATGAACTATGTGGGGGGGGCGGATACGGTGATCCGGCAGGATATCTGGCATAATTTATCGAATGATTTTAGCGTATATACGTTCCCCGACGCCCATAACCCGCATGATTTCCTCAAGCTCGGAGCCACGCTGGAATTGCTGAAAGGGAAATTCGACACGTCACGGCTTGTCAGCCGTGTGCTCAACACCTCGCACCAGGTCTCGGACCAGAATGTCTTTGCCCATGCCGAATACCGGAACAAGACGCGGAATCAGAAATGGGACATCGAGGCCTATGGCCGGTTGTATCTCAACGGGCTGGATGCGGGGGATTATAATGGCTATATCAGTTTACGCCGGCTGATCAGCCGGAACCTGGGCTATTTTCAGGCCGGTTTCGAGAACTCGAACCGGACGCCGGGGTTTGTCTTTGACAGGGCCAGCAGTTTCAATATCGACACGACGGCAAAGAAGCAGAACTTTCTCAAGGAAAATACGACGCATGTCTTTGCCAGCATCGATGTGCCGCAGCATCAGCTGAGTCTCACCGGCTCGTACTATCTGCTCAGCAACTATGCCTATTTCACGAAATATTACCAGGAAAAGCAGGAGGGGACGCTATTCAATATCCTGCAGATCACGCTGCGGAAGCAGTTCACGCTGTACCGGCACTGGAAATGGCGGACGCTGACGACGATCCAGCAGGCGACGGGTTCTTCACCCGTTCATGTACCGCTGATCGTTTCGAACAACCAGATAGGATATGACGGCAATTTCGGGTTCCACAACCTCAATATAAGCTTTGGTACGGAACTCCGGTATATCAGCAGTTATAAAGCCGATGGATATGCGCCGGTTACCGACCAGTTCTATACGCAGAGCTCGGTGCTGAGTCAGAAGCTACCCGACATCAATCTTTATCTTCACTTACGGATACGGTCCTTTACGGCGTATGTACAGGCCGAGAATATCAATGCGATAGCCTTCAAGCCGAGAGGGTTCGGCTGGTACAACAACAATTTCGTGGCGCCCGGTTATCCTGAACCGGCGTTGATCATCCGCGTGGGTATCTTCTGGGGATTTATTAATTAATGCGGGAAGCTGCAAGAGCGGGGAGCTCGCGCGCTTAACATTCGTCGCAGGGCGAATTTTCCATTTCGATCTCGAGGGTGGCGTGTTGGATGTTCTGATGGAGCAGCTCGTGCTTGATGGTATGTTTGAGCTTTTCGATGAATTCCATGCTGGCGTCCCGGTCTACACAAAGATGGGCGGTCAGGGCGTTCTCGGTGGTGCTGATGGCCCAGACGTGGATATGGTGAAAGTCTTTGACGCCGGGGACGCGGGCGATGGTGTCGCGGATCTTTTTGATCTCGATGCCCTGGGGCACACCGTCGAGCGAAAGACGGAGGCTGTCGCGGAGCAGTTGCCAGGTGCTGAAGAGGATTACGATGGCAACCAGCAGGCTTAAGACGGAGTCGATCCAGAACAGGTGGGTGAAGGCGATGACGATGCCGCCGATCACGAGGGCTGCGGAGACGACGGCGTCGGAGAGGAGGTGTAGGAAGGCGCCGCGGACGTTGATGTCGTTCTCGCGGTCGCGCATGAACAGGAGGGCGGTCACTGCGTTGATCACGATGCCGATGGCGGCGACGATGGCGATGGTCTTACCGGGAAGCGGTTCGGGTGTCATCAGGCGGTGGACGGCTTCGTAGCCGATGGCGCCAAGGGAGATCAGCAGGATGGCCGCGTTGAGGAGCGCGACGAGGATGGTCGTCTTTTTATAACCGTAGGTGTATTTTTCGGTGGGTTTGATCTTGAGGAGGCGGATGGCGATGAGGGCCATGGCCAGCGAGGCGACGTCGGCGAGATTGTGGCCTGCGTCCGAAAGCAGCGAAAGGGAATGGATGGCAAGGCCCACGATGACTTCGATGATCACGAAAAGGAAGTTCAGCACGATGCCGATGACGAAGGCCCGATTCACCTTTTCGAGGTTGACGGGATGGTGGTGGTGGCCGAAGCCATGCCCATGGTCGTGGCCATGATCTTGCACGTGATCGTGTGAATGATCGTGGGTATGCGTATGGGGATGATCGTGCTGGTGGGTATGTGCCATAGTATACGGAATTTAGCGGTAGTCGTCGCGTGCGGGGGAGAAGGAATCGATGATCTTGCAGTCGGTGACGGCAAGGGCCGAATGCGGGACATTGGAAGGGATCACGTGAACGTGGCCTGGGGTGAAGCGGTATTTCTTGCCGCCGATGGTCATTTCCAGCTCGCCGTCGACGAGGTAGGTGATCTGTTCGTGGACGTGTTTGTGTTCGGGGAGCGAGCTGCCTTTTTTGGCCTCCCAGAAAGTCAGGGTACTGCTCTCGCCGTGGACCATTTTTCCGAAAAAGCCGGGGACGATCTGTTTGGCGGGGATATCGTTCAGGTGTTGCATGCGGGAGGATTTGACACAAAGGTAGGCCGAATGTGGATAAGTGGAAAAGCTAAGATTGCAGCATTGGTGCAAATGGAGTAGAATTGGCGAAAATCCCTATCAATGAAACCAGTTTTGACCCTGACCGTGGCCGTGCTGGCCTGCTGTTCTCTTTTTGCACAGCATTCATTAACACATGATGACTCCGCAGTGCTGGCGGAGGCCGTTTATCCGCCCACCCGGGTGGCCGATTTTCCCACGGTGATCGATGCCGTGCTGCAGGATTTTCCCAACAATCTCCGGCATATCAGCGGCGAACTGGTGATGGCGCAGGGCGAGTTCGAGAACTATGCTTCGGTGCTGACGCCGCCCGATGCGCAAGAGTGTATCGTCACCCGCTGGCATTCCAGGCAGGATACCACGGCGAGCTGGCAGGCCAGGATGTTTACCAGTGATGATTATGGCGCCGCGGAGCGGCGGTATCACCGGCTTTACCAGCAATTGAAGACTTGTCACATGACGCTGGGGGATAGCAGCCTGATCCTGCTGGAAGGCGATTGGGAGCCGGCGAAAGAGGGTGTGTCGTTTACGACATCGACGCTCCGGCTGAGAACGGATGATTGGCGTTACCGCGAGGTGAAGATCGATCTGGAACTCGTTTACCAGCTTACTAATTGGGCCGTGCAGATCAATATTGTCAGCAAGCGGCCCGACGATGCCGTCGGGGGCGGCGAGGTGGTCGAGGGGCGGCCGTGAGCCGATCAATACGGCGCCTTGATGGCTCCGCCATCTACCTGGATGGTAGTTCCCGTGATATAGCCGGCGAGCGGGCTTGCGAGAAATGCGACGAGTGCCGCCAGTTCTTCGGGTTTGCCGATGCGACCCAGGGGGATGTCTTTGGCGCGTTGGGCCATGGCTTCTTCCAGCGAAGGGGCGTTGGGGCCGGAGGGGATCATGGTTTGTCGGAGCCTATCGGTGAGGATCGACCCCGGTGCTACGTTGTTGACGGTGATGTTGTCGGGGCCCAGTTCGGTGGCGAGCATCTTGGCCATGCCGACGACGCCCATGCGCAAGCTGGCAGAGAGGATGGAGCCCGGCACATAGGTCTTTACCGAAAGGCTGATGATATTGATGATGCGGCCGCTACCGGTCTTGCGCATATGGGGAAGCACCAGACGGCAGAACCGGACGGTGCTGAGCAGGCTGAGCTCGAAAGCTTTTTGCCAGGCGTTGTCGTCGAAGGATTCGAAGGGCGCAAAGGGTGGCCCGCCGGCGTTGCCCACGAGGATATCGATCTTACCGAAGGTGGTAGCCGCGGCGGATATGATGTCCGCGACCTGTACGGCATCGGTGACGTCTACAGGGACGGCCATGACGCGGCCTTTGCCGAATGCCCGGAGGGCGGTAGCCGTTTCTTCCAGTGCAGCGGGGTTGCGGGCACCGATGATGATGTCCGCACCTTCGGCTACGAGGGCGGTTGCACAGGCTTTGCCCAGGCCTTTGCTGGCGGCCAGCACGAGGGCTGTCTTCCCTTGAAGTTGTAAGTCCATGGTTGTCGATTGGAATACTAAAGTTACGAGGTATCTTGCGATCCAACATGGAGAGGATCTTTCAAATAGTAGCTGTTTTCATTTTGCTGACGCTGTTCATCCACAGGTGGGTCAAGGGCCGGGAGGTGCATTACCGGCCGTACGACTTTATCAGGCGGATAAGGCCTCCGTTGCCGGAAGGCGTTGAGGAGAGGCTGATCGCGGCGACTCCCGGGGCGCCGGAGGGATTGACGGAAGCCAGGGTAGATATGTTCATCGCCCATGACGGGCTTGTCTTTTGTTATGGTGCCGAAGGGAGGCTTACCATCTATCGGCAGGACGGCGATAGGTACAGGCAGCGGCAGGAGTTGCCGGTGCCGTTAGACTCTATCGCAATGGCGTTTGACCCGGCCGATGAGAAATTGTATCTTGAAGTAAGCGGGTTCATCTTTATCTACGGTTAGCCTTTATATATGGTTAGCGTTCGAAGAAGCCTACGGTCCCGCCGACCCATTCCTTGTCCTTATTGAAATTCACGCCGATCATTTTTCCCTTGCTGAGCCGGGCCAGGTTGATGGCCAGGGTGGGGCGTGCTGCACCGTCCTTCCACAGATACATCATGCGGATCTCGGCTTTGGCGCGAACGCCATCGGGGGTGGGTATGAGTTCGGCGTAGCGGACCTTGCGCTGAAGGATCCAATTCCCGGGATCTGCGACGTCGAGGTCTGCGGGTTGGACATCGATGATGACGCCCTGGCCGGCAAAGGAGAAGAGCGGCTTGAGCACGTAGTTCTCCAGATCGGCGGGGGGCTGTTTGAGTTCGTTGAGGAAATAGGTGGGGGGAACGGAGGGATGGCGGAGGAAGGGGAGGGTAAATTTGCTTACACGGTAAAACCAGTTAGGGTGGGCAACCCATTGCACGTCGAGATCCTGGCGGATGTCGACCATATTTTGAGCTTGTTCGAGTTTTGCGGAGTGCAGCTCGTCGAAGATCATGCGGTTGTAGATGCGACGGATGGGGGTCTTTTTTCCTGTGGCGGGGTGCAGGTAGAAGAGCTGGCGTCCTTCCCGGATCAGTTCGGTTAGGCATACGGGTATGATGCCCAGGTAGTCCTGGGTGCAATAGAAATCGATGCGGGTCTTTTGTTCGTGGGGTTTTATTTCCAGGAGGATGACATTCTCGGGGGCGGCATCGCCGATGATCGTATCGCGTAGTAATTCGAGATAGCTGTCGTGATCGAGGCCGCTGAGAAATTGGCTATAGTTGTCAGGGATGGAGAAATGCCGCCGCAGTATTTCGGGGTAATAGACCTGGAAGCCATAGAGGCTGGCGAAGCCCTGCATCTCGATGAGCTGGGGCAAATATCCGCCTTCGCCGTCGTCGCAGATGCCGAAGTCGAAGACGAGAAAATGCGGATGATCGTTCTCGTGTGCGACCCTATCCGTCCCGGGGATCGATCGTTCGGTCCATTCTTTAAAGCGCGGTTCCAGGATGAGATCGATGATATGTTCGCAGGCTTCTGCGAGCTGTGCGGAGAAATTTCGGGGGATGAAAACGGGTGTCTCGGCGAGCCGGAATTCGATGGCGCCCGGGTACCGGCTGTTCAGATCAGCCAGGAGTTGCTCGTACTGTTGCCGGGTGAAATTATTGTTGAATGACTGGCGCAACGTTGGTACCATCTGCGGCTTTTCCTGTAAGGTACTGTGTTTTTAGCGCATAGTCGAGGAAATTGGGGATCACGTGCGCGTTCGTCCAGCGGATCTTATCCGGATCGCCCAGGTGGGTGATCATGCTTTTCCATTTTTCTTCGCCGTGTTCGGCGATCACGGTGTGTTTGCGGTCTTCGCGTTGCAGATACATGCTCATGCCGGTGGCGTCGGCTTCGGGATGGAATTGCGTGCCGATCATGTACTCATTGAAACGGATAGCCATGATCGCTCGTTCCAGCGGGACATGCGGGCGTTCCTTTTCGATGGCGAGGAGATGGCCGCCCATGGCAGACATTACGTCCTGGTTCGGCGTGATCACCTGGTAGCTGCGGCTGTCTACTGCATAAAAAGGGTCGCGGAGACCGGCAAAGACAGGCTCGTCGATGCCGCCGTCCACCATATGAACAGGGAACACGCCGAACGCAGTAGATTTTCTGTGTGTTACTTTCGCGATGCCATAGTGGCGGCAGATCAGCTGAAAGGAGTGGCAGATGAAGAGTACGTTTTTGGGCTGGATGGTTGTAGGATGCGAGTTGTATTCCTCGATGCGCTTGAGCCACTGCCAGTAGGCTGCTTCCCACTGGCTGTCTTCACTGTCGAGCGGGCTGCCGGGACCGCCGCTGGAGATATAGATATCGTAGGAGAGATCGGGGACCTGCTTTTGCAGGCGTACTTCGTATTCATCGTAGAGGAGATCTATGCCGTGGGTCTGGCCATATCCGGTGAGTAATTCGCGGATACAACGCATGCCCTGATTTGCCTGCCCCTCATATAGATCCAGGATAGCTACTCTAACCATGGGGCAAAGTTAAGGAAATCGGACGGGCGCCCAAAACAGAGGGGCGCCGCCGGTCCGATGGAGGCCTGCGCGGCTAAGAATTCCACTCGATGATCTGGTAGAAATCGTCCTTGAAGCTATCGCCTATGGGGATGATCTTCTTGCCGATGTAGATCTCGTTGCGCGCGATGGAGTCGATATGGGTCAGCGAGACGATAAAGCTGCGGTGGACGCGGATGAACTCTTCGGGGGGCAGCTTATAAGAGAAGGATTTCAGATTGCTGAGGGTAAGGATGGGTTCGGCGCGGCCGCGGACATAGATCTGGGTATAGTCCTTCATGCCTTCGCAGAACAGGATATCTTCGAAACGGACCTTGATGATCTTGTATTCCGATTTGACAAAGACGAAGCGGTTGTTGCGGTGATGGATATAGATGGTCGTGGAAAGATAGTCGCGGATCTTGTTCATCGTCGAGAGGAACCGTTCGAAGGAGAGGGGGCGGATGAGATAGCTGAAGACATCCATCTCCGTTTCTTTTTCTTCCTGTTCCTGTTTGTCGGCGATACAGATGACGATGGGATAGTAGCCCGATTCGCGGAGGCGAAGCATGATGCGGTTGTCGAGCAGCCGGATGTCCCAGAAGATGATGTCGGCACGGTGCTGGGTCACGAGGGCGTAGACATCGGTGGCGGACTCGCATTTGCCGGAGAAGGTCAGCTTCGGTGTCTTTGCGATATAGTCTTTGAGCAGGGCGCTTTGCTTGTTGTTGTCCTCCACGACGATGCAGTTGAGCACTCCCATCATCGGGAAGCCTTTCATCTGCTGATGGAGGTCGAGCATAGGTTAGTCGAATTTTCTGCCTTTGGTGTACCAGATGGTTCCAAAGTTGACCCCGAAGGTCAGGTTGATATAATTCTCGCGGATCAGGTCGTTGTTGGTGGTTCCCTTGATGCCATAGTTCAGGGTCAAGTTATAAGCCAGCGGCGTCTTGAGGCTGTTGACGCCGAAACCGACCGTGACGCCCATGTCATGGAGCTGAGTGCCGTTGATCTGGAGATAGTCTTTGCCGTAATAGATGCCCGTTTGGAAATAGCTGAGCTCGACGAGGCTGTTATAGAAAGCCTTTTTCTTCGAGACCTCGAAACCAAGCGAGCCGCGTTCGCTGCTGATGATGTTGTAATCCTGACCAGGATAGGTATTCTCGCGTTGCACCCCGTTCCAGTTCGAATATTTGTAGTCTCCCGTCCAGGTATATTTATGTTTCCAGGTCACCGAGAAGCCGCCGCCATAGGTGTCGGGCAGGTACATATAGTAGTCGGGGTTCTGCGCGTTGTACAAGCCGCCGCCGCCGGTGGCGGTGAGCGAGTCGGTCCCGGTGCCCACGCTTTGGTTTGGCGAGGCGAGGAGGGCGACTTTTTGCGAATAGACACCGCCGAGGGTATAGTCGAGCTTTTTGCCGATATGACCGTAGAGCTGGATGCCATAGGTCATGCGGAGGTTCTGCAGAAAGATGTCGTTCGTCGTCGAAGCATCGCTGCCGCCGGTGGTGGTATTCTGCAGAATTGTTTTCTGGTTGAGGTCGCCGAAGATATAGCCGGCTTCGACACCGAGGGACAAATGATGAAAGAATTCGAACGAATTCCCCCAATAAGCTTTATTGACGCTGCCATGTCCCGTGGTATACTGGTTCGCAACCGCCTGGTTGCTACCCTGGACATAATAGGGGACATTGAACTCGTAGTTCTGGGTGGAATAAGGAACGAGACCGATGCTGGTACCCCACCATTTGGCGGCTTTGATCCCCATGACGAGACGGCGGAAGGTGAGGTCACCGGACTCGGTGCCGGCGGGGGCAACGGGTTCGCCTGCGTAGTTGATAAAGCTGCCGCGAAGGCTCAGCTCCATGGTAAAGTACTGGTTGGTAAGCGCGGAGTAAGAGGCGGGGTTATTGTTGATCAGGAAGCGGTTGCTGCGGTAGGCGATCCCGGTTTCGGCCATGCCGCTGGTCCGGTTGTAGAAGCTGTTGTCGAGCTCCCCGAAGCCGAACTGGGAATAAGGTAAAAAGTTGTTCTGGGCCATCACCCCGAGAGATGCAACAGTAAGCAGCGATATGAGGATCGAGAGACGTATCATTTGTTTTATTGATGGGGGTATAGCGAGATATAATAAACGTTCAGGATGATCTGCTCGGTCTTTGGATAGGTCTGGTCCGCGACGATGAGCCTTTGGAACGCAGCGTTGTCCGCCGGAGCGGGTATGCTGAGCATTAGGCCCGTCTGCGAGGCAGCGGGGCTCGGGTTGGTGAGCTGTGCTGCCACGAACGTGGTGACATCGTACGTGTACACCGAATTCAGCGGATTGAAGTAATCGATCAACGGGACGCCGGTTTGTGCACCGGCCAAACCTACTGCGGGGATCGGGGTGCCGATGAGATTGTTCAGGTCCGTATAGTAGATACCGACGGCGGGTGGCAACCTCCAGATCTGGGAGAAGCTACCCGGAACCGGCCGGACGATCAGCTGTGCCCGGAGCAATCCGATAAAGTCCCGTCGCAAGGCGATGGAGCTCAGATAAGGAAAGGTGAGCTTTACGTTCATCCCATTGATGGTCGAGACATAGCCGGCATGGCCGGTCGTCGCCGAAGAAATGGCGGGCGGCGTTTGCGGATCCTGGGTGATAAGGCTTTTAAAGCCGGTGCCGGCAGCGGAAACGATATTATTGAACTGGAAGCTTTTGTTCGTAAGGGTAAAGTCAAGGTATTTTTCCGAGCTGATCTCGGCATTTTCGCGGTAATAGATACGCATCAGACAGCTATCCTTGAAACCGGCCATGAAATTGGCGACACCCTTGCTGGGATCGGGGGAGATACAAAGCCCGTTGAACCATTGCAGCCACTGGTTCGATTTCACCACCGTATCGGACTTGTTGTAGATCATGTTATAGATCGTGCGGCCGAGGTTGTCGTCCATGCGGATGCGGACGGTATCACCGGTGCCCTGGCTGGTATTGGAGGCGAAGTTAACGGGGCGGTTCGGCTCGATCTTCACGCTGCTCTCACCCAGCATGGGACCTAGCGGCAGCGAATAGCTGCTGAACCAGCCACGCTGGAAGGCGCCCAACTGCCAAAGGGTGTCCACCTGGTTCACCATATAATACTGGTACTGGGTGGAATCACCGTAATACGGGTTGCCCGGCTTAAAGAACAGGACCATACCCATAGAGTCGTAGGTATCGATACGGGGATCGAGCGTAGGAAGGCTGGCGGGAGGGATCACCTGCAGATAGGCGCGGGAGCTAACGTTGCCCAGATAGGCATCATTATAGGAACCCACCATCAGGTAACCGGTGGCGGCGGTGGCGGTAGAGTCCGTGTAAATGGTCGATACGTCGACAGAAGCCGTGTCCACCAGCACGATATTTGCACCGGTATTATCGTCTGCATAAGTAGGGCCAAAATTGAGCGTTGGCTGTTTTTCACAGCCCGGGAAAAAGCAAAACACCGACAGAAGACAGGATAGAAAAAAAAGCAGTTCTTTTCTCAAAAAATTATGTTTAGTCATGCTGGTTTTCTTGTTCGAATCTTATGCGATCCTATTAGTTCTTGACGGCCGATAGAGTAAACAGGGCGCAAAGTTCGCCCTTTTTCACCAATTGCTGCAATATTAGGGGTGCCAGTTGTTACTATTTTGTTAGTATGTATCAAAGGTAAAGAAAAAACGACCAAACGACTTTTTTCATCTACCAATCCAAACGCGTTGACGGCCTTCCAAAGCGCCGGAACAAGGGGCATGAGTGCGCTCTTACTCCTTCTTTTTCAGCGGGATACACGAGCGCAAAATAGGGAAGATGAGAGAAAATGCCAAAAAACGCGGAAGGAAGGGAATTGGTATATGAAAGCTGCCCATTTATCTATTAAAAATATGTGAAAATACATTTTAACGAATTTCCTATGTAATGTTCGAATACTTTAGCGGAAAATATCAAAACAAATATGAAGCGGATCAACATTACTTTGTTCGCGTTAATGTTACTAGGTATCCTGTTTTCCTGCACCAAAGCTAGCATCAACTATACACAAAACGGCAACTGGGTGGCGCGCTCCCACTGGCCTGGCGTGCAAATGGGCTACGGATCGGTATTCGTGATCAATGACGTCGCGTACGTAGGCCTCGGGATCAACCCGTTGAGTCCCAATGCGCGTCTGACCTCCTTTTTTAAATATGTTCCCGGCAATATCAACTATGCAAAACCCAGTGGGTACGATTCCTCGGATGCCTATGGAACTTGGTCCCAGATCGCGCCTTTCACGGGCGCGGCCCGCAGCAATGCCTGTGCGTTCGCGACCGAAGGGATCGGTTATGTAGGTACCGGTGTGGGTAATGACGGTTTTACGCCCATGGCGGATTTCTGGTCGTACAATCCCGGTTCCAACAGCTGGTCACAGATCGACTCCATTCACGACGCCGATACCAGCTACCCCCGTTTCGATGCGGTGGCCTGGGGCTTCGATACCACCGGGTATGTGCTCACGGGAACCGACAATAACTACTATTTTGCGGACGTGTGGAAATACAGCCCTGCCACGGGCCACTGGACGCAGATGCCTTATATGCAAGGCAACCAGCGCTCGGGTGCAACGGTCTGGGTTTACCAGAATAAGGGTTATATCATGGCTGGTTATACACCCGGCAGCGTTTGGGCAGCGAACAATATGGCCTATGATTTCTGGTCATTCGATCCGCATCAGGCAGAAGCTTTCCAATTGAATCCCAAGTCGACAAATCCATGGACGCGGCTGCGTGATATCTACAACACCAATCCCGCCACATACGATGACGGTTATACGAACATTGTCCGCAAGTACGGTGCCGGCTTCATCATCCCTGCGACCAGCAACCCCTACGGCAATACCCGTGACAAGGGTTACATCACCCTGGGGCAGAATGGTACCTCGATAGGCTATACCTGGGAATATGATTTCGCTACCGATCTCTGGACGGAAAAAACGCCTTATGAAGGGACGGCCCGCAGCGGCGCGGTGGGCTTCACGTTGCAGAACCGTGGTTTTGTCGGTACCGGTCTGGGTACGGGCAATACGGCAGGTTTCTCCGACATCGAAGAATTCTTCCCCAACCAGGTCTACAACCAGTTCGACTAAGCATGGCGTTCTTTCGTAAATGGGGGCTCTCCATCGGGATGCTTATCGTGATCATCGGAACGTTCTCGTATGGGATCTATAAGCGGAACGAGTGGAGAAAGGAACATGCGCTGATGGAGTTACGGGCGATTGAAGTGCCGAATGGCTGGGGATACGATATCCTGCGTGACGGGCAACCTTATTTCCACCAGGACAATATACCCGGTATCCCCGGACACCGGGTCTTCCGGACCAAAGAGGATGCGCTGGCAGTGGGAGAGCTCTTGTGTAACAAGATCAGGACGGGTCAGCTGCTGACGGTAACGGAGCAGGAGATGCGCAGTCTGCATGTATATATTCCGCCGGATACGACGATCGCTGCCGATTCTACGCGGTATGTGGATTCGGTGAAGGTCGCCATGACGGCCGCCGCTGCCGCCAAAGCGAAAGCCAAAGATTCTTTAGGGAAGACTAAATAGCGTTATTACTTGATATTTTTTGGCCCCGCGCAAGGATTGCGCGGGGTTCTTTATTTGGAGCCGCTGGAATCTTCTGCTATCTTTAGCCTATGAGAAACATGAGTAAGGTTCTATTCACGCTCCTGCTTGCCCTACCAGCCGGAGAGTTATCGGCGCAGACTACGCCCGCTTCGCATTACGATCAGCATAAGGCATTCGATCCGCTTTTTTATTCTACCGGTAGTACCGTTTACCGCAGTGCGAGTGGTGCGCCGGGGGATAAGTATTGGACGAACAAGGTCGATTACTCGATCCATACGACGCTCGACACGACGGCGCATTCTTTGAGCGGGGAGGTCACTGTAGCCTACACCAACAACAGCCCCGACGAGCTGCCTTTTTTGTGGATGCAGCTGGATCAGAATATCTACCGGGAGGATTCGCGCGGCGAGGCCGTTAACCCGGTGACCGGCGGCCGTTGGTCGAACAAGAATTTTACGAAGGGTGACGAGATCAGGTCCGTGACGATCCTGCGGCCCGACGGCAAGGAAGTGAAGGCCGATTATGTGATCTCGGATACGCGGATGCAGGTCATTTTGCCGGAGGCCTTACGGGCGGCGGGCGGGACGGTCCGGTTCCGGATCAACTATGGTTTCTCCATTCCCGAATATGGTACGGACCGGATGGGCCGGCAGCATGTGGGTGAGGGATGGATCTATGAGATCGCGCAGTGGTATCCGCGGATGGAGGTCTATGACGACATCAATGGCTGGAATGTGATGCCGTATTTGGGACAGGGTGAGTTCTACCTGGATTATGGCAATATCGATTATACGATCACGGCGCCGTCCGATCTGGTCGTAGTAGGATCGGGGGAGCTGCTGAACCCAGCGGAGGTGTTGACACCGGCGCAGATCGGCCGGTTAGCCAAGGCCAGGGAAAGTGACAAGACGGTATTCATCAAGACAGCGGATGAGGTGAAAGCCGGCACCGCGCATCTGTCCAAGGCGACGCTTACCTGGCATTTCCGGTGCAACCAGACCCGCGATGTGGCCTGGGCGGCGTCCAGGGCATTCATCTGGGATGCCGCGCGGATCAATCTGCCGGGTGGGAAAAAGGCCCTGGCGCAAAGCGTTTATCCCGAGGAGGCGGCGGATGCCAAGGCCTGGGGCCGGAGTACGGAATTCGTCAAGGGTTGTATCCAGCTCTATTCGGAGCAGTGGTATCCGTTTACTTATCCGGTGGCCACCAATGTGGCGGGGCTGGTAAATGGGATGGAATATCCCGGGATCGTCTTCTGTTCTTCGGGTGAGCGTGGCGGTGGGCTTTGGGAGGTCACCAACCACGAATTCGGTCACAACTGGTTCCCGATGATCGTGGGATCCAATGAACGGAAGTACGCCTGGATGGATGAGGGCTTCAACACCTTCATCAATGGCGTCGATACCAAGGTCTTCAATAACGGGGAGTTCTATCATAAAGAGGATGCACAAAGAGCAGCGGGGTATATGTTCGGCGACAAGAGCGAGGCGATCTTTACCATTCCCGATGTCATCCAGGGCAATAACCTGGGTGTCGCGGCTTATATGAAGCCGTCCATGGCGCTTGAGCTGCTGCGGAAATACGTGCTGGGTGAAAAGCGGTTCGACTATGCGTTCCGCACCTATATCCGCCGCTGGGCGTTCAAGCATCCTACGCCGTGGGATTTCTTCCGGACGATGGAGAATGCGGGCGGCGAGGACCTGGGATGGTTCTGGCGGGGTTGGATCCTGAACAATTGGAAGCTGGACCAGGGAGTGAAAGGGGTGAAATATGTCGACAACGATCCTGGCAAGGGGGCGATCATCACGATCGAAAACCTGGAGGAGATGGCGATGCCGGTGGTGATGGCGATCCAGCAGGAGAATGGCAAGATCGATACGCTGCAGCTGCCGGTGGAGATCTGGCAGCATGGCCCCGAGAAGGCTTTCGCGTATCCGTCGACGTCCAAGATTAAATCCATTACCATCGATCCGGAACATAATTTCCCGGATATCAACCCCGCCAATAATATCTGGACGGGTCAGGCGCCGGAACGGCCCGTTCCGCCGGGTGTCTCCGCGAATGATGTCATCGGCAAATACCTGACGGCCTTAGGCGGCAAGGACAAGCTCCTCGCGGTCAAAGACCTCGAGACGGTTGCCACGGCGTCGGTACAGGGACAGAAGGTGGTAACGACCCATCGTTTCGTGAGCCCGGACAATATGTTGCTGGAGATCGATCTGCCGGATATGAACAATACGCATGCCTTGCGGCTGCTGGTAAAGGGCGACAGCATCAGTCTTTCACAAATGGGGCAGAATCCCCCGCTGGATGAAGACATGCGGAAGGACATCAAGGAAGAGGTGTCGCCTTTCCCCGAACTGAACTTTTCCAGGGAAGGGTATAAGACCGAGCTGACGAGCATCAAGAACATCAACGGCAAGGACGTCTATGAGCTCAAGGTCACGGACCCGGGTGGGAAGACCTCGTTCTACTATTATGATCTTGCTACCGGGCTGCGTACCCGGCTCGTCAAGAACTCGAGCCAGGGCCAGACCACTACCGATTATAGCGATTACCGGACCGTGGATGGCATTCAATTTCCCTGGCATGTCGATGACAACCAGGGCGAGATCGATCTGGATATGACGATGCAGAGTGTAAAGGTCAATAGCGGCCTTACGGCCGCCGACCTCAAGTAACGCCCCTTCGGGCTTTGCGTAAAATGTAGCCCTCGGGGCGTTACGAGCTAACGATGGGCCTTCGGCCGACCGGCCCCAGGCCGGTCTATAGAAACTACGTTCCTGCCAGGAACTGGCCGTGAATATAGTCCACCACGCTGAGGAGGCTGCCGGTTTCGGCGAAGACCTTGAGCTGGCGGTCGGCACCGGTGCCCGTTTCGAGCATATGTTCCGCGTAGTGCGCGGCTGCACGGCAGCCGAGCGGGTCGACGACATCGTCGATGAAGTCCAGCAGCTCGTAAATGAGGACGCGTGTATTGACCTCCTCTTCCTTGCCGAAATCGATGAGGTGGCCGTCGATGCCATAGCGGCTTGCGCGCCATTTGTTCTCATTGATCAGGGCCCGGGAGTACTGGATATAGTTCATGTTCAGGGAGCGCAGCTTGTAGATCTTGGCGCATATGCTCTGGAAGAGGGCGGCGATGCAGATGGTCTCATCGACCGTCATAGGGACGTCGCAGATGCGGAATTCCACCGTATTGAAAAAAGGATGGACGCGGAGATCCCACCAGATCTTTTTGGCGTTGTCGATGCTGTTCGTTTTGACCAGCAGCTTCACGAAATTATCGTAGGCCTCGATGCTTTCGAAGGTTTCGGGTATGCCTGTCCGGGGGAATTTGTCGAAGACCTTGGTCCGGTAGGATTTATAACCCGTTTGGCGGCCTTCCCAAAAAGGAGAATTCGTGCTGAGCGCGTAGATATGCGGCAGGAAATAGCGGGTGGAGTTGGCGATGTGGTTGGCCATCTCGCGGCTTTCCATACCGACATGGACGTGCAGACCGAAGATGAGGTTGCTGCGGGCTGCTTCCTGCAGTTCATTGACGATCTCGTTGTAGCGGACGTGTTCGGTGATGAGCTGGTGTTCCCAATGGCTAAAAGGATGCGTCCCTGCGGCGCCGACGTGAAAGCCCAGGTCACCCGCGATGCGGCTGATGGTGCTGCGGAGGGTGGAGACGTCGCGGCGGGCTTCGTCGACATCGCGGCAGATATCGGTTCCGACCTCTACCACGGCCTGGTGCATCTCCGCTTTGACCTTGTCGCGGATGATCTTTTGCCCTTCAGTGACGATCTTTTGTTCGTGGCTTTTAAGCTCCCGGCTTTGCGGGTCGATGACCATGTATTCTTCTTCGATTCCCAGCGTGAAATTGCGATAGTTGATTTCTGCCATTGGATAAATTTAGTGGGAAAAGGTGAATTATTCACCGGTGAGCGGCTGGTGTGTCACGCTTTTTTTGAGATAGTGGCCCCAGGTGAGGTTGTCGACTCCGTCCTGATGGGCCATGGCTCTTTCGATGGCGTAGTCGGCGGCGGTCTCCACGACCCATTGAAAATTCTCTTCGCCTACGCTGGACTTTTCGGCGTCGGGAGCGGGGTTGCAGAAGTCGATCGCATACGGGATGCCATCGCGTATGGCCAGCTCGACGGTATTGAAGTCATAGCCCAGCCAGGCGTTGATGCGGAGCACGATCTCTTCCATCTCCTGCAGTCTTTCCGCGGTGGGATTGAAGTCGGCAGAATAGCGGAGGTGATGGGGATTACGCGGTTCATAGGGCATGATGCGTACATATTTGCCGCCGATGCAATAACAGCGGTAATATTCGGTGAAGACGATCTCCTCCTGTAACAACATGACGAGCTGTCCTGTTTCGCCATGGCGTTGATAGAACTCTTCCGCGTTATGCAGCTTATACACGTTCTTCCAGCCGCCGCCGGCAAAGGGTTTCATATAGGCAGGGAATCCCACATAGCGGAAGATCGTTTCCCAATCCAGCGGGAAGGCGAGGTTGGAGAACGACTGGTCGCTTGTATCGGGGGGCAGCTCGCGCGAGGGAAGGATAACGGTCTTGGGTACCGGAATGCCGATAGTTTCCGCGAGGCAGTTGTTGTAGAATTTTTCGTCAGCGCTCCACCAGAAGGGGTTGTTGATCACGGCGGCGCCGGTGAGCGCCGCATTTTTCAGCCAGGCGCGGTAGAAGGGGACATCCTGGGAGATGCGGTCGATGATCACGGCATAGCCGGAGTGTTCCGCCTGGATGACCTTATCGATGCGAACGGGTTCGGCGGTGATGCCGGCGATATTCCTGCGATTGACGGCTTCGATGAAAGCCATGGGGAAAGATCTTTCGCGGCCGTAGAGAATACCTATTTTTTTGTTGGCAGACATATATTATGATTTGTCGATGAGCGAAAGATAATGGGGGAACATCTCTTTCCATACGGGCCAGTCGTGGTCGCGGTCCGGTCGGATGTCCAGCCAGTGGGGTATCGATTTGGCGGTGAGCAGACGGCTCATCCATTCGTTTTGTCCGCGGCAGATATCGCGCTGCGCTGTGCCGAGGACAATCCCCATTTGCCAAAGCGCGGGCTCGGTGGCGCCGGGGATGAAGTCTACGGGATTGTTGAAATAGATATTGTCGTCGTAGTAACCATCTGTAAAGGAGCGGATATCGAAGATGCCGCTCATCGAAAAGCAGTAACCGGCGAGATTGGGATGGCGGAAGGCGAAGTTGGCGGCGTGATAGCCGCCGAAGCTGCAGCCGGCCAGGGCGATGCGCGGGTGGCCGGTCTCGTAGGTGGCGCGGGGTACGATGTCTTCCAGGATCAGCTTGTCGTACAAGGTGTGTTGCCATGCGCGCCCGGCCGGGGCGATGGATTTATTGTACCAGGAAGCGGCGTCGAGGCTATCCGGGCAATAGATCTTGACTTTTCCCGTTTCGAGAAACCAGCGGGCGGTCTCGATTAGGCCCTGGTCCTTGTTCTGGTAATAGCTTCCGCGGGAAGTAGGGAAGAGGATCACGGGATAGCCTGCGTGGCCGAACACGAGCATTTCGAAGTCATGGCCGATGGCCGGCGAATGCCATTTGTGATATGTCTCGTCGAGATCCATTTTTCACGGAAGCGGCCTTAACGGCGGGTTTCCATTTCAAATTACTATTTTTGGCGCTATGCTGAGAGAAAAGACCAGGAATATTTTGTGTGAGAGCAAGTCTTTACGATCCCAATTCCTTGACAGAACCGTACAGGTGGACAGCTATTGGCCGGGCGGGATGCCGGAGGATCTTTCCACGGTGAGCCTGCTGTTGTTCAACGATGGACAGGATCTGGACCGCATGGGTTTTTCCGATCTCCTGGGTGTCTTACACGACCGTGGGTGTTTGCGGCCGCTCGTGTGTATCGGTATTCATGCCGGGCCTGATCGCAAGCTGGAATATGGGACGGCCGGGAGGCCCGATTACCAGGGATGGGGCGCGAAGGCGGATGTGTATACCCGTTTTATCTTCGAGGAGCTGTTGCCGGCCATCCGGGAGTGGTACCCGGCGCCTTCGTTCCGGGAGAAGGCCTTTGCGGGGTTTAGTCTCGGTGCGTTGAGTGCGATGGATATCGTATGGCAGCATCCCGAAGAGTTTGCCAGGGCGGGTCTTTTCAGCGGCAGCTTTTGGTGGCGGACGAAGAGTAAGGATGACTCTGCCTTCAATGAGGCTACGGACCGGATCATGCATGCTGCTGTGCGCCGCGGCGGATATTATCCCTGGTTGAAATTCTTTTTTGAATGTGGTACGCAGGACGAGACCGAAGATCGCAATCACAACGGGGTGATCGATTCCATCGACGATGTGCAGGATCTGATCAGGGAGCTGACGGGCAAGGGATATGATCCCCGGCTGGATATCCGTTACCTGGAGATGCCGGGAGGGAAGCACGATGTCGAGACCTGGGCGAGGGCGATGCCGGAGTTCTTGTTGTGGGGATGGGGCAAATGATTTTACGAAAAAACCCGGCCGAGGCCGGGTTTTTTTATGCGCCGGATCTTTGTTTTTAGTTGAACTCGTAACGGATACCGAACTGTGCCTGCCAGCGACTGCTGAGGCTGGTGCTCGGAGTGAAGCTTTGGGTAAGCGGAACCAGGTTGTTCGCATCCTGATAGGGGAAGGAGATGAGCGGGGTCTTGCCATCCGCTGCAATGCCTTCGAATTTCAGGAAGTTGTTGACGTTGTAGGCCTTGTAAACACCCCAGTACTTGCTGATGAAGTTGCCCACATTGAGCATGTCCATCGTCAGGGACAGGGTGTGTTTGCTCCGGTGTTCCTCTTTACCGGTATAGAAATAGATGTCTTCGCCTACGTGCAAGTCCAGACGTTTGAAGAACGGTTGAACAACGGAGTTAGCCCGTGCATATTGACCACGGTGTTTGTAGAGATAGTGGTCCTGGGTGATGAAGTTGTTCAGCTGTGTCCAGATCTGTGCGGCGGTGCGGGAGTCGGTGGGTGTACCGGTCGTAGCGCCCGAGTGAGTACTGGCGCTGTACGATCCTGCGTCGATGAGGTGGATATCGCCGGAGTTCTTCGGGATATAGATCAGGTCGTTTCCGCTGTTGCCGTCACCGTTGAGGTCACCATTGTATACGTAAGAGGTCACGCCTGCAGGAGCGGCTTCGAAAACGAGGCCGATGATCGTAGCGAAATGTTTGGCGTATTCGACGCGGTAGTTGCCGTAGGCAATGATACGATCGGGCTGGTACCAGGAGGGACGCGCAAGCACGGCTGCATTGGGGTCCGAATTGGAGACCGGGCGCGAAGACCACAGGGTGCTGGCGGTGCTGCCGGTCTCCATGGCCGTTCTCGTGTCGCTATGGGTATATGCCACACCCACGGAGAAGTTGCGGATGTTCTTCTGGATCTTGAGGATAGCGTTATAGGACCAGCCTTTGTTGGTATTGCCGAGCCAGATGGCGTTTGTAATATTCGGATGCGACTTGGTGGCGGTTGGGGGAGTAGCGTAGTAGTAGCTATTGCTGGCGTTGACGGTAGACGCACCGCTGACGGCCGTGGGATTGGTGTTCCACCGCCACCGGTTGTCGGAGCCGTTGTTTAAGGCAATACCATTGGATTCATTGAGGTTGACATTCGCCATATAGGTGGCATTGATGTCTTTGGAGTAGATGAACTCGCCGGTGACCACCCAGTTGTCGGGCAGTTTGTAGTCTATACCGATGCTCGTGCGCAGCTTGGTGGGGTATTTGAAATTCTTGGCCACCACGTCGGCGCCATAGCTGGTGGGAGTCGAATCCTGCGCCTGACCGCTGGCTGCAAGATATTGGCTGAGACTTCCCTGGGCGGTGGGGTTGAAGGGCACATTCGACAGTGACGCGGTGCCCAGCTGTACGCCGTTGGTAGAAGCCTGGTTCTCGATCCAAACGAAGGGGGGAGCGCCCGTGAAAATACCGGCGCCGCCGCGGACCTGCAGGCTTCTGTCACCCAGTACGTCCCAGTTGAAACCTATGCGGGGACTCACGACGACGAAGCTGCCGGGGGCCTTGCCGATGTTATAGGAAGCGCCATTCTTAAAGGTCAGCGCGTCGAAATGGGTATTATCGGTGAATTTATTCTGGTAGGACGTATAGTCGAAGCGGATACCATACACCAGGGTGAACCTGCGGGTAGCATGCCATTTATCCTGGGCGTAAAGGCTCAGGTTGGTAGCGCCGGCATAGGCCCAGGGGAAGGCGCCGCCTTTGAGCGTCGAATATTCCTGGCGGTAGTTGGCGGCGGGCTGGCCGTTAAGGAACGCGTCCACCGAGGAGAACTGGTAGACACCCTGATAACCCGGGGCAAAGGCGTTCTGATATTTCTTGTACGTATCCTGCGAACCAAAGGTAAGCTCATGAGAGCCTTTGTAAAGGATGAAGGTCTCCATCAACTGGTAGGAGTCCATGTCGAGGGTGTTGTTGTAGGTAAAAGGCTCATATCCGAAAGTCGTATAACCGTTGTTGTTATACAGGAGGTCGACCAGCGGGAAGGTGGGGTTCGAGGTCTGCGGTGTGCGGAAGTCTCTTTCCCGGGTGTAGCCGATCTGCAGTTTATTGGAAGCCTGGTTGCCGAAGCGGGTGTTGAGCTCGAGCAGATAGATATTCAGGTCGTTGTTGATGCGATAGCCGCTACCGTAGAAGGGCATGGCGTTGTTCCCGGCCTGCTGGCCGCCGACGAGACCGGAACCGACGGCACGGCTGGTGCTCGGGAACTGGTCGGCGTAGGATTTCAGGTAGTTGTATTTCAGTGAAAGGACGTTCGCAGGGTTGATGTTCCAGTCCACTTTCGCGTCGACTTTATAGCTATTGGTTTTGAAGGAATAGCCCTGGAAGGCGCCGGGATCGTAGCTCCAACCCGGATGCTTGGTTGCGTCTTTGAGGTAGTTGGCGATCTCGGTGAGCGTATCGGCATTGGCGATGGAAACGCTGCCGGGGGTCACCGGGTGATTGGCGTCCGAGGCGATGAATCCGCTGGCAGGCGCAGTCTGCAGATCTTGTTCTGCGTTGATGAAGAAAAACAGCTTGTCCTTGATGATCGGGCCGCCGAGCGAAGCACCGGTGATGTTGAACTTGAAGGGAGTACGGGGCGCTGCGTAGTCATCGACTTTGTAGCCGATGGTACCGGGCCCTTTGAGATAGGTATAGACCGTGCCGCGGAAGGTATTGGAACCGCTACGGGTCACGGAGTTGACGAGACCGCCGGTGAAGTTGCCCTGACGGACGTCATAAGGCGAGGTTTGTACCTGCAGCTGATCGAGGGCGTCCATCGCAATGGGTTGGGCGCTGGCCTGGCCGCCGAGGGTGCTGGAGAGGCCGAAGGAGTTGTTGAAGTCGGCGCCATCAACGGTGATGTTGTTCATTCCGGGGTTGGTGCCGGCGAAGCTCAGACCGTTGGACGTAGGTTCGAGTTTGGTAAAATCCTGGATAGAGCGGCTGACGGTGGGCAGCTGTTCCAATTGGGTCCGGTTGAACTGTACCTGCGAACCCGTGTGGGAGTTGTTGAAGATGGGGTTCTGCCGTCCGGCCGATACGGTGACGGAAGTCAGCTCTTTCGTGTCGGAGGTCATGGAGAAGTCACCGGTGTAGTCCTGGCCGATGGTTAAAAAGATGTTCTCCGTTTTTTCCTCTTTGAAGCCTACATAACTAACAATCAACGTATACGGGCCACCTACGCGAAGACCATCCAGGTTGTAACGGCCGTCTTTGCGGGTAGTCGTGGTATACTTGGTGCCTGTGGGAACGTGGAGAGCAGTCACCGTAGCACCGGCCAGACCGGTACCATTTTGGGTGACGCTTCCCAGCATCGAGGAGGTCGTCTCCTGCCCTAAAGCACAGAGCATGGAGATTAAGGTGAATGCCGATAAGAGCAGTCGTTTGATCATATAAAGTGGTTTTTGCGGCTGCAAAGAAAGAACTTCGCAGCTGGGTTATTGAGAACGAATGATTAAGAAATCATTAACAGATGGCAACCAATCAGGGCGAGTGGGGACTTTTGACAGGAATGGACTTTGCAGTAAACCGTTGTCTAAGGAAACCAAAGCTATAAAAAGGCTGGGCCTTAACATTAACATAATTTTGACAACTTGTCAACATTTTGGGCGCAAAAAGCCGCAAAATGCCTCAGGCATCCTTTCTTAACTTTCCGGCGTTTTTATTGTTAATTTTGTACAGGGCGGCTAATAACCGCCTACTCACTTAAACCTCAATGGAATGTTGTCAACTATCGAGAGTGCTATTGAAGACATAAAGCAAGGAAAGCTGGTGATCGTCGTCGACGACGAGGACCGGGAGAACGAAGGCGATTTCGTTACCGCTGCCCGGAATGTGACGCCCGAAGTCATCAATTTTATGAGCAAGATCGGCCGGGGTTTGATCTGTGCCCCTCTGGTGGAGGAGCGTTGTGATGAGCTCGGGCTGGGGCTAATGGTCAATAACAATACGGCCATTCACGAAACGCCTTTTACCGTGAGCGTGGATCTGCTTGGGCATGGCTGTACTACGGGAATCTCTGCGCGGGACCGGGCTGCCACCGTGCAGGCGTTGATCGATCCGGCCACGAAACCGGAGGATCTGGGCCGTCCCGGGCATATTTTCCCGTTACGCGCCAAACGCGGGGGTGTCCTGCGGCGTGCCGGGCATACCGAGGCTACCATCGATCTGGCCCGCTTGGCGGGTTTGGAACCGGCGGGGGTATTGGTAGAGATCATGAACGAGGACGGGACCATGGCGCGGCTGCCGGAGCTGCTCGAGATAGCCAGGAAGTACGATTTGAAGGTGATCTCGATCAAGGATTTGATCGAGTACCGGCTGAAGACCGATTCGCTTATCGAAGAGATCGTACAGGTGGATATGCCGACCAAGTATGGTCATTTCAAGCTCGTCGCCTTCCAGGAAAAGAACACCAGGAATGAGCACTTAGCCCTGATCAAAGGAAGCTGGGAGCCGGGTGATCCGGTGCTGGTGCGGGTCCATTCCTCATGTTTTACGGGGGATATCCTCGGCTCGATGCGGTGTGATTGTGGCGAGCAGCTGCATGAGGCCATGAAGCTGGTAGAAAAAGAAGGCCAGGGCGTCATCTTATATATGAACCAGGAGGGCCGGGGAATAGGCCTGTTGAATAAATTAAAGGCCTACAAGCTCCAGGAAGAGGGCATGGATACGGTCGAAGCCAATCTGCATCTCGGTTTCCCAATGGACAAACGGGACTATGGCGTCGGCGCCCAGATCCTGCGTTATCTGGGGATCACCAAGCTGCGGTTGATCAGCAATAACCCGCAGAAACGGGCCGGGTTGCTGGGATATGGCCTGGAGATCGTGGAGACGGTGCCGATCGAGGTCTGTCCGAATCCGCATAACGAGCGGTATCTGCAGACGAAGCGGGATAAGTTGGGACACGAGATATTGAAATAAGTAAAACCCTCTGCTAACGCAGAGGGTTTTTTATGGCGTGTCGGTTTTTGTGACGTTTTGCGCCGGGGGTGGGGGCGCTGCCGG